>CALWZV010000001.1 GCA_944386115.1 uncultured Clostridia bacterium
CAGGAAACATATATGGAATATATGACATGAGTGGGGGCTCATGGGAATATATGGCAGATTATTTAGCAAATGGAACAACATCAGTTGTAACATATTTTAAAGAAAATGTAAGCAATAGGTACAAAACAGAATACAAAGGAGATGGAGCAACAGATAGTACAGAAGATAAAACAGCAAACTATAACGCAAATAGTGATAGATATGGTGATGCATTATGGGAGACATCAAACGGAGCAAACGGCCAGTACAGCTGGAACCAAGACTACTCTACCTTTCCGTACTTGAGCGGTCCGTTCTTCATGCGTGGAGGCGGCTTCAACAACGGCGGCAGTGCAGGCTTGTTCTCTTTCTACTACGCTTACGGAGGCACGGACCGCATCTGTGGGTTCCGCCCGGTGCTCGGCGTGTAAACATATTATGCAAACAAGAACTACGAAATACTTATAGCAAGCGTAATGTAAATTGTCAAACATGTAAATGTCAAGACTTTTTGTAGTTTTTTGACAAAAAATATGTAGGATTTTGACAAAGGTATTTGGATGTAAATTGTCAAGAGAAAATTAACAAAAACTCTCATATTAAATTGAGCAATTATTCTCAAGCTATTATTAAAGTAAAGAGTACTGGAATTATCTAGCACTCTTTTTTTATAATTCATAAAGATAATAAATTTATATTATAAACTAATGTGTGTCTCTTATTTCTTGCTGTAGTGTTACTGTAACTACAGTTCCTATATCAACTGGTGTGTCAAATGCAATACTTTGGCTAATTACTTTTCCGTGAGCCTTCTATACTAATATTTAGATTCTTAGATTTTAAGCTGTTTCTTGCTTGAGAAGCAGTCATTCCTTTTAGATTAGGAACAGTAACAGAAACACTTGCTTCATTTTCTTCTGTGTACAAGCAGATTAATGCATCTTCTTCTAAAGAAACTCCAGGTTTTGGAACTTGATTAGTAACAAGTAATTCATCATTTTCTGAAGTTGTATGAACATTAAAACCTGCATTTGATAATATTTTTTTTGCTTCTCCTAATGTCCTATTTCTAACATCTGTAAGTGTTATTAAACTAGATGAAGATTCAGCAGCTTCTTGTTCCTCAGAAGCAAGACCAAGATAAGGCAATACTTCAGATAGTATTTGTGAAACTACTGGACCTGCTACTTGTCCCCCTTGGAAACTATCTCCTTTAGGATCATATAAAGTTACTAAAACAGCAACTTTAGCATTAGATGTTGGTGAAATAGCAACATATGATGCTGTATAACCTTCCTCTTCTTTTCCTGGAGATGGTTCTGAAGTACCAGTTTTTCCACCAACTGAATAACCAGCAACTTTAGCATAACCACCAGTTCCATCTGTTACAACAGATTCCATTAAATCTCTCATGGTTTCAGATGTTTCTTTTGAAATTACTTGTCTTACTTGTACTGTTGGAATTGAAGTTACAACGCCCGTGTCTGAATTTACAATTTCCTTTACAATTCTTGGTTGCATTAATATTCCATCATTTGCTATTGCAGAAACAGCAGTTATAAGGTGCAAAGGAGTTATAGTAAATCTCTGACCAAAAGACATTGTAGCAAGTTCTACAGAACCAACATCATCTAAGTCGTGAAAATAACCGAGAAACTTCGCCAGATAGACCTGAATTTAATGTGTCGAAAAATCCGAAAGCATTGAAATATTTATAAAATGTTTCTGCCCCAATTCTTCTACCTAATTGAATAAATGCAGGGTTGCAAGAATTGCCTAAGGCTTCTCTTAATGATTGACCATGGTGTGCTCCATAAGTTCTCCAACAACTAATTTCAACACCATCAACATTTTCTATAATATTACATGTGAAATCATTTGGAATATCAGTTTGAACTAGACCTTCTTCTAATGCTATAGAAGCTGTAACTAATTTAAATGTAGAACCAGGTTCATATCCATCTGAAACAGCTCTGTTTTTCCATGTGTTTTGCAGAGCTGTTACTCTTTCTTCTGAAGAAAGAGTTTCCCAACTTCCTTTTAAAGAATCTGTATATGGCTCAAAAGGGGTATTTAAATTATAATTAGGGTATGTTGCCATAGCTAAAATATCACCAGTTGAAGGATCCATAATTATAACATTTCCACCTCTTGTACATTTATTTTCTTTAACAGCTTGTTCTAAATATTTTTCTGCAATTTCTTGAATATTTATATCTAAAGTTAATACTAAATCACTACCGTTTTCAGCATCAATATATGTAGACTCTGTTTCAGGAATTTCTTGATTTATTACACTTTTGGAATATACTGTTTTCCCAGGAGTTCCTGTTAGAACAGAATCCCAGTAGCTTTCTAGTCCTTCTAAACCTTGAGAATCGGTACCACAAAAACCTATAACTTGAGAAGCTAAATCTTCGTGAGGATAATATCTTTTAGTATCATCATCTATATTTACTCCAGAAGTTACATCATTTTCATCTAGCCAATTTTCAAGTAATATAATTTTATCATTTTCTACTTTCCTTGCAATTGTTTCAATCATTGAATCAGAATTAACTTTTTCCAAAACTTCATTATAGTCTAAAGCAAAAATATCAGAAAAAGCTTTTGCTATTTTTTCAGGTTCAACTTTATCTCCATTTTCATATTCTATTTCTGATGGATTTATTGTAACTGTGTCAACATCAGCACTTATTGCCAAAGGTTGACCAGTAGAATCATAAATAGTTCCTCTTTTAGGACTAATAATTTGATTCATAGTTTGCTGTTCATATGCATATTCTTTATATTCACTTCCATTTACAAATTGAATCCATGCTAAACGTCCAATCAATAATACAAAAACTATTAAAATTGCAATTTCAAATTTAACAGTTCTTCTTAAAAAAAATTTTTTATATTCAGAATCAGATTTCTTAGAAACTTTTCTGTTTTTTTTGCTGTTATCCATAAAAAATCCTTTCAAAACAAATTTACAAAAATATTTTATATGAATAAACGTAAAATTGCAATAAATATCATATAAAATTCACAAATATTACCTATATAAATAAGAGAAGATTGAAATAAACTAGAATATGTAATATAATATTTGTAAATTTTGGTGTAATAATAGGAAGGGTAAAATATGAAAATTTTAACAATTGGAGATATTGTTGGAGAATGTGGTATAAAAAAATTAAGAGGTATTTTAAAAAATTTTATTCAAGAAAGAAATATTGATTTTGTAATTGCAAATGGTGAAAATTCTGCAGATGGTATGGGAATAACTGAATCTATATTTAAAGAGCTATTAGCTCTTGGGATAAATGTTATAACAATGGGAAACCATACTTGGGGAAAAAAAGATATTTTTAATTTTATAGAAAATAAACAATTATTAAGACCAGCTAATTATTCAGAAGGAGTATTGGGTAATGGTTATGGAATATATGATTGTGGCAATAAAAAAATAGCAGTTATAAATTTAATAGGAAGAACAGATATGAATGTTTTATCAGAAAATCCTTTTTTGATTTCAGATAAAATTTTAAAAAGTATTGATGGCAAAGCAGATTTGATTTTTGTTGATTTTCATGCAGAAGCAACAGCTGAAAAAAAAGCATTAGCATATTATTTAGATGGAAGAGTTACGGCAATATTTGGTACACATACACATGTTCAAACAAATGATGAACAAATATTACCAAAAGGAACAGGATTTATTACAGATATTGGAATGACTGGACCAAAAGATTCAGTAATAGGTATGAGTATAGAAGCATCAGTAAAAAGATTTGTTACATCTATTCCAGAAAAATATAAAGTAGCAGAAGGAGAGCCAATATTTAATGGTTGTATATTTGAAGTTGATGAAAATAACAAAATAAATAATATGGTAACAGTAAGATAATTTGCAGAAAAAAGTCGAACATAGTAAATAATTGTAATACGAAAACGAAAAATATTATAAAATCAGATATTTGACAGATGAAAACTTACCTAATTTTTCCAAAAATACTAGACATTAAATTCAAAATGTAATATAAATATACATGTAACAAATGAAACAAAATTAAGTATTAGGAGGAAAAATTAATGGAAACTTTAAAAATTTCATCAAAATCAAACCCAAATTCAGTAGCAGGTGCAATAGCTGGATTAGTTAAAGAAACAAACAAAGCTGAAATGCAAGCAATAGGAGCAGGTGCACTAAATCAAGCTATAAAGGCGGTAGCAATTGCAAGAGGCTTTGTAGCACCAGCTGGAGTGGATTTAATTTGTATACCAGCATTTGCTGAAGTACAAGTAGAAGGAGAGGATAGAACAGGAATAAAACTTATAGTTGAATCAAGAAACTAATTTTATATAGATATGAATTATTACAATAAATCTATATTATGGGGGGCAAATATTTATTATATTTGTTCCTTTTTTAATCCAAAGGTAAGGTGAACTTAAAGTTGAAAGAAAAAATTTTTATGTATATATTTATATCAATAGTTATTATATTATTGTTTATTTCAATATATAAAATATATGAAATAAATATAAATAAAAAAGAAGATGATTCTATTACATATGCTCAAGAAAAGGAATATATAATAGACACAATAACTTTAGGAATTTCTAAGTATGATACAATTAACCCAATATTAAGTTTAAACAAACAAGCACAGCAAGTAAGTAAGATTATATTTGAACCATTAATAAATGTAGAATATAATTATAAATTATCTCCATGTTTGGCAACAGAGTGGTCAAAAATAAATAATACAACATATATAATAAAATTAAGAGAAAATGTTTTGTGGCATGATAATAGTAAATTTACTTCAAAAGATATAAAATATACAATTGATAAAATAAAAGAAAAAAATTCAATTTATGTTTCGAATATAAATAATATTGAAACACTAGAAATAATTGATGATTATACTATAAGAATAATACTAAAACAAGAAACACCATTTTTTGAATATAATTTGACATTTCCAATAATAAAAGATGAGTTATATATTGGAACAGGAAAATATAAACTAGAAAGTTCTAATAACTCAAAATTAATTTTAACTGAAAATACCAATTGGTGGAACAAACAAGGAGAATTTAATTTAAAAAAAGTAGAAATTAATTTATATGACAATTCTTCAAAATTATATAATGATTTTAAACTAGAGGAAATAGATTTAATTTCAACATCTAATTTTAAAACTGATGAATATATTGGAAAAATAGGATTTAATAGAAATGAATATATAGGAAGAGAGTATGATTTTATTGCAATAAATACAGAGGATGATTTACTTAAAAATAAAGAAATAAGACAAGCTATAAAATATGGAATTAGGAAAGAAGAGATAATATTTGAAGTATATAATAATACATATTTTGCTTCAGAATTTCCATTAGATTATGGTAATTATTTATATGATAAAGGAAATGAAGTATTAGTAAATTATAATGTCAAAAACATATTAAATGAAGCTGGCTGGAAGTTTGATGGCAATATATGGAGAAAAAATGAACAAAATAAAAGTTTAAAAACAGAAATAAGTTTAATGGTTAACTCTCAAAATGAATTTCAAGTACAAGTAGCAGAAAAAATAAAGCAACAACTTGAAAATGAAGGACTAAAAATAAATATCTTAAAAGTTGCAGAAAATGTGTATGATAATAATGTAAGAAATAGAAATTACGAAATAGCTTTAATTGGTATAAATGCATCATTTAATCCTAATTTATATATTTTCTTTGGAGATAATAATTTATCAAATTATAAAAATGAAAGTATAGATGAATTATTAGAAGAAATAATAAATACAAATGATGAAAACACAGTAAAAGAAAGAATAAGAGAAATTGCAAATATATATTTAGAAGAAGTTCCTTATATTAGTTTATATTATAATAGGAATTTAGTTGCATATAATAAAAATTTAGTTGCAGAAATAACTCCGAATTGGTATAATATTTTCTATAATATTGAAAATTGGTATATAAAAGAAGAAAAAATTAATTAAAAATATAAAAATAAAAAAAATGCTTGACAAAAAAATAATATCATATATAATAGCAATACAAACAAACGTTTAGGAGGAAAAATAAATGAGTGAAAATCAAGAAAAATCAAAAGCATTAGAAGCAGCATTAAGTCAAATTGAAAAACAATTTGGAAAAGGTTCAATAATGAAACTTGGAGAGTTTCAAGCAGTGAATGTTGAAGCAATTCCAACAGGAGCATTAAGTTTAGACATAGCACTTGGAATAGGAGGAATTCCTAGAGGAAGAATAATAGAAATATTTGGACCAGAATCTTCTGGTAAAACAACATTAGCATTACATATTATTGCAGAAGCACAAAAAACAGGAGGAGAAGCAGCTTTTATTGATGCAGAACATGCACTAGATCCAGTATATGCAAAAAACTTAGGGGTTGATATAGATAATTTAATTGTTTCACAACCAGATACAGGTGAACAAGCATTAGAAATTGCAGAAGCATTAACAAGAAGTGGAGCAATTGATGTAATAGTTGTAGATTCTGTTGCAGCATTAGTTCCAAAAGCAGAAATAGATGGTGATATGGGAGATTCTCATGTTGGATTACAAGCAAGACTTATGTCACAAGCTCTAAGAAAATTAGCAGGTGTTATAAGTAAATCAAAAACAGTAATAATATTTATAAATCAATTAAGAGAAAAAGTTGGAATAATGTTTGGAAACCCAGAAACAACACCTGGAGGTAGAGCACTAAAATTCTATTCATCTGTAAGATTAGATATAAGAAAAGTAGAAAATATAAAAACTGATGGAGAAGTTGTAGGTAATAGGGTAAAAGTAAAGGTAATAAAAAACAAAGTTGCACCACCATTTAGAGAAGCAGAATTTGATATAGTGTATGGAAAGGGAATTTCTAAAGAAGGCAATATACTAGATATAGCTGTTAATTTAAATATAATTGAAAAAAGCGGTTCTTGGTTTAGTTATAATGGAGAAAGAATTGGACAAGGCAGGGAAAATGTAAAAGATTATCTAAAAAATAATCCACAACTAATGGAAGAAGTTGAAGGAAAAATAAGGGATAATTTTAACCAAGCATTTGAAAAAAGTTTAGGTGAAATAGAAGAAGTAACAGAAGAAGAATAAACCATATATTTTAAAAATTAAAATATATAATTTGTGGAGATAATCATGGAAGAAGAATTTGACAAACTAAAAACAAAAGTATTAAAATATGTATTATATAAAAAAAGAACAGAAAATGAAATAAGATGCAAGTTTGCAGAAGAAAATGAGAATATGTTAGATGATGTAATTTCATATTTAAAAGAAGCAAAATATATAAATGATGAAGAATATGTAAAAAAAGCAGTAAAAGAATATATGAATTTAAAAAATCTATCTATAAAAGAATTAGAATATAAATTGCAAACAAAAGGGATAAATAAAAATTTAATTTCAGATTACATATATGAAAATAAAAATGATTTGGTAGAGTATGAATTAAAATCTGCTGAAACAATAGTCAACAAAAAAAGAATAAATAATGAAGATGATGAAACAATAAAATTATATTTATTAAAAAAAGGATATATGGAAGAAATAATAAAATCTGTTTTATGCTAAACGAAAAGGAGAACTAATGCAAAATATATTAACACTTGAAACAAAAAAATATTCAATTAAATTAGAAAACTTTGAAGGGCCATTAGATTTGTTATGTCATTTAGTTGATAAAAACAAAATGGACATATATAAAGTTAATATAAGTGAAATAGCAGACCAATATATTGAATATATAAATAAATTGGAAAAATCAAATTTAGATATAACAAGTGAATTTCTAATAATGGCATCTACACTATTATTTATAAAATCTAAAGGACTACTTCCACAAGAAGTAGAAGATGAAGCAGAAATTAGTGAAGAAGAATTAATAAGAAGAATTATAGATTATAAAAAATATAAAGAAATTTCAAAAAGATTAAAAGATAGTTATGAAATTTATTCTAAAAGGTATTATAAATTACCAGATGAAATACAGCTACCAAAACAAAAAATTGAAAAACAGTATGAAATGATTTTAATATATAACAAATACAAAGAGCTAATGGAAAGAGAAAAACAAAAATTTAATCAAAATGCTAAAAACATTGAAAAACTTGCAGTATATGAAAATGTTAGTGTAACAACAAAAGTTAAAGAAATATTTAAAGAATTATTAAAAAAACCAAAATTTGTTTTTGGAAAACTATTCTCACTAAAAACATGTTCGAAAACAGAAGTAGTAACTGCATTTACAGGAGTTTTGGAACTTAATAGAAGAAAAAAGATAACAGCAACACAAGAAGAGTTATTTGGAGATATAACAATAGAAAAAACAAAAAAATAATGTTTAAAAAATACAAAAACTGGTAACACTAGTAATATAAGGAGAAAACTTATGTTACTAGTGTTATTTGTTTTACTAATAATTACATTAATAGTATATACTTCAAAAATTAAAATTGTAATAAGAAAATTAGAAGTGGAGAAAAAGGAAAAAACGAAGCTTTTATTAAATTTTGATATAAAAATATGTTTAATTTTCATAGAAAAAATATGTATATTTCATTTAGATTTAAATAATAAAACTATACAAAATAAAAATATAACAAAAATTTTGAAAAAAGTTATGAATACAAAGCTAATAAGGAAAGCTGAAGAATTAGATTATAAATTTTTAAAAGAGAACATGCCTAAAAAGAAAGAAGTAAAAGAAATAATAACAAATTTAAATCCAATATTTGAAAAACTAAAATTAGAAATGAAATTAGATATAAATAATGTAATATTTTTAAGCTTTATTTGTCCTATTATTTCATTTGCAATTTCAACATTATATGCAGCTATTGTAAAGAATTTTAATAAAGATAAACATTTCTTTGAAGTAACACCTTTATATAAAAATATGAATTATATAAAATTAAATTTGGATTGCATAATAACAATGAAAATTGTACATATTATACATGTAATGTATAATTTTCTGAAAAAAAAAGGTAGGAGATTAGAAAATGAGCGAACATCCAATAGAAGGACTTATGCTAACTGCAATGGATAGCATAAAAGATATGGTTGATGTTAATACAATTATAGGAGAACCAATTGAAACAGAAAAAGGAACAGTTATTATTCCAATATCAAAAGTAGCATTTGGATTTGCAGCAGGAGGAAGTGAGTTTAAAGGTGAAACATTAGATGGATATACTAAAAAAGATAAGGAAGAAGAAATTCAGTATAGGTTACCATTTGGAGGGGGAAGTGGAGCAGGAGTTAATATAAGTCCTGTAGCTTTTCTGGTTGTACAAGACACATGTGTTAAATTATTACCAATAGAACATTCAAGTACTATAGATAAATTAATTGATTATGTACCAGATTTAATGGAAAAAATTAATTGCATTATACACAAAAAAATAGATAAAAAAGAAGAAAAGCAAAAACAAGATATAGGCGAATTTATGGACAACTTTGAGAATAACATAGATGATGATTTTGAAGAACAAATAGAAAATGTAGAAAGTGAAACCAAAAATGATTCAAATAATTAGTAGACAATAGCTTTTAAAATATGATTTTATAGAAAATAAAAAGTATATATCTTTTAAATTTATAGATATATACTTTTTTAAATCGAATTTATAGAACTTGCCTGTTTAAACAAAACCAGGATTTATATAAATGTGTGATCATGTTTCCAATATTCATTTTATTAATATCTTTATTTGCAACTAAATCAATGCTTAGTAGTTCTGTAGAATCATTCGAATATGTTAATTTACCTATTACTTGCCCTTTTTTTATAGGCGCAGAAATACTTTCTGGTAAGTTTATATTTTGATTTATGTTTTTGGCTTCCCCTTTTTTTATAAGAATGCCAGCATTTTTAGAAAGACAAACATCAACAGATGTTTCAACCCCTTTAGTTATTGATATTGTGGAAATTATGTCATTTTCTTTACCTAATTTTTTGTATTCATATGTGTTGAATCCATAATCTAATAATTTTTTTGCTTCTGAAAAACGTATTGCTGAAGTTGGAGCTTTCATAATAACTGCAATAAGAGATAAATTGTTTCTAGTAGCACTAGCAGAAAGGTTATATAATGCAAGAGAAGTTGAACCTGTTTTTAATCCAGTTGCACCACTATAATTTCTAAGTAATTTATTGGTATTTACGAGTTCAGATTTTCCATCTCTTAAACTGTCCATCCAAATTGTTGTATATTTTGTAATGTCTGGATGATTTTTTAAAAGTTCTCTAGACATTATTGAAATATCATAGCTAGATGTAACATGACCATCTTCGTCAATTCCATGGCAATTCTTAAATGTTGTATCATTCATGCCTAAAGTTTTAGCTTTTTCATTCATTTTTTCAACAAAAGCTTCTTCACTACCACTTATATGTTCTGCCATTGCAACAACACAATCATTTGCAGAAACAATACATATTGCTTTTAGCATTTCATCAACTGTTAATTCTTCTGTTTCATCAAGCCATATTTGTGAGCCTCCCATTGAACGAGCTTTTTCACTACAAGAAATCTTATCTGTATATGAAAGTTGACCAGAATCAATAGCTTCCATAATAAGAAGTAAACTCATAACTTTAGTTACACTTGCAGGCCTTAATTTTTCATGAGAATTATGTTCATATAAAACTTTTCCACTATTTTGTTCAATTAAAATAGCACTAGCTGATTCTAAATTCAAATTATTTGAAGATTTAGAGTTTGAAGAAGCTTCTAGAGAATCCATAGATGTATTACTACTTACATTATTAGACCAAACATATGTAGAATCTGTTGCTAAAACAAAAGTAGGTGATAATATTGTAAATAATAACAAAATTAATAAAACAAATGGTATTAAATTATGTTTTTTTGGTTTAAAAGAAAACAGAGTATTACTTAATTTTGTTGTATAAAAATTTCTAATACGACTAAAAAAATTTATTTTTTGCATTTAAAATCCCTCCAAATTTATTAGTATAATATATGTCTAATTTGAAGGGATTAGACTAATTATTATTAAATTGTTTTAACTATATTGATAGTTATATCATTTTCTGTACAGCTAGCATCTATTCTAATATTATAAGAATTATCATTTCTAAACTTAAAATCAACACTTCCATAACTAACAGCTGCATCTTGACCTTCTGGAACATAGTAAACATCACTACTATGTTCATGCCTTTCTATTATAGAAATTCCAGGCAAGTCTTTTACAGCATTATATAAAGTACTACTTATTTGACATTTACCTCCACCATATTCTTGAACAATATCACCATCTTGGTCAAAAGTTTTTGCTTTTTCGTATCCTTCTTCTGGCTTAGCTGGACCTAAGGTACTTGTAAAAGAAAATATTTCACCAGATTTTACAATAGAGCCATTTAATTCTGAGCAAGCTATTTTAACATTGTTTTGCCTTTCAGATGATTTATCTAGTATTTTGGTAGAGTAAGTAAATAATAGTTCTTCTTTTTGTGGTTCTACAACATTTTCTACACTGTTATTATTTGAATTGTTATGAACTGAATTCATATTAGTATTTGTTGAAGTTCTATTAACAGATATATTAGAAGTGTTTTCATAGTTATTTTTATTATCGTTAGATTTTTTTTCACAACCTGTAAATAAAACTGCACACAAAATTAATGCAATAAAATATTTCATAAGATTAATAACCTTTCTAAAGAATTATTAAAAATATTTTAACCTAAATTAATAATTTTATGTAAAAAAATATCGAGATAAAACGATATTTAATTATTGAAAAACATACAATATTATGTTAATATAATAAAATAATGGAAAAAGGTGAAAAAAATGTTAAATGAGTATAAAAAAATCGCATTTTATACTTTACGGTTGTAAAGTTAACCAATATGAAACAAATGGAATGCGAGAAAAATTTATAGAAAAAGGATATGAAATTGTAGATTTTAATGATGTTGCAGATATATATATTGTAAATACATGTGCAGTTACAAACATTGCAGATAAAAAATCTAGACAAATTTTAAGAAGAGCAAAAATTCATAATAAAAATGCAATAGTTGTGGCTATGGGATGTTATGCACAAGTTGCACAAAAAGAAATAGAAAAAATACAAGAAGTTGATTTAATAATAGGAAATGTTGGGAAAAAAGATATTGTTGAATATGTTGAAAGATTTATTAGTAAGAAACAAAAAAATAATATAAAAAACATAGAAGATGAAAAAAAATTTGCAGATTTTGGTATTGTATCACATTCTGAAAAAACTAGAATGGAGATAAAAATACAAGATGGATGTAATCAATTTTGTTCATATTGTATTATACCATATGCAAGAGGAAGAATAAGAAGTAGGAGTAAAGAAAGTATTTTACAAGAGGTACAAAAAAATCAAGAAAAAGGAATAAGAGAAATAGTAATTACTGGAATACATATTGCATCATATGGGAAAGATTTAGGAAACATTACATTAATTGATTTGTTAGAAGAAATAGATAAAAAAACTAATATTAATAGAATAAGATTAGGATCTTTAGAACCAAGTATTATAGACGAAGAATTTGTAAATAGATTAAAAAAACTTAATAAAATATGCAACCAATTTCATTTATCTTTACAAAGCGGTTGTGATGATGTTTTAAAAAGAATGAATAGAAAATATAATACAAAAGAATTCGAAAAATGTGTAGAATTATTAAGAAATAATATAAAAGATGTGTTATTAACAACAGATGTAATAGTTGGTTTCCCAGGAGAAGCTGATGAAGAATTTGAAAAAACATATGAGTACTTAGAAAAAATTAAATTTTATAAGATGCATGTATTTAAATATTCAAAAAAATCTGGAACAGTTGCTGCAAAAATGCCAAATCAAATTAGAGATGAAATAAAAGAAATAAGGAGTAAAAGATTGATAGAACTTTCAGATGAAAATGAAAAGAACTATCTTAAAAGTTATATTGGAAAAGATGTGGAAGTTTTATTTGAAGAAAGAGAAGGAAATTTTTATAAAGGACATACTACAAATTATATGTTGGTTAAAAAAGAGTCAAATAAGGACTTAAATAATCAAATTATAACAGTAACTCCCAAAGAATTAAAAGGTTTAGAATTAATTTGCTAAAATATTACAAAATTGTAACGAAAATGTAACAAATTTTTAATATAAAAAACTATTGTAAAATATTAAAAAATATGGTATATATATGTAAAAGCTAAATTATTACCAAGGAGGAAATGGAAATGAATGATCAAATGAATCAAAATTCTTCAGAAGGCGCAAATGAAGAAATAAACAAAGCAAATATAGTAGAAGAAACAAAAAAAGAAGAAAGAAATGAAAATTTACCAACAAAAGTGAGCATATGGTCAAAAATAAAATCATTCTTTTTAAAAGATATAACAGTAGAACTAACACCAAAACAACAAGCTTTTGAAGATAAATTAAATGAAGTTTTACATAGAGAAATTACATTTGGAAAGAAAAAAAACAAACAAACTAATAATTAAAATGAAATTTAAAGCTTTTGGTGGGCATTTTTAGAAGTTTAGAATCTAAACTTCTAGAAATGTCCACTAAAAAATATAAAAATTTATAAAAACTACTTGAATTGACTACAAAAAAGTGGTAAAATATTTAGCATAATTTTAAAAGCAATAATAAAGGACAAGTTAAATATGGAAAAATCTACAGAGAGCCAAATATATGCTGAGATTTTGGTAGAATAAATACTTATTTAATATCACCTTTTAGCTGATTTCATGAAAATAAAAGTAAAGAAATTCGTAATTCTTGCGTTAAAAGAAATTTGAGTGAATATATAAGATAGTATATATTAATTTGGGTGGTACCACGGAAATTCCATTTTCGTCCTAGCTTTGGATGAAAATGGAATTTGTTTTTTAATATAGAAAAGTTATTTGCATTTAAAAAAATTGTAATCTATATTAGTATAAACAATAACCATAAAGAAAATTTGAACATGTGTAAAATTTAAAACATAAATAAAAAATAGTATAAAAATTAGGAGGAATTAATTATGAGTGAGGAAAAACAAGACTATGGTAAAACATTAAACTTGCCAAAAACAGATTTTCCAATGAGAGCAAGTTTACCTGAGAATGAGCCAAAAATACAAAAAGATGTATTTGAAAATGACTTGTATGAAAAAATTTTAGAGAAAAACAAAGGACATGAAAGTTTTGTATTACATGATGGGCCTCCATATGCAAATGGAGAAATACATATAGGTCATGCTTTAAATAAAATTTTAAAAGATACTGTTGTAAGATATAAATCTTTAAGAGGGTTTTATTCACCATATGTTCCTGGATATGACACACATGGATTACCAACAGAGAAAAGAGCAATAAGTGTGTTAGGGCTAAATAGAGACGAAATAAGTGTAACTAAATTTAGAGACACTTGTAGAGATTTTGCTTTAGGATTTGTAGAAAAACAAACAGAGGGATTTAAAAGATTAGGAGTATTAGGAGATTGGAAAAATCCATACATTACGCTAAAACCAGAATTTGAATCAAGACAAATAGGAATATTTGGAGAAATGTTTAAAAAAGGATACATCTATAAAGGTTTAAAACCAGTATACTGGTGTACAGATTGTGAAACAGCATTAGCTGAAGCGGAAATTGAATATGCAGATTCTAAGACTACTTCTATATTTGTAAAATTTAAAGTTAAAGATGCAAAAGGAAAATTTGATGAAAAAGATACATATTTTGTAATATGGACAACAACTCCTTGGACTTTGCCAGGTAATGTTGGAATAACAATAGGGCCAGAATTTGAGTATAGTATAGTTAAGGCAAATAATGAAAAATATATTATAGCAAGTGAACTTGTTGAAAATGTGATGAAAAAAGCTAATATAGAAAAATATGAAACAATACAAAAAATTGAAGGAAAAGATTTAGAAGGAATAATTTGCAAACATCCATTTTTAGATAGAGATTCAAAAGTTGTATTAGGAAGTGATGACACAATAGTTGTTGAATTAGATACAGGTACTGGAGCAGTTCATACAGCACCTGGATATGGTAAAGAAGACTATTTGTGTGGATTAAAAAATGGCTTAGATACTGTAGTTGTTGTTGATGGTAAGGGATATCAAACTGAAGAAGCAGGACCTTTTGCAGGAATGTTTTACGAAAAATCTAATGAAGAAATAATAAAATGGTTAGAAGAAAATGGATATCTATTAAATAAAGAAACTATTATTCACTCATACCCACATTGCTGGAGATGTAAAAACCCAATAATATTTAGAGCAACTAACCAATGGTTTGCATCAGTTGATGGATTTAGAGAAAAAACACTAGAAGAAATAAAAAAAGTTAAATGGATTCCTTCATGGGGAGAAGAAAGAATTTCTAATATGGTTGCAGAAAGAAGTGATTGGTGCATATCAAGACAACGTACATGGGGAGTGCCTATTCCAATATTTTATTGTGAAGAATGTGGCAAAGAATATATAACAGATGAATCAATTGAAAAAATTAAGAAGATATTTAGAGAAAAAGGTTCTAACAGTTGGTTTGATTTATCAGAAAAAGAGTTAATGCCAGAAAATGCAAAGTGCAGTAAATGCGGAAACACAAGTTTTAGAAAAGAAACAGATATAATGGACGTATGGTTCGATTCAGGTTCTACTCATGAGGCGGTGTTAGTAGAAAGAGGTTTACCACCAGCAAACTTATATTTAGAAGGAAATGACCAATATAGAGGATGGTTTCAATCATCAATACTCACATCAGTTGCAACTAAGGGTGTAGCACCATATAAAGAAGTGTTAACACATGGATTTGTAATTGATGAAAAAGGTAAAAAAATGTCAAAAAGCTTAGGAAATGTTATAAGCCCACAAGAAATAATAAAAGAATATGGAGCAGATATATTAAGACTATGGGTATTATCATCTGATTATCAATCAGAAATAAGTTTATCTAAAAATATATTAAAACAATTAACTGAAAGCTATAGAAAAATAAGGAATACTGCAAGATTTATAATTGGAAATTTATTTGATTTTAATGTTAATGATAAATTAGAATATAATGATCTTGAAGAAATAGATAAGTTTGCACTATTTAAGCTAAATAAATTAATAAAGAATGCAACATCAGGATTTGACAACTACGAATTTCATAAAGTATATCATGATATAAATGAGTTTTGTGTAAATGATATGAGCACATTCTATTTGGATATAATAAAAGATAGATTATATACATCAAAACCAGATTCAAAAACTAGAAGAGCAGCACAAAGTGTAATGTATGAAATACTTTTAAGTTTAGTTAAAATCTTAGCACCTATAACATCTTTTACAGCAGAGGAAATATGGAAGTATATGCCACATGGGGAAAATGAGGAACTTCAAAGTGTAATGTTAACAGATTGGCCAGAAGTAAAATCTGAATATGAAAATCCAGATTTAATGAAAAAATGGGAAAAAATAATAAAAATAAAAGAAATGGTTTCTAAAGAATTAGAAATTGCAAGAGGGGACAAAAAAATTGGTAATTCATTAGATGCAAAAATTATTTTATATGCAGATGGAGAAAATTTGGACTTTTTAAACAAGAACAAAGATTTACTAATGGAATGTTTCATAGTTTCTGGATTAGAAATAGAAGAAAATAATAGGAAAAATGCTGAAACAGAGATAGGAATAAAGGTAGAAAAAGCAGATGGACAAAAATGTGAAAGATGTTGGATGTATAGTGAAACAGTTGGTGAATACAAAGAACATCCTACTATTTGCAAAAAATGTATGCATAATCTTGAGCTTGACAAATAAAGGAAAAAAGAGTATACTACTATAAGTAATTTAGTTTATTTTATTAAAGATATATAATTGCAAGTGATTTTAAGGAGGGAATAGTATGGCACAACCAAAAAGAAGATGGTCAAAAGCAAGAACAGGTTTAAAAAGATCAACATGGAAATTAGATAAACCAACTTTGACAACATGTAGTCATTGTCATGAACCAGTAAAGCCACATACATTATGCAAAAACTGTGGGTATTATGATGGAAAAGAAATAATTGAAAAAAAGGAAGCTTAAAATAATTAATTTTGATGAGATTAGAAAAAAGTTAAAATTAAATTTTCAAGAAAGCACTAATTTAAGTTAGTGCTTTTTTCAGTGGATTATTATGATGTAAAATCACTTTCTTAAGTTTTATAAAATGGTAGATTTTTAAAATCCTTTATGATATAATTTTAGAAGTGAGAAAGGAAAGATAAAAATGGCAAAACCAACAGTTGCAATAATAGGTAGACCAAATGTCGGAAAATCTACTTTTTTTAATTATATAATAGGAAAAAGACTATCTATAGTTGAAGATACTCCAGGGGTTACTAGAGATAGAGTATATGCAGAAGCAACTTGGAGAGATAGAACATTTAATTTAGTGGATACAGGTGGAATTGAGCCTGAAACAAAAGATGTGATTATATCTCAAATGAGAGAACAAGCTAATATTGCTATAAATATTGCTGATGTTATAGTATTTGTAACAGATATAAAACAAGGAGTAACAGCATCTGATAAAGAAATCTCTATAATGTTAAAAAAATCTTTAAAACCAATAATTTTAGTATGTAATAAGGCAGACAAGCCAGGGAAAACACCAGATGAAATATATGAGTTTTATAATCTAGGTCTAGGTACGCCTTATCCAGTTTCTAGTACAAATGCATTGGGAATAGGTGATGTGCTAGATGCAATATATGAAAATTTACCTGGAAAAGAAGAGGAAAACATTGAAGATGAAATAATAAGAGTTGCTATAATTGGTAAACCAAATGTTGGTAAATCTTCATTATTAAATAAAATTTTAGGTGAAAATAGATCAATAGTAAGTGATATAGCAGGGACTACTAGAGATGCAATAGATTCTGAGTTTGAAAATGAATCAGGCAAGTATGTTTTTATAGATACAGCGGGTATAAGAAAAAAAAGTAAAATTGATGATTCAATAGAAAAGTTTAGTGTTATGAGATCAATGCTTGCAATAGAAAGAGCAGATGTTTGTTTAATAATGTTAGATGCTACAGTTGGGGTTACAGAGCAAGACACTAAAATTGCAGGAGAGGCACATGAAGCAGGAAAAGGAATTATAATTGTTGTAAATAAATGGGATGAAATAGAAAAAGATACAAAGACTATGAATGAATATAAAAAGAAGGTTTACAATAAACTATCATATTTAACATATGCTCCAATTCTTTTTATATCTGCTAAAACTGGGCAGAGAGTAAATAAACTATTTGAACTTATAAAAATAGTTGCAAACCAAAATGCGATTAGAATTTCTACACCTGTTATAAATCAAGTTATAAATGAGGCAATCGCAATTACACAACCACCAACAGATAAAGGGAAAAGATTAAAAATTTTATATACAACCCAAGTTTCAACTAAACCACCAACATTTGTAATATTTGTAAATGATAAGAAATTATTTCACTTTTCATATGAAAGATATTTAATAAATCAAATAAGAAACAATTTCAATTTAATTGGAACACCAATAAGAGTAATTGCAAGAGAAAGAAAAGAGGAGGAATAAAAAATGGTAGTATTGTACATAGTAGTAGGACTTATAGCATATCTTTTAGGAAGTATTAGTTTTTCAGTAATATTTAGCAAAAAATTTGCAGGATTTGATGTAAGAGATAAAGGAAGTAAAAATGCAGGTACAACTAATGTTTTAAGAACAGTTGGAAAAAAAGCAGCAGCTATAACTTTAATATGTGATATTTTAAAAGGAGTTGTTGCAATTTTAGTAGCTTTAATAGCAAATAAACTTGTTGAAGGATCAAATGGAGAACTTTTAGTTCAAATTGCAGGAGTATTTGTTATATTAGGTCATACATTTCCAATATTTTTTGGATTTAGAGGTGGGAAAGGTATTGCAACAGCACTTGGAGTTTTGTTAATTACAAATTATCAAATAGGTCTTATATGTTTAGTTTTCGCATTAGTTATAATGCTAATAACAAGAATCGTTTCAATAGGATCTATTTTAGCGGCAATATTATTTCCAATACTTACAATATTTATAAATGAGAATTACATAGTTGGAAATAACTATATAATTTTTGGAATTTTAATAGCTTTGCTTGTTATATTTAATCACAGGGCAAATTTAAAGAGAATTCTATCTGGTACAGAGAATAAGTTGAGTTTTAAAAAGAAATAGGGGAGATAATATGCAAAATATAGCTATAATTGGAAGCGGAAGCTGGGGGATTGCATTAGCTGTTCATCTTGCAACACTTGGGAAAAGTGTTAAAATCTGGTCGTTTTCAGAAGAAGAATGTGATATAATTAACAAACAAAGGAAATGTAAATTTTTACCTAACATAACAATTCCAGAAAATATATATTGCACATTAAACTATGAGGATGCAATAGAAGGGTCAGAAATTGTATTACATGTTACACCATCTAAATTTGTAAGAGATACTGTAAAAGATTATAAAAAATATATAACAGATCAACCAATAATAATGTGCTCAAAGGGATTTGAAAAAGAAACATTATATACATTGGATCAAGTACTTGAAGAAGAAATACCAAATGCAAAAATAGGTGTATTATCAGGACCAAGTCATGCAGAAGAGGTTTCTATAGGAATACCAACAGCTCTTGTAATAGCTTCTAAGGATGATAAGATTTTAAATGATATACAAAAAACATTTGCTAGTCCGAACTTAAGGGTATATACATCAAAAGATGTAAAGGCGGTTGAGCTAGGAGGAGCATTAAAAAATATAATTGCGTTTTGTGCTGGAATAGCAGCAGGCTTAGGCTTGGGAGACAATTCGTTTGCTGCACTCATAACTCGAGGTTTAGCTGAAATTTCAAGACTTGGTGTTGCAATGGGAGGAAATTTAAATACTTTTTATGGATTAACAGGACTTGGAGACTTAATTGTAACATGTTTGAGTAATCATAGTAGAAATAGAAGAGCTGGTATTTTAATTGGGCAAGGAAAAACAATAAAAGAAACAAAAGATGAAATAGGAATGACAATAGAAAGCATAGATAATATAGAAGTAGCATACAAGTTAGCTAAGAAATACAATATAGATATGCCTATTGTTGAAGTTGTATATGATGTTTTATTTAATGGATTAAATCCAAATGAAGGTGTAAATATATTAATGACAAGAAATTTAAGAGAAGAATAGAAACTTATTTAAAGTATATGTGCAATACATATACTTTTTAATATGGATATCTTTCAAATAGATATTTGATGAGGTTATTAGCATTATTATTTGTAACATATATATAATAACCTTTATCTAAGCTAATCCACATATTTAATTTATATTTATCGTTATTGTCTATAAAAACTCCTATTATATCAGCAATTTCAATTGGGTTTTCATAAGATTTTTCCCATTTTAATTTTTTATCTATTTTAATAGGTGTTTCAAAATAGTCATCTAAAAATTTTTGAATTTCACTAGAATCATTACTGTATAAACTTACAGAAGTACACAATTATATCCCTCCATATTTATTATGTATTGAATAAAAGGAAATTATTGGGTAATAATATTATAAAGGTGATATTATGAAAAAAAATTTTGTACATGTAATAATATTATTAACAATTTTAACAACTTTATGTGTATTAACTGGATGTAAAAGTGATAATGAAGAAAATCTTTTAAATGATAAAATAGAAAGTGAGTTGCTATATTTAGATTCTAAAATATTAAGTATGGCAAATACATTAAATAATATATCATTTCAAAATAATAAGATAACTACTAAATCAGTAGAACTTGAAAAACAGTCTTCTAGCACTACTGAAGGAGATGAAGATTCAGGAGGGGAAAGTAGTTCAAGTGGAAAAGGTGGAACTTCCGATTCTGGTACATCAGCTAGTAAAGGACAAGGAACTGGAGGAGAAGAGAATAGTATAAATATATATGAAATTGATAAAAATTTAATACTTAATTCAAGAAATAAAGAAATAGATTGGGATTTGTTAAAAGGAGAAATAGAAAATTTATATTCAACATGGGGGACTATAAGTTTAGATTTGAAACAAAGTAATGTAAATGAAGAAGATATACAAAGCTTTAGTAAAGAATTAGATACTACAACAAAATCTATACAGGAAAACAATAAAGCTACAACACTTTCGAGTTTAACTAACCTTTATAGTTTAGTTACCAATTATAAATCAAATGTTTTAACAGATGAGAACAAAAAAAATATAATGCTTACAAAAGAATGTGTTTTAAAAGCATATTCAGCTGTAGAAACAGATAATTGGGATGAAGTAAAAAATCAAACAGAACAAGCAAAAGAGCATTTTTCAAAAGTAATTGATAATAAAGAAAATAGTAATATTAATTCATTTAATATAGATAAAACAAATGCTTTATTAGAGGAAATGAGTTCTTCCTTAGAACTAAAGGATAAAGACATATTTTATATAAAATATAGAAATCTTATGCAAGAATTAGATGTATTTTAATTAAAATACATCTATAATATTACTAGTTTTTGTGTATAATCTAAATTCGCAAAAGATTGGTATTCATATCCGAGTGTATAAATATTAGTTGCTAAAATATCTATGCCAAGAAGTCTTTTTAAATCTTTATTATTACAATTATTCATAAAGTCTTTTACAGATGTTACTAAATTAATTTTCTTATTGAATTTAGTGATTTCTGAGAGAAGTTGTTTACCATTTGAATTCATACCAAGAACCCTAACATATGGCTGAGTTTTGTATGATAATAACATATCCTTTTTTGTGATTTCAAGTAAACAATATAATAGTATTCTTTGAATTCTAGTTTGAGTATATCTTTTAGATTTTACTATATTTACAAGCTCAACTAAATTATTACACATATTTGCAGCTGATTTTATACTATTTTCTAAACCTTCTCCAACATCTGGTAATTCTTTAATTTCAGATATAGAAAGTTTTCTGAAATTATAAATAATTTCTTTTTCAAAACTAGACAAGTCTAAAACAAAGTTTCCTTTTTTAATTTTATCATTAAGTAATTCATATATTTTAGATGGAACAACATCTTTAATAATTGATATATTCGATTTTTGAATCATTTTTCTAATAGCCGTACTGCTAGAAAAACCGTCTACAACATTTTCATCATTATATCCAATTTTATTTCTTTTTATTGTAAATGGAGTAATGTTACTTTTATATTTCTTTAATGACTTTAAATATTCTATTGCCAAAATGTTATTAGGACTAGATAAAATATTTGCATATTTTCTTATATCTTTTAGATACATTAATGCAGCATTTTCTCTAGCTTTGGGATAAGAAATCCCTTTTGAAAGCTCGTGATTTAATAATGATACATATTCTTTAGGTTCAGAGTAAAAGACATCTGCAATAGTTTCTAATAAATTAATATCACCAGACTCACTACCAAAAGAAATACTGTCAACAATTTGCAAAGAGTTTAAAATTTTAATTGCACCATCTGCAAAATTTTCTGCACTTGAAATGCTATAAATAGTAGGAAGTTCTAAAACTAAGTCAACTCCACCTAAAAGTGCCATTTCTGCTTTAGTCCATTTATCTACAATAGACGTGTTTCCTCTTTGAACAAAGTTTCCACTTATAATTGCAATAGTATAATCAGAATGAGAAATCTTTTTTGATTCAATTAGATGATATAAGTGACCATTGTGAAATGGATTGTATTCAGCGATAATACCAAGTACTCCCAAATTTAATTCCCTCCTATTTACAATATATATTTTATATTGATATAATATCATAAAAAATTACAAAATAAAAGTTTTGTAGAAAGGATTTTTAAAATTATGCAAAAAGTAATAATATATACAGATGGAGCTTGCTCTGGAAATCCAGGTCCTGGTGGGTATGGCGCAATACTTATGTATGAAAATAATAAAAAAGAAATATCAGGTGGAAGTAAGCAAACTACAAATAATATAATGGAAATAACTGCTGTTGTTGAAGCATTAAAATTATTAAAATTTGCGTGTGATGTAGATGTTTATAGTGATAGTAGTTATGTTGTAAATGCAATAGAAAAAAAATGGATAGAAAAGTGGCAAAGAAATGGATGGAAAACATCTTCAAAAGAACCTGTAAAAAATAAAGAATTATGGGAAGAATTAGACTTGCTTATAAAAAAACATAATGTTAAATTTATAAAAGTAAAAGGTCATAGTGATAATAAGTATAATAATAGATGTGATGAATTAGCAAGAAACGCTATAGAAGATTTTAAATAAATTGTATAAAAAGTCCACCAAAGGAGAAAATAATAAAAAAGAGAAAAGGTGGATTTTTATGAAGAAAAAGTTAAAGATTACAGTTGCACTTTTAATTATTATTTCTATATTTGTAACATATAATGTGTTCTTTAGAGAGGACATAAACTCAAGTTATGCATTATCAAAATATGGCTCAAGAGGAGAAGAAGTAAAAACTATACAAACCAAATTAAAAAGATGGGGATATTATAATGGAAATATTGATGGAATATATGGAAGCCAAACATTAGCAGCTGTTAAATGGTTTCAATCTAAAAACGGTTTGCAGGTAGATGGAATTGCAGGAACTAAGACTTTAGAGGCAATGGGAATATTTAATAGCAGTAATTCTTCAAATACAACAAGTAATTCAAGTGATCTAAATTTACTGGCTAGACTTATATATGCAGAAGCACGTGGAGAAAGCTATACAGGACAAGTTGCTGTTCGGAGCAGTTGTTTTAAACAGAATTAAACATTCTTCATTTCCAAATACAATGGCTGGAGTTATTTATCAATCAGGAGCATTTAGTGTTGTAGATGATGGACAAATTAACTTAACACCAAATGAAACAGCAAAAAAAGCAGCGCAAGATGCATTAAATGGCTGGGATCCAACATATGGTGCAATATATTATTTTAATCCCAAAACGGCAACAAGCAGTTGGATTTGGTCAAGACCTGTTACAGTTGTAATTGGAAATCATAGGTTTTGTAAATAGATTTATTTTACTTCAACAGGAATATCAGATTTTTTGTACTCTTCTGGTTTAAGACCTAGTCTTGTTTTCATATATTTTATTAATAATATGAAAATAATTAAAAATGATATACTTAGTATAATCATGCAATAAGCTGTATTTGTTACAAGAAGAATTCGAGAGCTAATAAATGTTATAATTGTACCAAATACAGCTTCTAATAAATTGTTTGCAGAATATATTTTATTTCTAATATCTGCTGTTGTAAAGCTACTTAAATATTTTCTATTTAATGTAAAGTATACTCCTTTTATAATATATTGGATAACATACATTGAAAGAATAATTATAATTGAATATGGAACTTTAATATTTAATACAACAACAATTCCACAAATAAAAACAGAAATTACAGTATATATTGCAAATTTACCTAGCAATTTGTTTCTTAACTTTTTATGAAAATATTCTTGTTTAGATGAAGCAAACCCAGAGAAGATTCCAAGTATTGCAATTGTAATGCCAATGTATTGAGCTGGAAAATTGATATCTTGCAATAAACTTGTTCGAAGAGAAACTAGTAGATTTATAAATCCGTAAAACACACCACAAAATAGTAATAAACTTTTTAATCTATTAGATTTAAATATATAATTAAATGATCTTTTGAAGTTTTTAAAATAATTTTGATTTTTAGAATTGCTTTGTGTTTTATCTATAGGAATTTCTTTGAATTTTAAAGAAATTATTGCAGATATTGTGCAAAAGGTAAGACAAAGAATCATAGGCAAATATGGATTTATAACAAAAAGAAAACCGAGATAAACAAGAAGCAATTGCATCAAAATAATAATATAAAGAAGAACTTTTGCCATCTATTTTAGCAAAAGTTTCACTTCTATTTTTTCCAGGTTCTATAGAACTATATAAAATATTAGATTCACAAATTCCTTTTATAACAAAGCCAATAGCTCCAAATAGTCTGCCTAAAATTATTGTATAAATATTAGGTGATAATATTATTAATAAAATATATAATACAACACAAATATTTGCAAATATTAAACTTTTTCTATTGCCTAGCTTATCTGCAATTATTGTTGCAAATGGCTGAAATATCAGTTTAAAAAATATGTATAAACTTTCAATAAAGATTACATCTGCAGGACTTAAACTTTTTACTGTTGTTAAAAACATAAATAAAAGAGCATAAAAGAACAGCAAATCCCACCCCACCATTTTATATAAATAAAACCATTTTATATTTGAATTTCTTATATCTTTCAAGTTTTTTTCATTAATCATTTATAAAAATCCTTCCTAATAGATTTTATTAAAATCATTTTATATCAAGAATAATAATTTGTAAATAATATTTGACAAAACTAGATTATATTGGTAATATAATTGTGCAAGGGGAGTTCAAATGATTTTATATCCAAGATTATATATAGATAATGTTAGATGCATAAAAATAGATTTCCTAAATAAAAATAATATAAAAGCTATTATTCTAGATATGGATAATACTATAATAGATTTGAGTAAAAATATTCCAGAAGGAACTAAAGAGTGGGTAGACTCTCTAAAAAAACATGGAATTAAGTTTTGTATTGTGTCAAATAGTATTCACAAAGATAAGGTAATAAAGATTGCTAATGAACTGGGAATAGATGTTTTTATTCTTTTTGCTAAAAAACCTTTAAAAAGTGGGTTCAAAAAAGCTATGAAAATTTTAAACATTAAACCTTGTAACATCGCAGCAGTTGGTGATCAAATATTTACAGATGTAATAGGTGCAAACAGATGTGGCATGTATTCAATACTTGTAAAACCAATAGATAGAAAAGATATTTTAATAACCAAAATAAAAAGGCCTATAGAGAATTATATTATAAATAAATATTTAAAAAAGAAAGGAAATAAAGATGTATTTTAATGATATACATATATTAGTTTATGTTTTATTTGGCGTTTTGGGACTTGCAATTGGACAATTTGTAGACTGGATGAATAAAAGATTGCCTGAACATGAGAGCATTTTTTCAAAAGATATATTTGATAGAAAAGTAAAAATAAAACCTAATTACATATTAATGGTAATAACTGCAATAATATATATAGTATTATTGTATTTTATAGGAATTCAAAATGAAGTAATAGGAAATGTTAAGTTAATACTTTATTTAGTTTTAACACCTATGTTATTATCTGCATTTGTAATAGATTATAAAATGCAAATAATTCCTAATAGATTAAATTTAGCTATGTTTGAAATTGGGCTAATAGCAGCTTTTATATATGGCTTAGATAATATAAATATTACAATCGATAGATTTTTGGGAATGTTTGCTGGTGCTGCAATTTTTGGCCTAATAACAGTAATTGGAGGTTTTATTGCTGGAAAAGAAGCTATGGGATTAGGTGATGTTAAACTAATGGGAGCATTAGGAATATGTTTTGGACTTTATAATATAGTGATTATATCTGTAATAGCTTTTTTAGTAGGAGCAATACTTAGTATTATATTATTAGTAACAAAAATAAAAAAGACAGACGAATATATTCCATTTGGACCATTTATTGTTATTGCAACATTTATTACAATGCTAATTCCATTTAATACTTTATTAGGTATATTACTAACAGTTTTAACATTAGGATTTTATAAAATGTAATAGGAGGTATTAATATGAACGAAAAGTTAGAATACCTTAGAAAGAAAATAAGCATTTTATCAATTGATGGTATGATAATTAGTAATCCTATAAATATTAGATATCTAACTAATATAAATGCAGAAGGAATGTTACTTATTACGAAAAAAGAAAATATTTATATAACTGATGGCAGATATGTAAATGAAGTAAATAGTATTATAACTGTTGATGACAAAATAAGTGTAAGAGATAGAAGAGATATATCGAAATACGATTATGAAGCTTTTTTTGCATTATGTGAAATGGTAGGATTTGAAGAAGATTATGTAACATATAGACAATATAAAAAAATGTTAGAGCAGTTTCAAGTTGAGCTAGTAGAAACAGATGGAATAATTGAAAAATTAAGAGAAATAAAAGATAAAGATGAAATTGCAAAAATAGAAAAAGCATGTGAAATAACAGATAATTGTTTTACACATATTCAAAAGTTTATTAAAATACGGAATGACAGAAAAAGAGATTGCACTGGAAATGGAAAAATATATGCTATTAAATGGAGCAGAAAAAATTGCATTCGAAACAATAGTAGGCTCTGGAGTAAATTCTGCAAATCCTCATGCAAAGCCAACAGATAAAAGGGTTGAAGCAGGAGAACCAATTGTATTAGACTTTGGTTGTAGTTATAATGGTTATACATCAGATATGACTAGAACGATTTTTTTGAAATTTATGCCAGAAGAAATAAAACCGATTTATGATTTAGTATTATTAAACCAAGAAAATGCATTAGAACAAATGATAGAAAATGGAGATACAAAAAAAATTAGCAATCAAGTAGTTTTTAATTTCAAACAAAAAGGATATGAATTAATTCATGCATTAGGACATGGAGTTGGAATGGAAACACATGAAAAACCTTATATAACTAACAGGAGTGGTCAAATATTAAAGGAAAATATGGTTGTAACAGTAGAACCTGGTATATATATACCAAATAGATTTGGTGTAAGAATAGAAGATACTGTTTTGGTAAAAAAAGAAGAGCCAATATCTCTTACAAAATCTAAAAAAGACTATGTAATAATATAGAACTATTGATTTTTAAACTAAAATAGAGTATAATACTATGTGTTAAAAATAAGAAGGGTAATATTTTAATTTATACCTTAGGAAGGAAGGATATTAGAAATGGCAGAAGTATATATGGCAGGAGATGTAAGAAATGGAACTACTTTTGAAATGGATGGTTCTGTTTACAAAGTTGTTGAATTTCAACATGTAAAACCAGGAAAAGGAGCTGCTTTTGTTAGAACAAAATTAAAAAATGTTATAAATGGTTCAGTATTAGAAAAAACATTTAATCCATCAGAAAAATTACAAGGTGCAGAAATTGAGAAAAGAGATATGCAATATTTGTATAATGACGGTGAACTTTATTATTTTATGGATAATAACACATATGAACAAATTCCTTTAAATAAAGAACAATTGGGGGATACTTTAAGATTTCTTAAAGAGAATATGTCTGTAAAAATATTATCATTTAAAGGAAATGTTTTTGCAATAGAACCTCCTATATTTGTTGAATTGGAAGTTACATATACAGAACCTGGATTTAGTGGAAATACATCAACAAGTGCAAATAAACCAGCTACATTAGAAACAGGAGCAACTATAAATGTTCCTTTGTTTGTAAACACTGGTGATATAATAAGAATTGATACTAGAACTGGTGAATATATGGAAAGAGTATAGAAGGTGCATTTGATGTCAGAATTAAGCAAAAATTATAAGAAAATAATGAGTGAATTAGAAAAAAATATTTCTGATCCACAGGAATTAGAATATGTAAAAAAACAAGTAAATAAATTATCAATATCATTTTTGGAACAAATGGATAAGCTAATACAAGATAATGAAGAAAAAATAGAAAGTATAATATTAAATCAAAATGATTTAAATAAAAAAATATTAAAAATGGAAAAACAGCTTGAAGAAATAGAAAGTGATATATATATGGATGAAAGTACTGAAGTAAATGTTTCATGTCCATATTGTAATTATCAATTTACTGTAGATGTTGATGAAAGTGATAGTGAAATTATATGTCCAGAATGTAATAATATTATTGAACTAGATTGGAATGATGGATGTTCAGGTAATTGCAGTGATTGTGATAATAAAAAATAATTAATACGAAATTTATAAATAATTAAGTGGGTCTACTAATTGACCTTCTTTTTTTAGCGTATAATGTAGATGAGGACCTGTTGTTGCACCATTTGTTGGATTACCGACTACTATCTTTATAAGGATTATTTGCTACACCATATACATTTTTGGGGCCTACATATCCAATTACTTCACCGAGGTAAAACATTTTGACCAACATATACAATAAAATTAGGTGAAACATGACAATAAGAAGCAATATAGGTATTATTTTTTATAGTTATAGTATATCCTCCAGCACCACTAAACCCAATAAATGAGACTGTACCAGGAAAAGAGGCAACTAATTTGCTATTGGTGGGAGCTGCAATATCTATACCAGAATGCATGGTAGATGCACCACTAGTTGGAGCATTCCTTTTTCCAAATTTAGAAGTTATTGTTGTATAACCAGGCACTGGCCAATTTAAGTTACCGAGATAGACTAAAAAGTGGTAGCTTTTCAGAATCTCCTATGTATAAATTCGTATTAGAATAACCTGATATAACTGGTATGAATATACAAGATATAATAATAACAAAAGAAATTAATAGAATAAAAAAATTTTTAAGGGAAAAGAATCTCATAAAATATCTCCAAAAAAATAGGAAAATAAAGAAATTAAAAATAAACATTGGCAGGGGTAGAAGGATTCGAACCCTCACCTGTGGTTTTGGAGACCATTATGCTAGCCGTTAACACTATACCCCTATAAACATATGAATAGTTTAGCATGAAAATAAATAAATATCAAGACTAAAAATAAAAAAATATAAAAAATATTGATTAAAAAAAAACTATGTGTTATAGTATAAACATATTAAATAATTAGGAGGAAAAACAAATGAAAACAAAATCAATTTCTATTATTCTTATTGTAATTGTACTTTTAGCTGCTGTGGTTGTAGCTGGGGCATTTTACATTACTCATAGAAATCAAGAAGGAAAGACTAATGAGGCTGAAGAAAAAAATGTTGTACAAGAAGGTTATGTTCTAATATATGATAATGGTGAAAAAGAAAATATTAGTGAAAAATTAAAAGAAACTAAAGTATTTGATGGTTTAACATATTCAAACATTACTTTAACAAAGGAAAATGGAATGACATATATTTTAGCAGATGTATATAATGGAACTGAAGAAACATTAGGCGAATTTCCTGTTGGAATTGAGTTATTAGATGAAGAAGGAAATGTTATAAGAACTGTAAATGGATATGTAAATACTATTGAACCAGGTGGAACAGTTAAACTAAATGCAGGAACAACAATAGATGCTGTACAAGCATATGATATTAGAATTGTAAAACAATAGGAGCTTTTATGAAAAGATATGAAAGAAATAGTGGAATTGCTTTAATTACACTAATAATTACTATAGTTATTCTTATAATAATAAGTGGAGTTGTTATTGGTTCGACTTTAGGAGAGGATAAAACAGTAGATAAAACTCTAGAAACTAGAATTGATGTAACTAAAAGGGAGATAACAAAGGCTATAGGGCTTTATGATTTATATGGAGAAGAACTTAGTATTTCTAAATTAGAAGCAGATGGAATTGTAAACAGTGTAAATGGACATTATATATTAACAAAAGATGGATACAATAAACTAGGGTTAGAGCTAGGAAAAATTGGTATTGGATTTGAAAGTGGAAAAGATGTATTTTGTATAGACTCTAACCTAAGTGTATATTATATAGATGCAGATGGAAAAATCTATCATTAAATTAATGTTATAATTAAATATAGTATAAATAAGTGAACAGGGTAGAAGAAGTATAAAGCAAATTTAACTTTTCTACCTTGTCTTTTATTATATAGAAGTATTGGAATAATAGATAGAGCTGTAAATATTAAAAACATAATATAATTAATATTTCCTGGTGATGATATTATATATGGAATATATCTAAATAGTACTAAAATAAGGAATGATATTGTAGTAAGTATTTTACTTTCTCTAAATAAATAGAAGAAAAATATTATTAATACACCATAATATCCATAATCAACTCTAGCTAATTGGCCAATGTAAACTATTGCAGCAACTAATATTAATGGAATTATTTTTAGCTTAAAAAGTTTACAATCAATAATTGGCTTTATATTAATTTTATCATAAACAATTATAGCAATGAGTCCTAAAGCTAAAGTAAAAAATATATTAAGTGGCATCTTGTCCAAATCGTATGATATATAAGCATATGTACCTGTAAATAAAAGGTATGGTGCTTGAGAGACAAGTGCAAAAATACATAATCTTAATAAATATTTTTTTAAATTTTTAGTATGTATATAACCTTCAGAAATTTGAAATGCAAATATGGTAAATGCGAATCGTCCAATGTAGTTAAACCAAGATGTTGTGCCATATACAACATATCCAACATGGTCTATAAGCATTGTAACACATGCAAGAATTTTAAGCATAATACTAGTCATAATAAAAATCCTTTCTTTTAAATTTTTTTCAAGTGAATTTAGGTATATTCTTATATACTTCGCAAAATTTACAACTTTGGCAAAATGCTAGTCGATCTTTAAATATTAATTCAAGTGTATTAATAAATTCATCTTTTAATTGGAGAAGATGTATATTTATTTTGTTTGGTAGTAAATTGAGTAATGTATTAAGAGCATAATCATTAGCATTAAAACTTATATCTGATAGATATTTAGCAGTAAAAATATTATCATCTGGTTTTATTAAGTTGTAATTTTTATCGAATATATATGCTTCATTATTTGCATATATTAAATGTACCATATCTGTGTTTGATGGCTTAGAATTAACATATACATTTAATAAGCTAACAAATTCGTTATATTCTCGTTTTACTATAAAATCCTCTATGCATATGTCAATTAACTCTTCAAGAATATTAATATAATCTTTTAGCCTAAAATTTATAAAACCATCTAAAATAATATTTCTATTTGACATTATATATTTTAATATTGCTAATGATATAACATTTTTTCTATAATTATATTTTTCACAAGATAAACAATCAATACATGAATCTTTTATAAATTCTTTTTCAGAATCTGAAAAGTAAAAATAGTTATAGTTTAATATATTATTAATTAATTTAGGTTCATATAAATTTATAATACAATCACTTAATATATTAGAAACATAATTATAAAAAAGGTTTGGCATATCACCTGAATAATGTATTATTAAATTTTCATATATCTTAAATTTTTTTCTTGATAAAAATAAATTGTTTAAATTTATTTTTTCAAAATTATCTAGTAGATAATCCAAAATTATTATGTTATTAGATTTTATGCAAAAAGAATAAATCACTTTTAGCTCTCCTTCCACAGATATATATTATTATCTACTTATATGTGTATTTTATTCAATAAAGCTAAAAGTGGAAACTTGTTTTAATAATAAATCATGTAATCAATATCTGGAAATATTTTATCTTTATCATATATTTCTTTTAAAAACTCTTTATCAATTTTATTAGATTTTATCTGATAATACAATTTTGTAAATCTTCCAACATGTTCTTTAATCCTTTTTTTTGCATAATCGACCATTGTGCCATTTGTAATTATGAATAGCCAATCACTACTTTGAAGTAGTAAGAGCTCTCTTGCACATTGATTTAAAGCTTTTCTTCTCAATGTATTTTTTTCATTAGGGAAAAGATGAGCAAGCTCAACCATTCTGTTACCAGCTTTATGAAGATGTCTATGTACATAATCATTTGTTTGATTAAGCCAAACTTCACTATAACCTCGAGCACCCCAACTAGAACGACAAGGTGTAGAAATTTGAATATTTGGATGTTTATCAATATATTCACTAGGTGTTATTAATCTGAAGGTGGATTGATCATAGTAAATTTTTTTAAATAATATATATAACCAATAAGGTCCCTCATACCACCAATGACCATAAAGTTCTGCATCATATGGGCAAACCACAATTGGAGGAACATCCATTAAAGATGAAAGTTCATTTATTTGCGAAATTCTGCAATCTAAAAAATGTCCAGCTTGTCTTTCAGCAGTGTCCATTGCCCATCTAGGATTATAATAATCTTTAAAATCATTTTTGGAAGTTATTCTATAATATTTTATTCCAGTATGTACCCTGTCTCCATTTTTTGCAATATATGGTTTTATATATTCATAATCAGCATCATACCCAATGTCTCTATAAAATTCTCTGTAATTGAAATCACCAGGGTATCCACAAATTGAACTCCAAACTTGTTTAGAGGTTTCAATATCTCTACCAAATGCAATTATATTTCCTGGTGAAATAATTGGTGCAAAAGTCCCATAAATTGGAGTCGGATCAGCATATAAAATTCCATGTGCTTCAGTTATAATGTAATCGATTCCAAATTCTTTTAAATATTTATCAGCTTCTGGTATATAACCACATTCTGGAAGCCAAATACCTCTTGGGTTTTTACCAAAATATTTTTTATAAACTTGTACTCCAACAGCAATTTGAGCTTTTACTGTTTGTTCTGTAACATATAATATAGGAAAATATCCATGTGTAGCACCACAAGTTATAATTTCAAGAACGCCAATATCTTGAAAATGTTTGAATGCATTTATTAGATTACAATTATATTCATCCTTAAAAATTTTTAAATCATTTGAATATCTGTCTAAATAATATTTTGATAATTCATTTAATCTTTTATCATTAGATGTTCTTTTAACTTCTTTTTGTGCAAGTTCAATATGTGTTTTTAAATATTTAATATATCTTTTTTGTAATAATTTATTATCAAACATAGAAAGTAGAGGAGGGGTTATAGACATTGTTATTCTAAAATCTACTTTTTCCTCCTCTAATTTTTTAAAATTTTGAAGCAATGGAATATAAGTTTCAGAAATCGCTTCATATAACCATTGTTCTTCTAAATAATCTTCACTTTCTGGATGATGAATAAATGGTAAATGTGCATGCAATATAAAGCTTACATAACCTTTAGGTTCATTCATTAGTATTTCTCCTTAGTTAAATTTGCTAGATGATAAATTATTTAATCCTGACATTTCATCATTTTTATATATTTTTTTATATAATTCATAAATATTATAAATTCTACCCATATTTCTTATGAAAGACAAATTGGCAATATTTTTAGAAGTTACTTGATTTGTTTTTACATTTCTATAATAAACAACATCTTGTTCATAATCAAAAAGAATATGATCATTTGGTGATTCAAGATAGTTAGAAATTGTAATAGGAATATAATTAGGAATTTTGTTATTGTTTTTTTCTATAGATTTTCTAACTAATTCTATTGAATATTCACATTTTGGTTCTAGATTATGCAAATACCAACTATTGGCAAAGTCATTTATTTCAACATCAAAACTATAATTCTTAGTTACATTATGAATAACTAAAAATGGCTTAGTTTCATTAAAGAAGTTATCACCATATTGTTCTAAATACTTATTTCTATCTTCATCTGAAATATCCCAGTATATAAACATTGTAGAAGGAGTTTGAGCCAAAATTTTAACAACAGTTTCATTATATCTATAAGGTAAATCATAATATTCTAAACCACTAAAAGTTTTTGTTAAACCACTAGAATTAGATTTTTTCTTAGATGAAGCTTTTTTTGAACTACTAGTTGATTGGGCTTTTTCATTTCCTTTAGTGCTTTTACTGGCTTTAGAAGTATTTGTTTTGCTCTTCTTAATATCAGTTTTCTTGCTAGTCTTATTTTCTATAGTTGAAGATTTTTTTGAACTTCTTGTTTTCCTTTGCACTTTAGATACAGAAGTATTATCGACACTATTTTTCCTAGAATTTTTACTTTTTGGGCTATTTGAAGAAGACTCAATATCCTTATTTGATACAATATTGCTAGATTCTTCTTTTGGCTTTCTTGGCATCTTAAAATTCCTCCTTAGTATAATTATTATATAATAATATACTAAATAAAAAATAAATTCAACAAAAAATAAAATTTTTTTAAAAAATTGTAAATTACTGTTTACTTTTGTAAAATAATACCTTAAAATATAAATGTAAAATTGTAATTACAAAAGAAATATGAATAATGAAAACAAAAAACAAAACCCTTTAAGAATGAAATTCATTATTCTAAAAAATATATAAGGGGGCAAAAAACTAATGAAAATATTAATGTTAGCATGGGAATATCCACCAAGGGTTGTAGGTGGAATTGCAAGAGTTGTTCATGACTTATCAAAAAGACTTATAAAAGATGGGCATGAGGTAACAGTTGTAACATATAAAGATGGAGATATGCCAGAATATGAAGACGACAAAGGTGTAGATGTATATAGGGTTTCAAATTATATGATAAACCCTAATAATTTTATTGATTGGATTATGCAATTAAACTTTAATATGATTGCAAAAGTGAATCAATTATTAAATGAAGGAAAAAAATTTGATGTTATACATGCACATGATTGGTTAGTAACATATGCAGCTAAGACACTAAAAAATTCGTATGGAATTCCTTTGGTGGCAACAATACATGCTACAGAAGCTGGTAGAAATAGTGGTATACATGATGAAACTCAAAGATATATAAATGATACAGAATGGTTATTAACATATGAAGCATCAGAAGTAATTGTAAATAGTAATTTTATGAAATGTGATTTACAAAGATTATTTGGTCTACCATTTGAAAAAATAAATGTAATATCAAACGGTATAAATTTAACAACATTTAACGGAGTAGAAAGAGATTATGATTTTAGAAGACAATATGCAGCTGACAATGAAAAGATAATACTATTTATAGGAAGATTAGTATATGAAAAAGGAGTACAACATTTAATATCTGCTATGCCAAAAATACTTGCAAATTATAATGATGCTAAACTAATAATTGCTGGAAAAGGCGGTATGTTAGATGAACTAAAAGCACAAGCTGAAAACATGGGAATAGCAAACAAAGTATATTTTACAGGCTACTTAAATGGAAAATCAGTATATAAAATGTATAAATCAGCTGATATTTCGGTATTTCCAAGTACATATGAACCATTTGGAATAGTTGCACTAGAGGCGATGCTTGCAGGTGTTCCTACTGTTGTTTCAGATGTAGGAGGACTTGGAGAAATAGTAACACATGGTGAGGATGGAATGAAAAGCTATGCTGGAAATCCAAATTCTTTGGCAGATTCAATATTAGAGCTTTTATATAATCCTGGATTATGTAATGAAATTGTAAAAAAAGCTAAAATGAAAGTAAAAAATGAATATGGATGGGAAAAAATAGCCCAAGACACTCATTTTATATATCAAAAAGCTATATGCCAGACAATGGCTGAAAGACAAGCAAGACAGATAGAACAAGAAAAAGCAAGAAAAACTAAAAAAGCTGGAAATACAGAAGGAGATATAACAAAGCTATTAGCGTTCAAGAAAAGACATGCATATGCATAAAGTTATAAGTGGAGGAGTGCAAAATGAATGTTTATGATAAAGCACATGAACTTGCAAAAGAAATAAAAGAAAGCGAAGAATATGCAAAATATAAATTTGCAAAGGAAAAAGTTGAAAAAGATATAGAACTTTCTAAAAAAATAAAAGAATTTGAAACTATGAAATACAATACTCAAATTTTTTCTCTTCAAAATGAAAAAAAAGATGAAAGCAAGATGAAAGAGTTACAAGAAAAATATGCAGAACTCATGCAAAACGAAGTAGCAAGAAGTTATTTCGAGCTGGAATTAAGATTTAATGTAATGCTTGCAGATGTTAATAAAATCATTGCAGAATCGATACAAGATGTTCTTAAATAAATTTAAAAGCGTAAAAGAGGTCATTCGTTTTTACGCTTTTAACTATTTAATAGGTGTATAAAATAGGAGGAGAAAATGGAAAATATTACTTATATATTAGCAATATTAATAACTTTATTGATATTAAAAATTATTTTTAATGCAAAAGCAAAAGATATAAAAAAATTTGAAACAGATGAAGAATTGGAAAAAATAGTTGAGAAATTGCCAGATAATGAACAACTTGCAAAAATTTATTTACAAAAGCTTAATAATAATACAGTAAAAATAGATAAATGGAATGACGAAAAAATAAAAACAAGTGTATATAATGCCATGACAAATACTATAACTATAGGGAAAATAGATAAAATGTATACAAGAATACAGACTATTGCACATGAGTGTCTACATTCTGTTCAACCTAAAAGAATTTTAAAGTTTAATTTTTGGTTTTCAAATATAAATATATTATATTTTATAGTCTTGTTAATACTTACACTATTTAGAATAATTGAAGAAACAAACATACAAATTTTTATATTGTTAATGCTTGGAATTATACAATATTCCATTAAAAGCTATTTAGAGCAAGATGCAATGACAAAAGCTAAATATTTAGTTAATGAATACTTTGATACAAATAATGACATAGAAAATACAGAAAAAGAAAAACTATTAAAAAAATATGAAGAACTAAATGAAAAAGCTATTCCATTTGTAAGCTATAGTTTAATATTTAGTGAATTATTAAAAATATTGCTTTATTTAATAATTGTGATTATAATATAATAATTAGAAATATAAACATAAAGAGAGATTAGGAGAAAAAAATGAAAAAAACTTGGCAATATTTTGAAGAAGATGAAAGTAAATCAAAAGAATTTAGTAAAAAGTATAGTATATCAGAAAAATTAGCAACAATGCTTATAAATAGAGGTTGTAATACAGAAGAAAAAATAGAAAAATTTCTTAACCCAACAAGAAAAGATTTTTATGATCCATATCTTCTAAAAGACATGGAAAAAGCAGTAGAAAGAATTATTAAGGCAATAAAAAATAAAGAAAAGACTATAATATATGGGGATTATGATGCAGATGGAATAACAAGTATAACAGTATTAAAAAAATTTTTAAATCAAAGAGGATTAAATGTTGATTATCATATACCAAATAGATTAGAAGAAGGATATGGACTAAATAAACAAGCAATAGAAAAGATTGCTCAAGATGGTTATACTCTAATGATTACAGTTGATTGTGGAATATCTGGAATAAATGATGTAGATTATGCAAATAGTTTGAAAATAGAAACAATAATAACAGATCACCATGAAACTTTGCCAGAACTGCCAAATGCAGTTGCAGTTGTAAATCCTAAAAGAAAGGATAGTAATTATCCTTTTAGGGGATTAGCAGGTGTTGGTGTGGTCTTTAAATTAATACAAGCAATAAGTATAAAGTTAGAACTGGACGAAAAAGAATATTTAAAATTTTTGGACTTAGTTTGTATTGGAACAATATCTGATATAGTACCACTTATAGATGAAAATAGAGTAATAAGCAAGCTTGGATTATTACTTGTTGAAAGAACAAAAAATATTGGATTAAGAGAATTAATAAAAGCGTCTGGTTTTACCAAAATAGATTCAAATACTATTTCATTTGGAATAGCACCAAGAATAAATGCATGTGGTAGAATGGGAGTGCAGGAAGAAGCCTTAAGATTATTTATAACAGAAGATTTAAATGAAGCAAGTAAGATTACCAAAAAGTTAAATGAATTTAATAAGTTAAGGCAAGACACTGAAAAAGAGATATTAAAAGAAGCATTAGATAAACTAAAAGATGAAGAAGATAATAATTGTATAATATTAGCAGGAGAACATTGGCACCATGGTGTAATAGGAATTGTAGCTTCAAAAATAACAGAAACATATTATAAACCAAGTTTACTATTATGTTTAGAAGGAGATTTGGCAAAAGGTTCAGGAAGAAGTATAAAAGGATTTGATTTGCACGAAGCTTTATATAATTGCAATGAATGTTTAGAAAAATATGGGGGACATGCAATGGCGGTTGGGCTTTCACTAAAAAGAAGCAAATTTGAAGAATTTAAGAATAAAATGGAAGATTATGCAAAGAAATTTAATATTAAAGATATTCCATGTATAATATATATAGATGAAGAAATAACATATAAAGATTTGAATAAAGAGTTTATAAATGAAATTAAATTACTTGAGCCATATGGTGAAGCAAATAAAATACCTATTTTTATATATAAAAACTTAAAAATAGACTCAATAAGAACTCTAACTGATGGAAAACATTTAAAACTAACTTTGAAAGATGAGAATAAAATAATAAATGCAATTGGATTTAATATGGGAATTCTAGCCGAAAATTACCTAATTGGAGATAAGATTGATATAATAGGAATGTTAGAAGAAAACGAATATAATGGAAATTATAATATACAAATAAATTTAGTAGATATTAGAAAATCGTATACATAGATTAAATATGAGGTGGAAAGCATATGCAAGAAAAGGTTACAATAGAAAATATAATAGATAAATTAAAAAAACACAGTAAAAAAGTTAATACTCAACTTATACTTAAAGCATATAATTTTGCATTAGTTAGCCACAAAGGACAATTAAGAAAATCTGGTGAACCATATATAATACATCCATTAAATGTGGCATATATATTATCTGGCCTTGGACTAGATGAAGAAACAATATGTGCAGCATTATTACATGATGTTGTTGAGGACACAGATGTAGAAAGAGTGGAACTTGCAAAAGAATTTGGAGAATCTATTGCTCTTATGGTAGATGGTGTAACTAAATTAGGGCAAATTCAATATACAACTGTGGAAGAACAGCAAATTGAAAATTATAGAAAAATGTTTTTAGCAATGGCAAAAGATATAAGAGTTGTTTTAATAAAACTAGCTGATAGACTACATAATATGAGAACTTTAAATTTCCTTTCAAAAGAAAGACAGATTGCCAATGCTCAAGAAACAATGGATTTATATGCACCACTTGCAAACAGACTTGGAATATATTCAATAAAATGGGAATTAGAAGATTTATCTTTTAGATATTTAAATCCACAGGAATACTTTGAATTAGTAGATGGAATTAGTAAAAAAAGAGACGAGCGAACAGAGTTTATAGATAAAATAATGCAGCAGATAAAGCAAGAATTGAAAAAAGAAAAAATAGAAGCAGAGATAACAGGAAGGGCTAAACATTTATATAGTATATATAGAAAAATGCAAAGAGATAATAAAACACTTGATCAAATATATGATTTATTTGCACTTAGAATAATAGTAAATTCGGTTAAAGACTGCTATGGAGCGTTAGGTGTTGTTCATGAACTATATAATCCTATGCCTGGAAGATTTAAAGACTATATAGCTGTACCAAAACCTAATATGTACCAATCAATACATACAACATTACTAGGACCGAAAGGAACGCCATTTGAGGTACAAATTCGTACATGGGATATGCATAGAGTAGCAGAATTTGGTATAGCAGCACATTGGGCTTATAAAGAAGGTAATAAAGATAAAAAAACAAGCATAACTGTAACAGATGATAAATTAGCATGGATTAGAGAAACATTAGAATGGCAAAAAGACACTTTAGACCCAAATGAATTCATGAAAACATTAAAAACCGAACTTTTTGAAGATGAAGTTTATGTATTTACTCCAAAAGGAGATATAAAAGTATTACCTGTTGGAAGTACACCAATAGATTTTGCATATAATATACATGCAGAAATCGGGCACAAAATGACTGGTTGCAAAATAAATAGCAAAATGATGCCAATAATTACAAAGTTAGAAAATGGAGATATAGTTGAAATTATAACATCTGAAACATCAAAAGGTCCAAGTAGAGATTGGCTTAAATTTGTGAAAAGCACATCTGCTAGAACTAAAATACAACAATGGTTTAAGAAAGCAGAAAAAGAGCAGAATATAGAAAAAGGAAAAAATTCATTAGAAAAAGAAATAAAAAAAATAGGAATGAAAACTCAAGATTTATTAAAACCAGAATGGATTACAATAGTATTAAACAGATATAATTATAATTCAATAGAAGATATGTATGCAAGTATTGGTTTTGGAGCAATAGCAGTAGGAAAAATTATTTCAAGGTTTTTAGAAGAATATAAAAAAGAGCATAAGGAAGAAAATATAGAAGATAAAATTAAAAAACTATCAGAAAATAAAAGCAATGTTAAAAAGTCAAGTACTGGAATAATTGTAAAAGGAATTGATAATTGTCTTGTAAAATTGTCAAAATGTTGTAATCCGTTACCAGGTGATGAGATAATAGGCTATGTTACAAGAGGTAGAGGTGTAACTGTACATAGAACTGATTGCAAAAATATAAATGATTTATTAGAAGATCAAAACAGGATAATAGATGTCGAATGGTATAATGAAGCTAAAGCTTCATATAGTGTTGATATTGAAATTTATGCAAATGATAGAAGTGGACTTTTAGCAGATATTATAGAGAAAATTGGTTTAACAAAGGCAAAACTTATGGCTGTTAATTCAAAAGCTAATAAAGATAAAATTGCATTAACGGAAATAACAGTTGAAGTGGAAAATACGGAAGAATTAAATAATGTTATAAAAAATGTTAGAAAAGTAGATAGTGTTTATGAAGTAAAAAGAAGAAAGTAGAGATGAAAGTTAAAATGATACTAAAGAGAATAAAAGTATATTCAAATTTGCCAGAACCAACAAATTGCTATATAGTAGCAGATGAAACAACCAGAGAAGCTATGGTTATAGATCCTGGTGGAGAAGCTGAAAAAATTATAGAAATGATGAAAATATTAAATGTAAATTTAAAATATATAGTTTTAACACATTGTCATGGTGACCATATAGGTGCAGTAACAGATGTTCAAAAAAACTTAGGTGGAAAAATATTAATACATGTTATAGAAGCAGAAGGATTAAATAATAAAGATATAAGTCTAACAGGCTATATAGGAATGCCAGAAATAAAATTGGAACCAGATTCTAGAGTGAATGATGAAGATTTGATACATATAGGAAATATAGAATTTAGAATAATTCATACACCAGGACATACCAAAGGTGGTATTTGCTTATATTCTAAAGAATATAAAATGATTTTTACTGGTGATACTTTATTTAGAGGAACGTGGGGAAGAACAGACTTGCCAACAGGCAATTTTGAAGATATAATAAGATCTATAACTAATAAAATAATGATATTACCAGAGAATACAATAATATACCCTGGACACCGGAAAGCCAAGCATAATAAGTGAAGAAGAGAAAATATATTTTGATTTGAAACCTAAAACATATTAAATGGAAGGATGATAATATGATTCAATTACCAAAAGGCACAAAAGATATTTTACCTGATGAGATGTATAAGTGGAAATATTTTTACAGAAAAATAGAGGAGATTTGTAGATCATATAGAATAGAAGAAATTAAAACTCCTGTTTTCGAGTACACTGAATTATTTCAAAGAGGTGTAGGAGAAACAACAGATGTTGTACAAAAGGAAATGTATACATTTGATGATAAAGGAGGAAGAAGTATAACACTAAGACCTGAAGGAACCGCTGGTGTTGCAAGGAGTTACATAGAAAATGGAATGGGAAGTAAGCCTGGGCCTATTAAGTTATATTATGCAATGCAAATGTATAGATATGAAAATGTACAAAAGGGGAGATATAGAGAATTTAATCAACTTGGAATAGAATATTTAAATACACAAGCACCATCAGCAGATGTTGAAATAATTAATGTTGCTACAAAAATATTAGATAGTTTAAAAATAACAGATGTGATTGTTGAAATAAATAGCATAGGTTGTCCGGTATGTAGAAAAAAATATCAGGAAATATTAAAAAGCTTTTTTAAGAATAATTTAGAAAACTATTGTGAAACATGTCAAAACAGATTTGAAAAAAATCCTATGAGAATATTAGATTGTAAAGAAGAAAAATGTAAAAAGCTTAATGAAACTGCTCCTAGTATTTTAGATTATCTTTGCGAAGAATGTAGAGAACATTTTGAAAAAGTAAAAAGTGGATTAAATGAACTCAACATAAAATATGTAATAAATCCAAAAATAGTAAGAGGATTAGACTATTATACTAAAACTGTATTTGAAATAATTTCGAAAAAAGATGGGTTTGCGGTATTAGCAGGTGGAAGATATGATGGTTTAATAGAAGAAATAGGAGGAGCAAAAACTGCTTGTATAGGATTTGCAGCAGGGATAGAAAGAATATTAAGCTTAATTGATGAAGAAAACTTAAATATAGAGGAGAATATTCCTGAATTATATATTGCAACAATTGGAGAGGAAGCGGAAAATATAGCTACAAAAATTGTAAGTTCTTTAAGAGAGAAAAATATAATTTGTGAAAAAGATATATCAGGAAGAAGTCTTAAAGCGCAATTTAAGTATGCAGATAAAATAAAAGCAAAATATTGTATAACTATAGGAGAAGAAGAAATAAGAAACAAAGTAGCAAAAATAAAATTAATGAGTACAGGAGAAGAAGAAACTGTAGGTTTAAGTGTAGAAGATATAATTTCTAAATTAAGTTAAATTAGCAAATGCACATAATTTATAATCTATTAACATATAGTAGTATAAAGTATTTATACAAATGAAAGGATAGATTATGTTCAATGTTGCAATCATAAATATAAAAGACATATTAAAATATCTAGTAAAAATAATAATTATATTATTAATTATATTTACAATTACTAGATATTTTAATTTTGAAAAAAAAGATTCAAAAATTAATATAAGCAAATTAAATAAAAATGCATTAACATATTGTCTTGATGTTACAATACCAGATATTATAAATGAAAAAGATAATAATAAAAACGAAATATTACAGGAAATTTTAGGTATAGAACTTAGTATGGCAGAAAATATTATGGAAAGAACAGATTTGAATATAAATGTAGAAGAATTGACAATAGATGATAAAGATGAGCTTGTAGAAGAAATAATTCAAGAAAATATTGAAACAGAAATAGTGCAAGAAAATAATATAGAAACACGTTTTACAAATAATTATGGAACAGTTGAAATAAGAAATGAATCTGATTATGAGCTAACAGAAGAAATGTTAATACCTAATTTTGAATTAACAGATAAAAACAATGTAATAATTTTTCAAACACATACATGTGAGAGCTATACACCAACTGAAAATTTCAATTATGTAGCTAGTGGAAATTATAGAACAACTGATTTAAACTGTAGTGTAGCAAGGGTTGGGGTAGAACTTGGGAATTATCTCAAAAACTATGGATTTAATGTAATAAATGATCAAACTTATCATGATTTCCCGGCATACTCTGGTTCATATAATAGGTCTCTTACAACAGTAGAAAATATCTTAGTGAATAACAAAGCGGAAATGATATTTGATATACATAGAGATGCAATAGGAGACAATCAATATGCTCCGAAAGTGAAAATAGGAGAAGAATATGCTGCACAATTAACTTTTGTAATTGGAACAGATGGTGGTGGACTAGAGCACCAAAATTGGATTAATAATTTAAAATTTGCAATAAAAGTTCAAGAAAAAGCAAATGAATTATATCCAGGATTATTCAGACCAATAATACTAAGAAACTCAAGATACAACCAGCATTTATCAAATGCTGCAAGCATAATAGAAGTAGGTGCAACAGGAAACACAACTGAAGAAGCTATAATAAGTATGAAATATTTAGCAAAAGTAATAAGTGAAATAAGTTAAAAAGCAAAATATTGTAATAGAGTTGTAAATATAAGGGAAATATGGTATTATTAGTATATTATTGCCAAGATTGGCAATTAGAAGGAGGGCTACTAATATGAAGAAGGAGCTTGTGTGTCCAAGGTGCTCGAAAGTCATTGCTAATGTTGGAAAAGAAGGAGCGATTTACAGTGAAGCGGGTGGACATAGGATTAACATCTATACTCATTGCCGGGTAGAATGTCCATACTGCGGCGCAACATTGCTCGCAAAAGGCGATTGGCATGGTAATTTCTACTTTCAGGAGGAAGGGCATGTAACTCCGTAATTCCTCCAAAAAGAGTCTGGCTCATTGAACCAGACTCTTTATTGATAAATTTTATCTACCAGGTATTAAACTAATAATTCTTCCAGCAAAATCATTAAAATTAAGAGTTTGCAAAACAACTTTTCCAGGACCAGTTAATCTTGTTAAAAACAAACCTTCTCCACCAAAGAATATGTTTCCTAAGCCTTTTACAGTTTCTACTTCATAGGATATTGTTGTTTCAAAAGCAACAACATTTCCAGTGTCTACCTGTATTACTTGGCCAGCAGCTAATTCTAATTCTTTTTTGTCACCATCTATTTCTAGAAATGTTGTTCCATTTCCAGATAATTTTTCTAATATAAAACCTTCTCCACCAAAAAGACCAGCTGAAAATCTTTTGGTAAGAGTAATTTGACAATCAATAGAATTTTCAGCACATAAAAATGCACCTTTTTGAATAATAATACCAGGTGAGTTGGTTAAATCAATTGGTAATACAGAGCCTGGGACCCTTGAAGAAAAGGCTATTTTTTCATTATCTGCTTCTGATGTGTATGTATTCATGAAAAGTGATTCACCAGCAAGCATTCTACCTAATCCTTTTGCAAGGCCTCCTCTTGTATTTGTTTCCATCTTGATATTTGGCGTTTTCCAGCTCATTGAACCACTTTGTGTGTAAATAGATTCTCCTTTATTTAAAGTGAATTCTACAGCTGGAACTGTTTCACCCATAATTTGATAATTCATTATATTTCCCCCTTTACTTTTAATATAAATTTATTATAACATAATGCAACATTATAATACAATAAAACGACATTAATTGACAAAGAAAGTGAATCTGCCTATTATAACAAAATTGCTTTACGAGTGCTGTAGGTACTAATGAGATTTAACATTGTTACTTCAGAAATCCCCTATACAATAAAAATTCTACCTGATAAAAATTAAAATAATAATTGTAAGAAAGCATATAATATGTTAAAATACTTGTAGTGTTTTAAATTTGAAATATTGAATTTAACTATTTTTAGGAGGAAAATTTGAGGAAAACTATAAACTTTTTTTTAAAAACAATATTTATAATAATTTTAATAATACTTATAATTAAGTTTTATGAAATGATAAAAACTAATTATTTTAATGAAATGTATAAAGCAGAATATTATATGGGAACCTCCGAATTTAGTAGAGACAAAGAAGTAAGATATTCGGATATGAATAGTTATAAGATTGAATCAAATGAATTCAATGATGCTATGTATTGCTTTAATATTGATGTGAATAAAAATACATTTTATAAAATTACATGTATGATAAAAACAGAAGATGTAATAAATGAAAATGGCATTTCAAATGGTGGAGCTCACATTTGTATTGCAGACACAGTAGAAAAATCTAAAAGCCTAGTAGGAACTAATGATTGGCAAAAAATAGAATTTTTATTTGATTCAAAAAATAGAGAAAATGTAACAGTTGGATTTAGGCTTGGTGGATATGATGACAATTCATCTGGAAAGGTATGGTTTTCTGATTTTAAGTTAGAAATGGGAGGAAGAATAGAAGACAATAAATGGAAATTTGCTTGCTTTATTTTTGAGAATATAGATGTTGATTTAGGTGAAGAACATATAAATATACAAATGAATGATAATGAAGTTAGAAATGTCTCTCAAAATATGAGTAGATTTAAAACATCATGTGAAGAGTTATCTCGGAAACAATATGCAAGTTGAATATGAGATTATAAATATAGAAGAGCCAATAAGAAGTTTATCACATGATGAAGCAAATGGATTTTATATAAATGCGGAAAATATATCAGGATTAATAGATGAATATATAAATCAGAACGAATATGATCATATATTTGCAGTTGTAAAACTAGGTGACTCATCACAAAATGTAGAGATACCAGTAAATGATTGGATAGGACTTGGAGGAATGGATTATTTGGGAATAGGTTTATCAAATATAAGAATTCCAAGTGACGAAACAAGCTATATATATGAGTATAATAGTAGGATAAATACATTTCCAGAAGAAGTATATATACATGAATTTTTACATTCCTTGGAAAGAAATTCTAAAGAATATGGATATAGTATACCAGAATTACATGATAATGAAAAATACGGTTACGAAAATGAAAGGTTAATAGGTTTAAAAAATTGGTACTCAGACTATATGCAATGTAAAATATTGAATGAAAATAATGAGTATATCGGATTAGATAAAATAGTATATACACTAAAACCACCACATAATAGTAATTTTGAATATACTGTAGAAAAGGATATAGGACTAAATGAAGAAAATATATTAGAAATTATTGGGACAGCAATAAAAATATTTAATAAAAATATAAACATAGTTAAGGAGAATGTAGTAAATAATGAAAGTGTCTGATTTTAATTTCGAATTACCAAAAGAATTAATCGCACAGCATCCTATTGAAAAAAGAGATGAATCAAGGCTTATGGTGCTTAATAAAGATAAAATAGAACATAGAGTTTTTAAAGATATAATAGAATATTTGAATCCAGGAGATTGCTTGGTTTTAAATAATACAAAAGTAATTCCTGCAAGACTATATGGAAATAAGATAACAAATGGTGAAAATGGTGCTGCTGCGGAAGTATTATTATTAAAACAATTAGAAGATGATATATGGGAAGTATTAGTAAGACCAGGAAGAAAACTACAAATTGGAACTGAAATTTCTTTTAAAGACAATTTGTTAAAAGGTACAATAATTGAATCTCTAGAGGATGGCAAAAGAAAAATAAAATTTGAATATAAAGGTATTTTTAATGAAATATTAGATAAAATAGGTACAATGCCTTTACCACCATATATAAAAGAAGAACTAAAAGAGAAAGATAGATATCAAACAATATATGCTAAATATGAAGGATCTAGTGCAGCGCCTACAGCTGGTTTGCATTTTACTGAAGAATTATTAAAAAGTATAAAAGATAAAGGTATAGAAATTGCAAATGTAACTTTACATGTGGGACTTGGGACTTTTAGGCCAGTACAAGTTGAAAATATTGAGGAACATCATATGCATACAGAACATTTTTATATAAAACAAGAAGATGCAGAAAAAATAAATAATGCAAAAAAATCATCTAAAAGGATAATTGCTGTTGGAACAACATCGTGCAGAGTTCTAGAAAGTATAGCAGATAGTAATGGTTTAGTAAAAGCACAAGAAGGAGATACAGGAATATTTATATATCCTGGTTACAAATTTAAATGTATTGATAATTTAATTACAAATTTTCATTTGCCAGAATCTACTTTAGTTATGCTAGTTTCTGCATTAGCTGGTAAAGAAAATATTATGAAAGCATACAAAGAAGCAATAAAAGAGAAATATAGATTTTTTAGTTTCGGAGATAGTATGTATATAAATATGAAGGAGAAATAAATATGGAATCATTAACATATGAGTTATTACATGAGTGCAAGCAAACTGGAGCAAGAAGAGGAATAATACATACGCCACATGGAGATATACAAACTCCAGTGTTTATGCCTGTTGGTACTCAGGCAACAGTAAAATCAATGACTCCTGAGGAATTAAAAGAAATGGTCGGTGCAGAAATAATATTAGCCAATACATATCATTTATATTTAAGACCAGGACAAGATATTGTAAAAGAGGCAGGAGGTCTTCACAAATTTATGAATTGGGACAGGCCTATTCTTACAGATAGCGGAGGGTTTCAGGTTTTTAGTTTAGGAGATTTAAGGACGATTTCTGAAGAAGGAGTTGAATTTAAATCTCATTTAGATGGAAGTAAACATTTCTTTTCACCAGAGAGTGTAATGAAAACAGAAGAAGACTTAGGAGCAGATATAATAATGGCTTTTGATGAATGTGTTAAATATCCTGAAACTTATGAATACACAAAACAATCTATGGAGAGGACAACCAGATGGGCAAGAAGATGTAAGGATGCACATAATAAAACGGAACAAGCATTATTTGGAATAATTCAGGGTGGATTTTATGAAGATTTGAGAGTACAAAGTGTAAATGATTTAGTACAACTTGATTTACCAGGTTATGCAATTGGAGGAATAAGTGTTGGAGAACCCAAAGAAGAGTTTTTAAGGATTCTTAAGTTTACAGCTCCATTAATGCCAGAAAACAAGCCAAGATATTTAATGGGAGTGGGAACACCAGATTATTTAATTGAAGCGGTTATTGCAGGAGTTGATATGTGTGACTGTGTTTTACCAACAAGAATTGCAAGAAATGGAACAGCAATGACATGGAATGGTAAAGTGGTTGTTAGAAATGCCGAATATGAAAGAGATTGGAATCCACTAGACCATGAATGTGATTGCTATACATGTAAAAATTATACAAGAGCATATTTAAGACATTTGGTAAAGACAAATGAAATATTAGGAATAAGGTTATTGTCAATACATAATTTACATTTCTTGACTAATCTAATGAAAAGAGTTAGAATAGAAATAGAAAGAGATAATTTGGGGACATTTATAAAGGAGTTCTATGGTAAATATTATAATTAAAAATGAAAGGTAAGGGGTTTTATGGAATATTTAGGTGAGGAGAGAGAAAATAAAAGTAAAAAAATTGTAATAATATTGTTGATTATAGCTGTAATATTAGCAATAATTATATTCATTACAATGATGATTCTTAAAGGAACATTACCCAAAGATTTGAGATTAAATGTTGATAGCAAATATGTACAAATACCATCAGAACTTTTTGTTTTTGATAATCAAACACAAGAGATTTATATATCATTAAGAGATATTGCAAGTTTAATAGGCTATGAATATTATAATGGTGAGTATAACAAATATACAGAAGATACAAAAAAATGCTATTTACAAAGCGAAAAACAAATAGTTGGTTTTTCATTACGGATCAAACAGAATATATAAATTAGAAGCAAATACAACAAATAATAATTTAGAAGAAGAAAATGGAAATACAACAAATTCGAAGAATGAAGCTGAAGAGAATGCTACTGTGCAAGTGGAAACTGCTACAAAAAATATAGAAAAGTATGCATATTATGATATGGGGTCAAATGTAAAATTTATAAATAATAAACTATACATAACTTCAAATGATATACAAAAAGCATGTAACATAAGTTTTGCATATGATCAAGAAGAACAAATAATAACAATATATACTGTACCATACCTTTCAGAATATTATGCTAGTATTATTTCAGACTATGGATTCACTGGAATAAGTGATATATATGAAAATCAAAAAATTATCTTGAAAAATATGCTTGTTGTAAAGCGAGGAGATAATTATGGGGTGCTATCAATAGCAGATGGAACTTTTGAAAATTATATATTAGGAACTAGGTACCAAGAAATTATATATAATGAGATATTAGATGAGTTTATAGTAACAAGTAATAATCAAAAAGGAATAATTGGAATTGATGGGGTACAAAAAATTTCAGTTAATTATAATGATATAGAGCTAATAAATGCTGAACAACAAATATATTGTGTAGAAAAAGATGGATTTAAAGGTGTTGTAGACTCTAATGAAAAAATATTAATAAATATAGAGTATAATGATATTGGAGTAGATGATAAATTATATCCTGTAGGACATGTGGATAATAGAATGCTATTTTTTAATAATTGTGTTCCAGTAATGAAAGACAATAAATGGGGAATATTAGATATACAAGGAAATGTTATATTACCTGTTCAATATGATGGTTTGGGATTCATAAATACATTACAAGGGAAATCAGTAAATAATACAATATTAGTTCCAGAAATTGAAGGTGTAGTAATGTGCCAAAATGGTAAATATGGAATAATAGATAAGCAAGGTGAAATAAGAGTACTCCCACAATTTGATGCAGTTTATTATATAACAACAGGTGGAGAAGATATATATTATTTAGAATATAATGGACAAGCAGAGAGGTTAAGCGTAGTTTTATCAAGGGCATCATAGAAAAATTAAATGAATAAAAAATATCCTGATTATTTATCAGGATATTTCTTATGATAAAAATTAATTATTTTTCAATAGTTGATGTTTCAGATTTTGATGATTTTTTTGAAAACATATTAATTAATAATGCTCCAATTCCAAATATGAATATTATAATACTAACTACTAATTCTACAGCCATATTTATTATTCCTAATATATTTATCAATAACCAAAGAATTATTGCAGTTAAAATTACAAAAAGAATTGATTTTCCTTTTGATAATGGCTTTTTAGTTAACATACCAACAATAGCTAATACTGCAAATGCAAAAGATAGACTATATAATAGCATATAAATTATAGATAGTACCATTGCAATTGGTAAGCCAACAATTGTAAACATTAATAATAAAATAATTAAAGGTACAACTACAATTACTAGTAAACCAATTCCTAAAGCTTTAAAAATTGAAATAGGTTTTAAATTATTTAATCTTGCAGCAAAGTTTGGAGTTAATTTATTAATTAATAACCAAACAATTAATACCAAAGCAAGAGTTCCAACTAAAGATGTAACATAAGAAAGAACTAATTCACCAATTGTTCTTCCTGCTAAAATATCATTTGATTTTGTATATTTTATTTCACCAGACACAATTCCTTCTGGTACTTCAACTTCGTCTTTTGCTGAATATTCTAAATTCCCATAGATAAGAACATCTTCAGAAATTTTTAAATTGTTAGAACTTGTAAATACATTTCTTCCAATTCTTCCTTGTATGTCAATATTTCCTGCTGTAGCTTTCAAATCTCTATAAACTATTCCATCATATCCTATAGTAATGTTTCCACAATATGCATATAAGTCATATATAGTTCCTGTTAAATTAAAAGAGTCAGCTACAACAAAAACATTTCCATAAACATAACCCTCATTAATATCTACTTCTTTAGCCATGACAAATAAATCGCCACCAATTTCACCAGTAATAGTAACTTTATTTGCCATAACAAATGCATTACCATCGATTAATTTGTCAATAGTAACATCATCACCAGAAACGTAATAATCACCATTATGTAATTGAGAATTTATATCTTCACTTGCTTGTATGCTGCCAATGTCATCTTCTGTTTCTTCTGATGTTGCAGTTTGATTATCTGCTTCTTCACTTGTTGTAACAACATCTGTTTCTTGTTCAACTGGTTCTTGAGATACATCATCAGATGATATTGCTTCAACTTCAGCTGTTGAATCAGGAGTTGTTTCAGAAGTTGCATTACAAGTTATAGAAAATGCAAGTAAAAATACAATGATTAAAGTTAAAATTTTAAATTTTGTTTTAAACATAATTTTCCTCCTTTGATTTTTATTATCTAAAACTAATATATTAGATAATATGTTTAAATTATATTCAGTATAATATAACTTAATATTTTGTTTGTCAATCATAATAATAAAAAACATATAAATTTTACAAAAGCTATTTCGATTTAAAATAGGCACAATCTAAATTAGGGGTAGCTGACATTTGATATACATTTTCAAGTGTGCATTTTCCATCTTTTTGGTAGACGCAATTAGAATCACAATTAATATTAATCACAATAAATCACCTGATATGTAATATTGCAAAAAAAACAAATATTATTCATGATTTTTACAGAAATTAAATATAGGACAAGTAGAACATTTTGGATTTCTTGCTGTGCAACAATTTCTACCATGCCATATAAATAAATGATTTATATCTTTAATATATTTTTGTGGTACAATTTCTATTAAATCTTGCTCGATTTTTTCTGGATCAGAACTGTTAGAAATACCAAGTCTATTTGATATTCTTTTGGCATGAGTGTCAACAGCAATTCCAGATGGAATATTAAAAGCTTCTAATAAAATAACATTAGCACTTTTTCTACCGGATTCCACTTAAAGTTAAAAGTTCTTCCATTGTTTTAGGAACTTTACCATCAAAATTATCTATAAGTTGTTGACTCATGGTTTTAATATTTTTAGCTTTGTTTTTATAAAAACCACAAGGATGTATTAATTTTTCTAATTCTTGTAAATCAATGCTTGCAAAATCTTCGGGAGTATTGTACTTAGAAAAAATACTAGGAGTAGTTTTATTAACTCTTTCATCTGTACATTGAGCAGAAAGCATAACAGCAACAGCCATTTCAAATGGTGAATTAAAATCTAAGCTACATTTAGCATCAGGATAATTTTTCTTTAATATTTCTATAACTTTTGTAACATCTTTTTTATTCATATAATCACCTTTTTACATAAAATTAATATAATATAATTAAGAAGTGGAGGTAATATATTATGTTAGGACTTTTGAAAAAAACATTAGCCGTATGTTTAATTGGTTTTGGGCTTGGAATATTACTTGTAATATTACTTCCATTTACAGGATGGCTATTTTTAATAGGAATAGCAATTATAGCAATTGGGCTAATATGGTTATCATGTTAAATAAAGGAGTTGTATATAATGAAGATTGTTGTAAAAAAAGTTCCTAAGTTTTTAAGAGGCTTTGTAAAATTGATATTTGGTATAAAGGATTAATATTATACATAAGTTATTTTAATTTAACAACAGGAAAATGTCAATGAAACAAGGTCATAAAAAATCTCTTCCAAGAATATATTTGAAACTATAAGGAGGAGATTTTTTATGAACAAAACAATAGAAAAGGAAAATATAAAAAGCAATAATATGTTTAAAATTTTAAAAGGAATTATTTTATCTATATTAATAACACTACTAGGTTTATTAATACTTGCAATAGTAATTACATATACAAATGTTTCAGAAAGTATAATACCTATAGCAGTAACTATAATTACCGCAATTAGCATATTAATAGGTAGTTTTTTTAGCACAATAAATATACAAAAGAATGGATTGCTAAATGGATTTGCAGTGGGCTTTACATATATTGTAACAATATATGTAATTTCAAGTATAACTTCAACAGGCTTTACGTTAACAAACACATCTTTTATAATGATTATTTCAGTAATATTAGCAGGTATGCTAGGAGGAATTATAGGAGTTAATTTAAAAAATAAGAAATAATACTATATTATAATTTAGCATTTTAAATATATTATTTTCAAAGCAAAACAAAGTATATTTTAAAGACAAAAATCCAAAAAATAATTGTAAAAAAGCTTGCAATTTAAACTAAAATATAGTAGAATATTAAAGACAATAGAAGTGAACTAGAAGAGTGGGAACAAATCCCACTCTTAACTTGTATATGAAACATTTTTATTGTTTAGGGAGGTAATAGAAAATGAAGCTAATTGATAGCAAGGAATTATTGCTTGCAATGGAAGAACTTGAAAAAGAAAGAAAAATAGATAAACAATTTTTAATAGAATCATTGGAAATGGCTCTTATTACAGCTTATAAAAGAGATTATGACTCAGCAGAAAATATAAAAATCTCAATAGATGATAAAACTGGGGAAATACACTTATATTCTGTGAAAACAGTAGTAGATGAAGTAAAAAATGATAAAACTGAAATAGGAAAAGAAGAAGCAAAAAATATAAGTAAAAAATTAAGTGTTGGAGATAGTGTAGATATTGAAATATTTCCAAGAGAATTCGGAAGAATAGCCGCTCAAACAGCAAAACAAGTTATAATTCAAAAAATAAGAGAAGCAGAAAGAACAATAGTATTTGATGAATTTAATGAAAGAAAGGGTGAAATTGTTTCAGCAATAATTCAAAAGGTACAGCCTAATGCTTTAATATTAGATTTAGGGAAACTTGAGGGGATAATGCCGTTAAAAGAGCAGATACCAAGTGAAACATATAAACAAAATCAAAAAATAAAAGCATATGTTTTAGATGTTGAAAAAGGAATGAAAGGAAACACACAAGTAATTGTATCAAGAAGTCATCCAGATTTTGTTAGAAAGTTACTAGAATTAGAAATACCAGAAATCTATGAAGGTTTAATAGAAATAAAGAGTGTAGCAAGAGATGCTGGTTCAAGAAGTAAAATAGCTGTATATTCAACAAATGAAAACATTGACCCTGTTGGTTCATGTGTTGGACAAAAAGGGGTTAGAATTCAAAATATAATAAATGAATTAAATGGGGAAAAAATTGATGTTATTGAGTGGAATGAGGATCCAGCTGTATATATTGCAGCAGCAATATTACCAGCCAATGTAATGGCTGTTGATATAAAAGAAGATGAAAAATTCGCACAAGTAATAGTTCCAGATGATGAGTTATCTTTAGCAATAGGAAAATCAGGACAAAATGTAAGATTAGCAGCAAAATTGACTGGTTGGAAAATAGATATAAAAAGTGAAAGCCAATTTAGAAAAATGTTAGAAGCTGAAAGTAAAGAGGAAGAAGATGAAAAGTAGGATGTGATATTAATGAAAAAAAATCCGCAAAGAACATGTATAGGTTGTAATGAAAAAAAAGATAAAAAAGACTTAATAAGAATAGTAAAAAACAAAGATGGGGAAATAAATATTGATAGAACTGGAAAAGCAAACGGAAGAGGAGCATATATATGTGATAGTATAGAATGTTTAGAAAAAGCAGTCAAATGTAAAAAACTTGAAAAAGTTTTCGAAACTAGAATCGAAGAAGAAATTTATAATAAACTAAGAGGTGTAATTATTGATAGTGCAAAATAAAGTATTGGGATTAATTGGATTGTCTACCAAGGCTGGCAAGGTACTAGCGGGTAGAGAGGTTGTTTTGGAAAATGTAAGAAAGAAGAAAGTTAATCTGGTTATATGTGCAGAAGACGCTTCAGATAAAACCAAAAAAGAAATTAAAGAAATTTGTGACAAGTTCAATATTAAATTAATTGAATTCCAAACTATAGAAGAACTAAGTAAGACGATTGGTAAGGAAAACAAAGCAATTATTGGTATTAAAGATAAAAACTTATCTACTGAAATAGAAAATAAAATTTATGGGGGTGATGCTAATGGGGAAAATTAAAATTCATGAAATAGCAAAAGAATTAAATATAACTAGTAAAGAGGTATTGGAAAAAGCAAAAGAATTAGGAATAGAAGCCAAAAGTCATTTAAGTGGAGTAGAAGAAACTGAAGCTCAAAAAATAAGGGATAGTTTTAGTACTGGTACAAAAAAAATAGCTGAAGAAAAAAAAGAAAAGCAACAACCTGCAAATCATGTTATTATAAGAAGAGAAATTGTTGTTTCAGATGAAGAACTTGCAAGAAAACAAGAAGAAGAAAAGAGAAAAAGAATTGAACAAAGAAAAAATGAAGTTGGCTTTATAAACGAACGAAAAAGGGATTTTAATATTGTATATAGAAACAAACCTAATAAGCCACTTACTGTAAATGAATTATTTGGAGTAAATAAAAAAGATGAAAAAAAAGAAGAAAAAAAACATGAAGATAAAATAGAGAAAAAAGAGCAAGAAACTGAAAAACACCCAAAAGAAGCACTAAATGTAGAAAATAAAGAAGAAACTGGTGAAAAGAGAAAAATAGAATCACAACCAAATAACTATAAAAATAATTACCAACAAAACAACTATAAAAATAATAATTATAGAAATAATGGACAAAATAATTTTTACAAAAATAATAATCAAAACAATGCAAATCAAAATAATTATAGAAACAACCAGAATAATTATAAAAACAATAACGGAAATTATAATCCAAAACAAAATAACTTTAAAAATAACAACTATTCTAATGACAGAAGAAGACCTCTTGACGAAAAAGGAATAGAGAAAAACATAAAGAATATAATGGCTTCAGATATTATTGAAAAAGAAAATGTAAGAGAATATACAAATAAAGCAATAGACAAACAAAAACAAAACAGACAAGAAGATAAAAACAAGAAAATCCCAAAAAATAAGAAGATGCATGAATTTGATTCAGGAAAATTAAAAAGCTTAAAACAAGAAAGTAAGCTTTCACATATGTTTAACGAAGGCTCTATGCTTGACTATTATGATTTAACAACAGTAAGAGGGAAAAAAGGAAAGAAAAAGAAAAACTATGACGAAGAAGAACATGTAAAACAAAAAATATTTAAGCTAACAGATATAACAATTCCTGAAACAATAAGTGTTAAAGACTTAGCTGCAGAACTTAAAAAAGCAAGTAGTGAAGTTATTAAAAAACTATTAGGTTATGGAATATTAGCAACAATAAATAATGAATTGGATTTTGATACAGCCTTCTTAGTTGCAGAAGAATTTGGAGTCGTTGCACATAAAAAAGAAGTTGTAACAGAAGAAGACATATTATTTGATGAAAGTGAAGATAAAGAAGAAGAACTAGAACCAAGACCACCTGTTGTTGTTGTTATGGGGCATGTTGATCATGGAAAAACTTCTCTTTTAGATGCTGTAAGAAAAACAAATGTAATTGAAGGAGAAGCTGGAGGAATTACACAACATATTGGTGCATATAAGGTTGAAATAAATGGCAGAGAAATAACATTTTTAGATACTCCTGGACATGAAGCTTTTACAAGTATGAGAGCAAGAGGAGCACAAGTAACAGACATAGCAATTTTAGTTGTGGCTGCAAATGATGGTGTTATGCCACAAACTATAGAGGCAATAAACCATGCTAAAGCTGCAGGAGTTCCTATAATTGTAGCTGTTAATAAAATTGATTTAGATGGAGCAAATGTAGAAAAAATAAAACAGGAATTAACAGAATATGGATTAGTACCAGAAGAATGGGGAGGAGATACAATATTTGTTCCAATATCAGCAAAATTAGGAACTAATATAGACACATTATTAGAGATGGTATTATTACTTGCAGATATGAAAGAGTTAAAAGCAAATCCTCATAAACAAGCAAAAGGTACAGTAATAGAAGCAAGATTAGACAAAAATAAAGGACCTGTAGCGACAATGTTAGTTCAAAGAGGAACTTTAGATACAGGAGATACAATTGTTGTCGGATCTGTAATTGGAAGAATTAGAACTATGAAAAATGATAAAGGACAGAGCGTAAAAATGGCAACTCCATCTACACCTGTAGAAATCACAGGCCTTCCAGAAGTGCCAGAAGCAGGTGAAGTATTTTATGAAGTAAAAGATGAAAAAACAGCAAAACATTTAATTGAAAAAAGAAAGAACCAAGCAAGAGATAGAATAATGAAATTAACATCAAAGGTTACTCTAGATGATTTATATAATCAAATAGAGCAAGGAAAACTAAAACAGCTAAATTTAATAGTAAAAGCAGATGTACAAGGATCTGTAGAGGCTGTTAAACAATCTTTAGAAAAATTATCAGATAAAGATGTAAAAGTTTCTGTAATACATGCAAATGTTGGAGCTGTTAGTCAAAGTGATGTTACTCTAGCGAAAGTTTCTAATGCAATAATAATTGCATTTAATGTAAGACCAGATAGTACTGCAAAAGAAATTGCTAAAAAAGAAGGAGTAGAAATAAAAACATATTCTGTAATTTATAATGCAATAGAAGATATAAAATTAGCAATGAAAGGAATGCTAGATCCTGAATATAAAGAAGTTATAATTGGAACTGCAGAAGTAAGGCAAACATTTAAAGTTTCAAATGTTGGAACTATAGCAGGATGTTATGTAACAGATGGAAAAATAGTTAGAAATGCAATTGTAAGAGTTATAAGAGAAAACATCGTTATACATGAGGGAAAATTAGTTTCTTTAAAAAGATTTAAAGATGATGTAAAAGAAGTAAACAAAGAATATGAATGTGGTATGCAAATAGAAAACTATAATGATTTAAAAGAAGGAGATATTATAGAAGCTCATATAATGGAAGAAGTAAAAAAATAATTGGAGGGAGTAATGCAAAAAGATTCAAATAAAAAGCTTGAAAGAATAAATGAGGAATTAAAAAGAACTTTAAGTAATATAATTAATTATGAACTTAAAGATCCAAAAATTACGGGAATAATTAGTGTGACTGATGTAAAAACAACTCCAGATTTAAAATATTCAAGGGTTTATGTAAGTATTTTAAATGCAAAAAATAAAAAAGCAACTCTAGCAAGACTAAAAAAATCTTCAGGATTTATTAGAAGTGAAGTTGCAAAAGAAATAAATCTAAGATTAACCCCTGAACTTGTATTTTTATTAGACGAAAGCACTGAATATGGAGCAAAAATTGATGCAATTTTAAATGATATAATGAAAGATATAAAAGAATAGAAAGGAAACATTATGATTTTAGATAATATAAAAGAAAAAATAGAATTATCTAATTCTATAGTTATATTAACCCATGAAACACCAGATGGAGATGCAATACGGTTCTTCAATTGCTATGTATATTGCATTAAAAAGAATGGGAAAAAAAGTTGATGTTATTTTGCCTGAATATCCAAAATGCTATGAGTTTTTGCCATGTATAACTGAAGCAAAAAAGGAAAAATCTCAAGAAAAATATGATTTAGCAATTGCCCTAGATTGTTCTGACATAAAAAGATTAAATGGATTTTCAGATTGCTTTGAAAATGCAAATTCGAGAATAGTTATAGATCACCATGGAAGTAATACTATGTTTGGTGATGATAATTTTGTAAATCCAGTTTCACCAGCTTGTTCAGAGATATTAATAATAGTTTTAGAATATATTGGAGTAAATATAGATAAAGAAATAGGAACATGTTTACTTACAGGAATAATAACAGATACAGGTGGATTTAAATATTCAAACGTTACATCAGACACATTTGAATTTGTAGCAGAATTATTAAAAAAAGGAGTAAATGTTTCAAATGTATATAAAATGGCAATGCAAATAATTTCAAGACCAAGTTTTGAATTAAGAAAAATTGCAATAAACAGGATGGAATTTTTAGAAGAAGGTAAGATTACTTTTACTTACATAACAACAGATGAAATGAAAAAGCTAGGAGCAGGAATAGGAGATCATGATGGAATAGTTGAAATAGGAAGAGATGTTGAAGGAGTTGAAGTTTCCATATTTTTAAGGCAAACAGAAACAGGGTATAAAGCATCTTTACGTTCGAATGGAAAAATAAATGTAGCTGATGCTTGCCTTATGCTAGGTGGCGGAGGGCATCCGTTTGCAGCAGGATGTAATTTAGAAATGAGATTAGAACAGGCTAAAGAAAAAATAATATCACAAATAAAAAGGTTTTTATAAGGTAAAGCTATGACAATACATGATGTGCTAAAATTAAATATAACTAAGCTAAAAGAGCATAATATAGAAGAACCTATATTAAAGGCTAAAATACTTTTAGCTTTTGTTTTATGCAAAACAAAAGAATATTTACTAATTAACCAAAATGAAGAAATTAATAAAGATATTATAAAAATTTATGAAACAAATATAGAAAAAATAATTAACGGATTTCCTATACAATATATAACTAATAAAAAGGAATTTATGGGATTAGATTTTTTTGTAAATGAAAGTGTATTAATACCAAGAAATGATACAGAGATTTTAGTAGAAGAATCATTAAATATTATAAAAAAACATAATATGCATGAAATATTAGATTTATGTACAGGAAGTGGAGCTATTGCTGTATCTATTGCAAAAAAAATAGAAAATGCAAAAATTATTGCAACTGATATTAGTGAAGAAGCCTTAAAAATTGCAGAAAAAAATGCAATGCAAAATAATGTATTTGAAAAAGTAAAGTTCCAAAAAAGTAATATGTTTGAAAAAATAAATTCAAAATTTGATATAATAGTTTCAAATCCGCCATACATAGAAACAAAAACAATCAAAGAATTAAGTGAAGAAGTACAAAAAGAACCTTATATAGCTTTAAATGGTGGACAAGATGGGCTTAATTTTTATAAAATTATTGCAGAAAATGCAAAAATGTTTCTGAATAAAAATGGATACTTAGCATTAGAGATAGGTTATAATCAAAAAGAAAGTGTAATTGAAATATTAAAAAACTATGAATATAAAAACATATATACAAAAAAAGACTTAGGAGGAAATGATAGAGTAATAGTATGTAAGTGCTAAAAGGAGGAATTTATGTCATTTACATCTGAAATTAAACAAGAGTTAATGGAATTGAAAATATGGAATCAAAATAGTCAATTTTCGCAAGAAGAGCAAATAAAAAGAATTTGCATAAGAGAAGCTTTTTTGAAATCTGGTTCTATTAATGATCCAAATAAAGAATATCATTTAGAAATTATATTTAAATTGAAAAGAAAAGCAGATGAAATAAATATAATGTTAAAAGAATTAAACATAAACTCTAAAATAATAACAAGGAATAAAAAATATGTTATATACATAAAGGATGGAGAAGAAATATCTAAGTTTTTGGCACTAATAGGAGCAAATAATGCTGTTATAAAATTTGAAGAAATAAGAGTTATAAAAGACATGAAAAATAAAGTAAATAGAAAAGTAAATTATGAAACAGCAAACTTAAATAAAACAATAGATGCAGCAGTTAAACAAATAGAGGATATAAAGCTTATAAAAGCAAGAAATGAATTTATAAAATTACCAGATGGACTAAAGGAACTAGCTAATTTAAGAATAGAAAATCCAGAAAGTAGCTTAACAGAGTTGGGAAAAATGTTAAGCAAACCACTTAGTAAGTCTGGGGTAAATCATAGGCTTTTAAAACTAAAGGAAATTGCAGAAAACTTAAAATTAAAAGATTTATAATAATAATCATGTATAAGGAGAATTACAGTGAAAAAAGTAGGAATATACATACACATACCATTTTGTAAACAAAAATGTTATTATTGTGATTTTATTAGTTATTGTAATAAAGATTATTTAATATGTGATTATGTTAAATGCCTAAAAACAGAATTAAAAGAAGTTGCTAATGTAATAAAATATAATTGCAAATATAATAATTCGGAGCCAGTAGTAATAGATACTATCTATATAGGAGGAGGAACACCATCATATATAGATAGTAAATACATAAAGGAAATAATGGAAACAATAAACAAAAGCTATGAACTAGATTTAGAGGAGGCAACTATAGAGGTAAATCCTAAAACTGTAGATGAATTAAAATTAAAAACGTACAAAGAAGCGGGAATTAATAGGTTGAGCATAGGAATGCAAGAAACAAAAGATGAAATATTGAAAAAAATAGGAAGAATACATACATATTCGGATTTTTTAAAAACATATAGAATAGCAAGGAAAATAGGTTTTGATAATATAAATATAGATATAATGATAGGACTTCCAAACCAAAAATTAGAAGATGTAAAAGATACAATAAACAAAGTGATAGAACTAAATCCAGAACATATTTCGCTATATTCATTAATATTAGAGGAAAACACTAAATTATACGAACTAGTGAAAAATAAAGAAATAACACTAGAAACAGATGAAATAGAAAGAAGGATGTACCATTCAGCAAGAAAAAATTTAAATAGAAATGGGTATAAACAATATGAAATATCTAATTTTTCAAAAAAGGGATATGAATCAAAGCATAATTTAAATTGTTGGAATCAAAATGAATATATTGGATTTGGAGTAGCAAGTCATTCATATACTGATAATATAAGATACTCAAATATTGAATCAATTGAACAATATATAGAAAATTACAAACAAAACAAACAAGAAAATAATATTATATTTCATGAAAAACAAAATGAACAAAGTAAAATGATGGAATACATAATGCTAAATTTAAGAAAAATAAAAGGAATAAATATATGTGAATTTAAGAAAGTATTTAAAGATGATGTCATGAATATATTTGGAGAGAAAATAAGTAAATTACATAATCAAAAACTTATAAAAATAAGTAGAAGCAATATCGCACTAACAATAAAAGGTTTAGATTTAGCAAATATAGTATGGCAAGAATTTGTGTAAGTATTTAAATATTATATGCTAGGACTGTTAATTTGAATTTTAACAAGGATTCTGTGCAATTTGTGAAAGTTTTGTGAAAATTAGCACTCTAAACTTGACTTTGCTAAAAACGGTGATATAATTATAATTGTAAAAAATAAAAGATATCTTTTAAAAATATTATGTGCTACCTAAAATGGTATCAACACAAAAAAGAAAGGAAGTAGATTTTTATGATGATGATGCCAAGAAGAAATCATGAATTTGATTTATTAGGAGAAATGTTTAGAGATCCATTTTTCACAGAAGGTGAAAGCAAAGTTATGAAAACAGACATAAAGGAAAAGAAAGACAAATATTTAATTGACATTGACTTACCAGGTTATGAAAAAGATAACATTAAAATTGAAGTAGAAAATGGATATTTAACAGTACATGCAACAATAGATTCTAACAAAGAAGAAAAAGAAGAAGGAAAATATGTAAGAAAAGAAAGATACATGGGATCATGCTCAAGAAGTTTTTATGTAGGCGATGAAGTCAAAGAGGATGATATAAAAGCATCTTTCAAAAACGGAATGTTAAAAATAGAAGTGCCAAAGAAAGAAGAAACAGAAAAATTACCAGATAAAAAATATATTCAAATTGATGATGAATAAAAAAATGAAAAAGCTCCTGTACTTTTATAATATAGGAGCTTTTTCATTTTATTGAAAGGATATTATTGAAAGCGCAATTTACATTATAGGTTTACAATAGATATCTCATACACATAAAGTAAAAAATATTGAAAGAAAATACAAAAAGTATTGCCAAAAGGAAAAATATCATATAAAATAAAAAAGAATACAAACAATAGAAATAGAGTGTTCAAAAAGCGAAATTAGTAGGACATAGCAAGTACCTTGAAAAAAGAATAGGGATAGAAAAAATGGGAAAGCTATGTAAGAAAGATTTCAGAAAGAAGTAATGAAAAGTATAAAGTAGCGATTCTAATTGCACATAACTGCGTAAAAAATGGCAAAAACACGAGAAAATCAAAGGAGGAAAAAAGTATAATGAACAAAGGAAAGCAAGAAAAAGGAATTACTCTAATAGCATTAGTAATAACAATAGTAATATTGTTAATATTATCAGCAGTGGTAATAAATATGGCATTAGGAAATGGAGGACTAGCCCAAAAAGCAAAAGAGGCAACAGAAAATTATAAATTAGCAGAACAGGCAGAAATGGAAAGTATAGCAGAAATAGAAGAAGAGTTAAATAATTTAGATTATGGTGGAGGCGGAGGCCGGAGACGATATAATATATGTAGGAAATGTTCCTATTCCAAGTGGATATACAGCATCACAAATAAGTACAGAAGATTCAGAAGAAGAAGGATTGGTAATATATGAAATACCAGAAGGAGCAACAGTAAATTGGACAGACAATGAAGATGGAGACGGAAAAAATCAAAGTACAATAACATTGCCAGGAGAAACAGAGGTAAAGAATTTACAAGAAACAGTAAACCAATATGTATGGATACCAGTAGATATAGATGATATGGTGATGTGTAAAAGTAATAGTGGAACAAGTGTATGTGATTTGTTATATAATGAAGAAGCAAATACCTTAACATGCCAAACCCACCCATTGACAGCTACTGAGCTAGTAGGAAGATTGTATATAAGTTCACAAACAGGAAGTAATCCATATTCATATACTATGGATTTTAACAAAAGAGACCAGACATACAATGAAAGCAGTTATCACGAGCCAAACATAGTAAGTTCTGATTCAAGTAATGGTTTAACATTAAGTCAATTAAAAAGTGATTTTACAGTAATGGCAAAAAGTGTAGCCAAGAATGGAGGATTTTATATCAGTAGATATGAAGTAGGAGCAAATGGAGATAGTAAAAAGAATCAGCAAGTATTGACAACAGCTAGTAGCAATGGAACAAATTATTTAGGAGCAAATAAATGGTATGGATTATATAATACATTAAGAGAAAATAATAGACCAATGATATGGGGATGCCAGTATGATCAAGTAATAAAATTTATAGGTGAACCAGCACAAGTTGGACATAGTGATAGAAATCTAACAACTGATCATGCATTATCTGGACAAAATGAATTAGATTGTATGAAAAATATCTACGACCTTGAAGGTAATCATTATGAATGGACAGCTGAAGCAAATTCTACCGACCGTCGAGCGAATCGAGGCAGTTTTTCCAACGGTGCTAGCATTGGCTTTTTCAACCCAGCGAGTTACCGCGACAACTACTTCTCCCCGACTAGTAGCAATGTCACCGTTTCGTCCCGTTCCACACTTTACTTGTAACGCTGAAACGCTGGTAGCGATGCAGTAGAAATTGGCTGGAAGTGGGTTTTATAAATTAAATAGAACAAGTGTTAAAATCTAACTGTGTAAATTCAAAAATTATTTTGAATTGCACAGTTTTTTAACTTCAAGGGTAAGGGGGTGTCCTAAAATAGGAACCCGAAAACCAGAAAATCCAGCTCGATAAGAGTTGGATTTTTTGGTTTGGAAAATGATTATATTTTTTGGTAGCAAGATGGCTTTTACCATCGCTTCTTCTTTTAATTTTTCTATATCTTTCTTATTCATTCTTTTTATATTTAATGCAAAGCATAAAAGTCCCCATTCAAGGTCGACTTTATCTAAGCCTCTAAGCAAAAATCGCTTGAAGCCCATATTCCATTTGATTTGTCCAAAAATTCCTTCTGAATATTCTGCTCTTTTTCCTCGCATCTAAATTCCTTTTTTAGACATTAAATTCCTTTTTGCAACTTGCTTTAATTGCCATAATTTTTTGGTCCACTTTTAGTTTATCAAAAACATCATGAAAAACAAAATAAAAAAAGTAAGATGATGGAATATATGATTTTAAACTTAAGAAAAATATCTGGAGTAGATATAATAGAATTTAAAGAAAAATTTAAAGAGAATGTTTTTGAAATATTCGGAAAAGAAATAGATAAACTAAAAAAACAAAATCTTATAAAAAACAACAACAAGAAAAATATCATTAACACTAAAAGGATTGGATTTTGCAAACATAGTATGGCGAGAATTTACATAATATTTACAAAAACTAAAATTAATGGTATAATATATACATTGTTTATATACAAAAAGAGGATGAAGAAATTTCTGAATCTTAATTGCTAACATCTCATTTGTGGTAGCAATAGTTTAGAAAATCCTTTCTACTTGTAATGTATCTAAACAATAACAGCACTTAATAAGATTACTGAAGGAGTGGCAAAAATGAGAGAAGAAGATCTAAGAACTGCAACTAGATTTGAAAAGGTTTCGCCGTTTGCAGAAAACAATAGGCTTTTTGTAAGAGGTGAAATCTGTGCGAATCCCATATTCAGCCATGAAAATCATGGCGAAGGATTTTACAAGTCATGTATAAGGACTATGCGGCTAAGTGGAACACCAGACTACATTAACCTCATGATATCAGAACTTCTGATACATGATGCTAAGAAAAAGTGGATTAATCTTCGGTGCGGTGCACTTGTAAAGGTAAGAGGTGAACTTAGAACATACAAGAAGATGGTAGACGGGATAGAGAGAACTAGACTGTTTATGATAGTAAACGAAATCACAGCACAAGATTACAAGGAAGTGCTTGCGGGTATAGACATCAATGATCTATACCTTGAAGGTGAAATTTGCAAGTTGGGACAGATGAGAGAAACAAGACAAGGCAAACTTATAACAGAGTTTTTCTTGTGTGTTAAAAGAAGCGACAGGGCTGAAAAGGCATGTTATTTTCCATGTATAGCATGGGGAGGAGTGGCAAGATTCGTTAGTAACTTAAGCGTCGGAGCAAAAGTAGCTGTTTTTGGAAGACTTCAAAGCAGGGAATATGAAAAGACGGGAAATGATGGAGAAGTTAGGATAATGAGAACTAGTGAAGTATCCTTGTGGCGAATGGGAAAAATTGAATAAACAAGTAGAAAGGACAAAGTAATACCCTCCTGGTTAAGCCAGGGGGTATTACTTTTTAAATATATATTTAAAAATTTGTAAAATTATTTGCAATTAAACAAAAAGTAGTATATAATAACAAAGTATTTAAAATAGTAAAGAATAAAAAAGATAAACATCTTATTTTAATCTTTAACTTACAAATTTAGGAGGTCGTTTTATGAGTCAAAAATATGTATACCTTTTTAGTGAAGGTAATAGCAAAATGCGTGAATTACTAGGTGGTAAAGGTGCAAATTTGGCAGAAATGACAAATCTAGGATTACCAATTCCACAAGGATTTACAGTTACAACAGAAGCATGTACTAGATACTACGAAGATGGAGAGAAAATTTCAGAAGAAATTGAACAACAAATCTTTGAACACTTAAGAAAACTAGAAGAAATAACAGGAAAAAAATTAGGAGATGAAGAAAATCCATTATTAGTTTCTGTTCGTTCAGGAGCTAGAGCATCAATGCCAGGAATGATGGATACAATATTAAATTTAGGTTTAAATGATAAAGTTTTAGTAAATATGGCTGAAAAAAATGAAAGATTTGCATATGACAGTTATAGAAGATTTATACAAATGTTTAGTGATGTTGTTATGGAAATACCAAAGCCATTTTTCGAAAAGATAATAGATGAAATGAAAGAAGCAAGAGGAGTTAAGTTAGACACAGAATTAACAGCTACAGATTTAAAAGAATTAGTTGAAAAATTTAAAGCTGTTTACAAGAAAGAAAAAGGAGAAGATTTCCCACAAGATTCTAAAGTACAGTTAATGGAAGCTGTAAAAGCAGTATTTAGAAGTTGGAATAACCCAAGAGCTATAACATATAGAAGATTAAATGATATACCAGGAGATTGGGGAACAGCTGTAAACGTACAACAAATGGTTTTTGGAAATATGGGTGAAGATTGTGGTACAGGTGTTGCATTTACTCGTAATCCAGCTACAGGAGAAAATAGACTATTTGGTGAATATTTGATGAATGCACAAGGTGAGGATGTTGTTGCAGGTATCAGAACACCTCAACCAATAGAAACACTAAAAAACACAAATCCAAAAGCTTATGAAGATTTTGTTACATATTCTAATAAACTTGAGAAATATTTCAAAGATATGCAAGACCTAGAATTTACAATTGAAAGTGGAAAATTATATATACTTCAAACAAGAAATGGTAAAAGAACAGCTAATGCTGCATTAAAGATTGCAGTAGACTTAGTAAATGAAGGTATGATAGACGAAAAAGAAGCTGTTTTAAGAGTAGAACCAAAACAATTAGATCAATTATTACATCCAAATTTTGACCAATCAGCTTTAAAAGCAGCAAAAGTGGTTGCAAAAGGTTTAGCTGCATCACCTGGAGCTGCAACAGGAAAAGTAGTATTTACAGCAGAAAGAGCAGTAGAACTACATAAAGCTGGAGAAAAAGATTTAGTTTTAGTAAGACTTGAAACATCACCAGAAGATATAGAAGGAATGGTAGCATGTAATGGTATATTAACTGTAAGAGGAGGAATGACATCACATGCAGCAGTTGTTGCTCGTGGTATGGGAACATGTTGTGTTGCAGGATGTGGAGACATAACAGTAAACGAAGAAGAAAAATATTTTACATTCCCTGATGGAAGAAAAGTAACAGAAGGTGAATTTATTTCATTAGATGGTAGCACAGGAAATGTATATGGAGAAAGAATACAAACAGTTGATGCAACAGTTTCTGGAAATTTTGCAACACTTATGGGATGGGCAGATAAATATAGACAATTAAAAGTAAGAACAAATGCAGATACACCACTTGATGCTAAACATGCATATGATTTTGGAGCAGAAGGTATTGGATTATGTAGAACAGAGCACATGTTCTTTGCACCAGATAGAATTGCTGCAATTAGAGAAATGATAGTATCTAAAACAGCAGAACAAAGAGAAAAAGCATTAGCAAAAATACTTCCAATGCAAAGAGGAGATTTTGAAAAATTATATAAAGAAATGAAAGGTTACCCAGTAACAATAAGATTCTTAGATCCACCTTTACATGAATTTGTACCACATGAAGATGAAGATATAAAAGCGCTAGCAAAAGAAATGGGACTTACTTTTGAAGAATTGAAAACAATTGTAGAAGGGCTACATGAATTTAATCCTATGATGGGACATAGAGGATGTAGATTAGCAGTAACATATCCTGAAATTGCAGAAATGCAAACAAGAGCTGTTATAGAAGCTGCTATAAATGTAAACAAAGAAGGAATGAATATTGTTCCAGAAATAATGATTCCACTTGTTGGAGAAATAAAAGAATTAAAATATGTAAAAGATATTGTTACAAAAACAGCAGATGAAATTATAAAAAATGAAGGAGTAGACTTAAAATATCATGTTGGAACAATGATAGAAATACCAAGAGCTGCATTAACAGCAGATGAAATAGCAAAAGAAGCAGAGTTCTTCTCATTTGGAACAAATGACTTAACACAAATGACATTTGGATTTAGCCGTGATGATGCTGGTAAATTCTTAGGAGATTACTATGACAAAAAGATCTATGAATCAGATCCATTTGCTAAATTAGATCAAAAAGGTGTAGGAAAATTAGTAGAAATGGCTGTTAAACTAGGAAAACAAACAAGACCAGATATTAAACTTGGAATTTGTGGTGAACATGGAGGAGATCCATCTACAATTGAATTCTGCCATAATGTAGGATTAACATATGTATCTTGCTCACCATTTAGAGTACCAATTGCAAGACTAGCAGCAGCACAAGCAGCAATAAAAAATCCAAGAGCATAAAGTTAAAAGTATATAAGAAGACAAGGGGGCTAAATCCCTTGTCTTCAAGTTTACACTTTAAAAAATAGAAAGGATTTATACTATATGAAATTAGTAATTCAAAGAGTAAAAAGAGCCCAAGTAGAAGTAAAAAATGAAGTAATTGGTAAAATAAATAATGGCTTTTTAGTTTTATTAGGGATTGAAGAAACAGACACACAAAAAGAAGCTGATTGGCTTGTAAATAGATTATGTAATTTACGAATTTTTGAAGATGAAAATGAGAAAATGAATTTATCACTAAAAGATGTAAAAGGAGAGCTTTTAATAATATCTCAATTCACATTGTATGGGGATTGTGAGAAAGGAAATAGGCCAAGTTTTATAAAAGCTGCAAGACCTGAAATAGCAGAACCGCTATATGAATACTTTAAAGAAGAATGTAGAAAAATAGGAGTCAAAGTGGAATCACGGAAAATTTGGAGCACATATGGAAGTTAGTTTGCAAAATAGTGGACCTGTTACAATTATAATAGAAAAAAATAATAATACTTTATAGGCAAGTAGAAAAACTTGCCTATTCATATAAATCATTTTCATATAAGTCTTCAATATAAACATTTTTTTCTTCAAAATTATCTATAAAGCTAATTTTAGCAATATCATCATGTACTTCTTGAATCCATACTGGTCTTTCATTATAATAAACTTCATTTAACATTTTCTGATTTAAAATTTCATTTACCCTTGTTTTATTCATAAAATAAACCTCCACTTAAAAAAAGTAATTTTAATATAAGTTTATCCGAAAAAGTTAAAATTATGATTATAACTTGACTAAAATATGCATAAGATATAGAATAATAACTGCTTAAACTTGCATAAGCATACGAAGGGAGAAAGTGTTTATTAATGAAAATAAATTACAAAGAAAAAATAATTGAGCTAAATGAAAAAAAGACCATAAAAGAAATATTTGAAAAAGAAATAAGTGAAAATGAGAATATAATAATAGCAGCAAAATGCAATAACGAAATAGTACCACTAAATTATGAAATAAATGAAAATGCAAACATAGAATTACTTGATTTAAGAACAAAAGAGGGAATGAGAGTATATAGAAGAGGAATATTATATATAATGGAAAAAGCATTTACCAACTTGTATAAGAATGCATTAATAAGTGTTGAATATCAAATTGGAGATTCACTTTTTTGTGAGGCGGTAAATATTGAAATAACAGATGAAATAATAGTAAATGTAAATAATGAGATGCTAAACATTGTAAAAAAAGACTTGCCAATTAGAAAAATACAAATGACCAAGGAAGAAGCTACAAAGTTTTACGAAGAAAACAAAAGTAATAAAGGAAAACTACAATTATATGCTAAAGAAAAAGAAAAAGTTTCACTATATTACTGTGAGGAGTATTTTAACTATTTTTATGGAGTAATGCCAATAAGTACAGGATATATGAAAAAATTCAAATTAGAAAAAAAACATGATGGTTTTATAATACGATATCCTAAAAAAGATAATCCTCAAGTTCTTAGTGAATACGAAAATAGGCGAAAATTAATTCAAGCATTAGATGAATACAAAGATTTGCATAAAGATTTAGATATAAATACAATATTTAAATTAAATAGAGCAGTAGAAACAAATAAAATAAAAGATGTTATATTATTAGATGAAGCATTGCATGAAAAGAAAATAGTAGAAATTGCAAATGATATTATAAAAAGAAAAAATGTAAAAATGATACTTATTGCAGGGCCATCTTCCTCTGGAAAAACAACATTTGCTAATAGATTAGGAATACAGCTCAAAATAAATGGCTTAAGACCTGTTACAATTTCAGTAGATAATTATTTTGTTGAAAGACATGAAACACCTAGAGACGAATTTGGAGAATATGATTTTGAATCAATTGAGGCAATTGATTTGAAATTGTTTAATGAACATATTGAGAGTTTACTAGAAGGAAAAGAAGTTGAAATGCCTGTTTTTGACTTTATAGAAGGAAGGAAAAAATATAATGGTCAAAAAACAAAACTTATGGAAGATGATATTCTTGTTATAGAGGGAATTCACTGCCTAAATGATAAACTAACAAGTAGTATATCAAAAGAACAAAAATATAAAATATATATAAGTGCATTAACAGTACTAAATATGGACTATTATAATAGAATATCTACAACAGATTCAAGATTAATAAGAAGGATTGTTAGAGATAATAGAGCAAGGGGATATAGTGCAATTCATACATTAAGAATGTGGGATTCAGTAAATAGAGGAGAAGAAAAAAATATATTTCCATATCAAGAAGAAGCTGATGTTATGTTTAATACATCTTTAATATATGAGCTAGGGGTACTAAAGCCATATGCATTACCATTGCTAAAAGAAATAGGAAAAGAAGAAAAAGTATATTCTGAAGCTAAAAGATTATATGATTTCTTAAGGTACTTTGATGATATACCATCTGAAGATGTTCCAAAAAATTCATTATTAAGGGAATTTATTGGTGGAGGAGTTTTTGAATAATAATGGAAAACAAAAAATTTACTAAATTAGATGAAGAATTTATATGTGAAAATTGCGGAAAAAAAGTAGAAAAACTAATTTATACAAGTAGAGACCATTGCCCATATTGTTTATATTCTAAGCATGTTGACATAAATCCGGGCGATAGATTAGAAGAATGTAAGGGAATTTTAAAACCAATTAATATAGAAATTAATAGTAAAAAAGGATATGTAATTGTATTTAAGTGCTTAAAATGTGGGGCGATAAGAAAAAATAAGACAGCAGATGATGATAGCATGGAAGAAATATTAAATATATGTAAAAGAAACACTTTATAAAATGTAACACTTATTTTCAAACTGCATAATATAAAGTATAAAAAACAAAAAGGAGGCTTTTTATTATGCAAGAAGAAAGAAACTGCGGATGCAGCTGTAGCAATGGACCTTTAGGAGGACTTTTTAATGGATGCTGTGGTGATAGCGAGATATTATTTTTCATAATAATTTTCTTATTGTTATTCACAAATTGTGGATGTGGCTGCGGAAGAGGATGTAATTAATAAGAGTACATGAAAGAAAAATGATCATATGTAAAATATGGTCATTTTTCTTTGCATATGAAATAAGCTTATGTTATATGTCATGGGTTTTTCTATATTTAATCTTAATACTATGTTTTATGCACATAATCAGTAAAAAAGAGTAAAAATTTTTCGCAATAAAAAAATATAGTAATATAAACAAAAAACATCGTTATTGTGATAAAATAAAAAATATTTTATCGCGAAGGAGATGTTTTTTTGAACAGAAGAGAAAAAAAGAAAGAAATAAATATATTAGAAGAATTAGTAATAATAATAAAACAATATTTTCCAGAATTCATAAATAAATTTGAAGGATTAACAGATGCAAGAAATCAATCATATGTAAAATACCAAATGAAAGTAATTTTTATAGTACGATTGATGGCATTAATGTGTGAAATAAAGAGCATGTATGAGATGACAAGAGAATTAAATACAAAAGAAGCAATAAAAAATATAGCCAAAATATGTGGGTTAGAATTAGAAGAAATCCCCTATTGTGATACAATAAATGATGTATTTGAAAAAATAAATATAGAAGAAATAAGAAAATATATGATAATAAGATTAATAAGAGGAAAAATCATAAAAAAATTTTTAGTAAGAGATAAATATTATCATGTAATAATAGATGGAACAGGATTAGCGACAAGTAGAAAAAAATATAATGAAAATTGTCTAGTAAAAAATAAAACAGATAAAAATGGAAAAGAATATCAAGAATATAGCACATATGTGTTAGAAGCAAAATTAGTAGTAGGAGATATGGTATTTAGTATAGGAAGTGAATTTGTAGAAAATGGAGAAACAAAAGAAGAAAAGCAAGATTGTGAAATAAAAGCATTTAAAAGGTTAGCAGAAAAAATAAAGAAAGAATATAAAAGATTGAAGATAGTAATATCAGGAGATGCCCTATATGCATGTAAACCAGTAATAGATATATGTAAAGAAAACGAATGGAAATATATAATAAGATTTAAAGAAGGAGCAATACCGAGCTTATATAAAGAATTTGAAACAGTGGTAGCAAGAGAAAATGAAAGTACAAAAGCAAATTATGAATATGTAACAAAATTAGACTATCAAGAAGAAAAAGTAAATGTGATAAAATATACAGAACCAAAGAAACAAAGAGAATTTGTATATATAACAGATTTACCAATAACAAATAAAAACATAGAAGATAGCATAGAATTAGGGAGAAAAAGATGGAAAATAGAGAATGAAGGATTTAATATACAAAAGAATGGAACATTTGATATAAGGCATTTATATAGTAAAAATCAAATAGCAATAAAAGTGCACTATTTAATGATACAAATAGCACATATACTTAGACAGTTATTAGAAAAAGGTGTAAAAGAAATAAAAGAGTTGGGATTAAAATTAAAAGAAATAAGCCAGATGATAAAAAAATGGCTTACTTCAAATTTTACCGCAAAGTTCTCAGCCAATAGAAAAATTCAACTGAGACTTGAATAATTATATAACAATTAAATAAAAAAATAAATAAAAAGCTCAAAAAAAAATAAAAAGTGCTTTTTTTATTAAACGAAGGAATACACTGTGGATAGATAGTAAAAAAATTGAAGGTAAAGTGAATAACCAATACATTTACCAATATTTACTAGCAAAAAGACAATGAAAGAAGATAAAATCAAAATTTACTCTTTTTTTCTGGAAATAAATAAAAAATGTTGTTTTTTAAAATTCGGTTTGATATAATTGTTTTGAATATAATTTTAATGGAGGAGACATGAATAACTATTTAGAAGAATATCAAAAAATACAAGATATTTTGATAAGGAATAGAGCTAGATTAGAGGGAAATTTACAAAAAGCAATAGATAAATATAATGAAATAGAACAAAGTGATATTGATAAAAAAGAGGTTAGATTAAGAATAGCACAAAATACTATTGCAAGAAGAAGATATGCTCTTTCTCAAGTAGAAGATCAAATAGAATTTTTAAGACCTGCAAATGATAAAGATATGGAATATAGGTTAAGACAATATAATGAATTTGCAAAGAAAATGAAAGATTTAGTTCCAGATGATTTACAATTAAGATTTCATGGTTGCCCAATATATACAGCAAAGCATATCCTAGAAAGCGGAGAACTTTCATCATCTGTTGATAGATTAGGAGTAGCAACAAGTTATGATACAGAGGGACAGGTATCAGTAACTACAAAGGACACATTAGATATAACTATTCATGGTTATACACATTTATCAGATAATTCATATTTACCAGCAGGGTGCGTTTTTGTAGTATTACCAAAAGATGAAATGGATGCAAAAGCAGGAGATTCTATGTTAATGGGAAATGTTGATTTTAAATCAGAACCAGATAGATTATATGGAATTATCACTACACCAGAGAATATAGAAAGAGTGAGTCAATGGGCAAAAGCTAACGGAATTGATTTAAGTGATAAATTATATGATTTCGATAGTTTCGCTAAAACATTTGATAAAGAAAAAGGAAAAAGTGTTGATATGAAACAAGCACCATCAAGAAGATATGTTGCACAAGATGACCCAGAAATTAAAGTGTCAAATAATTATATAAATTACACAGAATTTCAAAGACAAGATGATGGAAAAGCACAAACAGAAACTAGAAAAAATCCATTGATGAATGAAAATAAAGAGATAATAGGGGAATCTGAAGAAGTTGAAGTATATGATTATGGTACAGGAACTACAACAAGAAACAGATATGAAACAATAGAGGGAGAAAAAGGTGTTTATGCAGTAGATACAAAAGTTGTAACAAGAGGAGAATCTTATTCAGTGCATTCTACTACAACAGTTAATAATGAGTTATCTGGAAGCAAAGAAAAATCAGTATATACAAGAGATGAAAGTGGAAATGAAAGCTACACTTATATGGAAAATGGACAAATAGGACAAAGAATAACAAAAACAAATAGGGGAACAACAATAGATATTTACAAAAATGGACAACCTTATGCTACTTATGAATATGATGAAAATGGAAAGGCAATAATTCCAATGGGAAAAATGGAGCAATTACCAGAAGATTATGTGGAATTTAGTTATAAAGTTGCTATACCAGAATATATGAAAATTGCTCATAGAGAGCCAGAAGAAGAACAACAACCAAAAGAAGAAAAAGTTTCTACTCAAAAATTAGGAAAAGAAACTTTAGATATTCAACAAGATACGAAAAAAATAGATGATGTAGAGCAACAAATGAGTGAACAGATGAGGGAAAATGAACAACAAATAGGAAATGAAGCTACAATAAATGAATTTGGAGAAATTATTAGACCTGCACAAGCACAAAGTAGTTTTAGAGAAAGTATGAAGTTTGATGTAAGTTCTAATGAATATGCACAAGAAACTTTAAGAAAATTCAGAGAAAATTTAGAAAATGGTACATTAGATCAAGAAGAACAAAAAAAGAAAGATAGTCATAAGGTTGAAAAAGGCGATGATGACTATGTTATGTAATAACTACAAAGGAGAAGGAATGATATGGTAACTACAAATTATAAAATAGCATATAGTGAAGTATTAGAGATATTAAAACATATTTCAGAAGAAGAATATAATAAAATACCAAATGATATGATAGAATTATTTAAAACTAATGCTAATAATGATAATGAATTTGTTTATAATCCTAATAAAACATTAGAAGAACAAAATGTATCAGAAACAGCTAGAACTATAATTGCAATATTATTCAGAGATTATTGGGCAACAGAAACTCAAAAAGAAAAAATAATAGCAAAACAAAACTATGATAGAAAAAAAATAAAGGAAGAAAAATATAATTACAATAATTTGTTTAATAAAAACAAAAAAGAAACGGAAATGCAAGAAGAAATAAAAAATAATGAAGTAGATATAATTCCTTATAAAGAGTCAATATTTAAAAGAATCATAAATAAGATAAAAGATATTTTGTTTAAAAAGTAATTAGAAGATCAACACATAAACACTAGCTAAAATTGGCTAGTGTTAATTTATTTTATAAAAATCAACAAAAAATAGAAAAATATGCTATAATGAAAATCTATAGATAGGAAGTGGAAAAATTACGACACAATATGTTGAAGAATATTTAAATTATAAAATGAATCAAAACGAGAATGAAATAATATATACCTTTTATGAATTAAGAGTAAAAAATAATTTATCAGAAGATGAAATAGATGGCACATAATAAATTGTCTTGTTAAAAATAAATATTTATGATATAAAATATTATATGTATAATTAAAGGGGGAACTGATTACTATGAGAATATTAATAAAAAATGGTATAGTAATAGATATGGTAAATAAAGAGCCAAAAGTAAAAGATATTCTGATAGTCGGAAATAAAATAGAAAAAATTGAACATAAAATAGAAGAAAATGCAGATAAAATTATAAATGCAGAAAATAAAGTAATTATGCCAGGTCTTGTAAACTGTCATAACCATTGTGCTATGTCTATATTTAGGGGACATTCAGATGATTTAGAATTACAAGAATGGTTAAATAATGCAATATGGCCTGTAGAAGAAAAACTAACAAAAGAAGAAATATACTATGCATCACTTTTAAGTTGTATAGAAATGATAAAAACTGGAACTACAACATTTCATGATATGTATTTCCTAATGGAAAATGTTGCAAAAGCAGTAGAAGAATCTGGAATAAGAGCATTAATTTCAAGAACAGTAGTAACAGAAGAAGAACCAAGAACAAGACTAAAAGAAGCGGAAGAGTTATATTTAAAATATAATAAAAAAGCCAATGGAAGAATTTTAGTAAATGTTTCATTACATGCACCATACACTTGTGATGAACGAACAATAAAAAAATGTGTTGAATTAGCAAAAAAATATAAAATGAGTATTCATATTCATCTATCTGAAACTGAAAAAGAGAATAAAGACATAAAAGAAAAATATGGAATAACTCCAACAGAATATTTGAAAAAAAATGGAGTATTTGAAGTAAAAACAATACTTGCACATTGTGTTTATCTATCAAGCAATGATATAAATATAATAAAAAAAGAAAATACTGGTATAGCACATAATCCAATAAGTAATTTAAAATTATCATCTGGCATGGCAAATATAGTAAAATACAAAGAAAATGGAATTACAGTTGGAATTGGAACAGATGGAGCTGGAAGTACAAATACTTTAGATATGTTTGAAGAAATGAAAGTTTCAGCATATATTCAAAAAGTATTAAACAAAAAATCTTCATGTATAAATGCAGAAGATATATTGAAGATGGCAACAACTGATGGCGCAAAAGTATTAGGATTAGATAAAGAAATTGGAAGTATTGAAGAAGGAAAAAAAGCAGATATAATAATAATAAATATTGAAAAACCACATATAAAACCTATAAATAATATATACTCTGCTCTTGTGTACTCTGCAGTTGGACAAGATGTTGAAACAAGTATTGTCGATGGTAAAATAATAATGGAAAATAGGGAGATAATAGGAATAGATGAAAAAATGATAATGGATAAATGTCAAAAAATATCTGATAAATACTTCAGATAGGAAAGGAATGTTATGAAAGCACTAGTAACAGGAGCATCTTCTCGGGATAGGAAGAGATATGGCAAGGTATTTAAGTAACCTTGGATATGAGCTAGTATTGGTAGCAAGAAATGAAGAAAGATTGAAATTACTTAGTAATGAATTAAAAACTAAAAGTAAAATAATTCCAATGGATCTCAAACAAAAAGAAAATTGTTATGAATTATTTAAACAAGAAAATAATATAGATGTTTTAATAAATAATGCTGGTTTTGGAATCTTTGGAAGATTTGATAATACAGATATTGAAAAAGAATTGGAGTTGATAAATACAAATATAGTGGCAATGCATATTTTATTTAAATTGTATTTGCAAGAAATGACAAAAAAAGATTCAGGAAAAATATTGAATGTTGCATCAATTGCAGGATTTATGCCAGGTCCACTTATGGCAACATATTATGCATCAAAAGCTTATGTAGTAAGATTAACTCAAAGTGTACAAGAAGAATTAAGAAAACAAAAATCCAATGTAAAATTAAGTGTGTTATGTCCAGGTCCAGTAAATACTAATTTTAATAATGTGGCAAATGTGAAATTTGGAACAAAAGCATTATCTAGTGAATATGTTGCTAAATATGCAATAGATAAGCTATTGTCTGAAAAGCAAGTTATAATACCTGGAATAAAAATAAAACTAGCAAAACAATTAACAAGAATAGCATCAGACAAGCTAGTTGGCAAGGTAGCATATCATATACAAAAAAGAAAGGAACAATAAATGAACAAAGAAGAGATTTTACAAAAATTTACTAAACCAGAAGATAAATTACTAGTTGCAAAAATATTAGATAAAATAACATTTGTAAAAATGAAAAATAAAATAATAAATACAGAAATGTTAGATTTATATCAAAAAAGTATTGCAGAGAAAATAGTTTTAAATGATGGGGTAAAAAGCATTTTTTTTGGCGGGTATGAAGGGGCAGAAAGAACATGTTTAATACTTTACCCAGAAAAATTAGATGAAGAAATAGTAAGAAGAACATATAAAATGATATTTAAATTAATAAGAATAAAATTGCCAAATGACCTTAAGGGAAAATATCAGCATAAAAATTATTTAGGTGCAATAATGAAAACAGGAATCAAAAGAGAAAAGGTAGGAGATATTTTAACAAGAGAAGATGGTGCAGATATTATTGTGCAAGCAGATATTGCAGAATACTTAAGTGATGAATTGAGTAAACTAACACGTTTTAGCAAATCAAAAATAGAAATAATAGAAATAGATGAATTATTAATAAACAGCAATAAAAAAGAAGAAATAAATATAATGGTACAATCTATTAGAATTGATAGTATAGTTTCAGAATTAATAAAAACATCAAGAACAAAAGCAGAAGAAATAATTTATGCACGGAAGAGTATTTATTAATTCAGAAAACATATTAAAGAATTCTAGAGCAATTAAACCTGGAGACAAAATTTCAATAAGAGGCAAGGGAAAATTTGATTATGTAGAAAATGTTGGAACAACTAAAAAAGGAAAACTAATATTAAAATTCCAAAAATATGTTGGATAAATCATATATTGATATTGTGTTGCTATTATTTTTTGTAAAGACAATTTAAAAAAATACAGATTTTTATTTAAAATGTATTGACATATTTTTAAAAATGAAGTATACTTAATCACGTGCTAGATGAATGCGCCCTTAGCTCAGTTGGTCAGAGCAACCGGCTCATAACCGGTGGGTCCAAGGTTCGAATCCTTGAGGGCGCA
>CALWZV010000002.1 GCA_944386115.1 uncultured Clostridia bacterium
ATATATTGCTTTATTCCTATTAAATCTTCTTTTGCTTCTTTTGAATATTCTATATTGTATTTTTTCACAAATAAACCCTCTTTCTATATTTTTTCTAATTCTTCGTACACTTCTTTCTCAGAAAATTTTTCTCCTTTTTCTAACGAGCTTATTCCTTTTTCCAATTCTTTGTATAATATATGCTTATCTGTTAAAAATTCATATAATTCAATGCTCATTACTGCTAAGTCACCTGCACCATTTTTTGTAATATATACTGGACTATTGGTTTGATGACAAAATGTAGAAATTTCATTGTAATTATTTCTTAAATCAGAACTTGGTCTAATAACTGGCATATTAAGCACCCCCATTAATATTATATACATATTTTATCAAAATATCGATATATAGTCAATGTTTTTGGTATCTTTTCTATATGAAAAATTCATTTATCTCTTCCCAATTATATTCAAATACATTATTTCTCTACCTTCCAATATTCATAATTCATTGCAGAAGTCAATAAATAATATGCCATGTCTTCTCTTTAAGATTCTAAATTAAAAAAACTATACTTAAAGTATAGTTCAATTCCTTGTTATATAATATTTTGGCGGAGTAGGAGAGGCTCGAACTCTCGCTAGCCTTACGACTACTAACAGTTTAGCAAACTGTCCCCTTCACCAGCTTGGGTACTACTCCTTATTCTAATTAATAATAGTGAATTATGAAAACATTTTATATATTTTTTAATTTAAATTATTCATCATTCACTATTTATTATATAATATTTTGGCGGAGAGGGTGGGATTCGAACCCACGATAGACTCACGCCTATGCCAATTTTCAAGACTGGTGCCTTAAACCAACTCGACCACCTCTCCATATGTCTGTTAACTAGATACGCTAACAGATATATATTATCATTTTCTAATGTCTTTGTCAATAGAATTTATTTAAATCTTATGTTTATTCAACAATTTTATGTGTTTCCTCTGAATTAATTGCAAGATTAATTGCTTCTTGCTCAACTTCCGTTATTGTATATTTTGATTTTCCATTTATAATTGGTTTAGCATATATGTTTGAGGCATCTGCTGCATATATTCCATTTAAAACAACTCCACTATTGTTTTCATCTAGCAATGCTAAAGCAAAACTTAAATCACTACCTACTCCTTTAAAAGCACTATAGCGTACAATTCCAGTTTTTTGTATACATTTTGAAATATCTTTTTCTAGATTATTACAGTATGATGTTAATTCTTGGCTTTTTTCAGTTAGTTCTTCAACTTTTGAAATATAGCTTTTTAACATTTCATCTATATTATTTCCATTTCCTAATTTAATCATAAAGTTTTTGTATTCTTTCTTCACTCTTCTTAGTTTAATATTATTTGATATAAATAATATTAATAGAATTATATTAATTCCAGCAATTCCTAGCAAAAAAACATCAGTCCTAATAAATTCAATTAATGTATTCAATTACACTCCTCCTATTTTTCTTTTGATCTATTTTATCAAATCTAACAATCTTTCTAATTCTTCGTTTGAATTATACTGTATTATTATCTTTCCCTTTTTAGGTCCTGCATCCAATTTAACCTTAGTTCCAAAAAAACCTTGAAAAGTATTTTCTATATCTTTAAAAATTGCTTCATATTTTTGGTCTTTTTTCTTTATATTTTTTTTCACTTGCATTCTTTTCTCTAAATCTCTTACTGTTCCACCAGTTTCAATTATATATAGAGCCATATTATATTGTGTTTCTCCATCAGCTATTGCCATAAGTGCTTTGCAATGACCTTCGGTTAATTTTCCCTCTTCTGCAAGCTTCATTACTCTTCCATCTAAGTTTAACAATCTAATAGTGTTTGCCACAGTGCTCCTCTTCATTCCAAGTATTTCAGCAGCCTTTTCCTGTGTTAATTCATACTCATCAATAAGAGTTTTTATTCCTCTTGCTTTTTCAATAGGATTCAAATCTTCTCTTTGTATATTTTCAATTAAAGATATTTCTTTGTTTCTTCTTTCATCATCTTCTCTAACAATAGCTGGAATTTCTGTCATTTCAGCTATTTTAGATGCTCTCCATCTTCTTTCTCCAGCAACAATTTGATAATATCCGTCTTTTGGAGTTACAATTATTGGTTGTATAACCCCATATCTTTTTATAGAACTAGCCAATTCTTGTAAACTTTCTTCTTCAAAATTTCTTCTTGGTTGATTTGTATTAGGTTCAATTTCTATTAATTTTATATTTTGAACTATTTCATTTGGTCTAATTTTTTCTTCTTCTGGAACCTTGTTTTCTGCAAATAGTGCGTCTAAACCTCTTCCCAAACCAGTTTTTTTTGGCATTTTTATCACTCCTTTTTTGTTTACATCATATGTTTACCCTTATTTTGCATTTCATTTATTTTTAAAAATTCTTTTACAAATTTTTCATAACATCTTGCACCTTTTGATCTTGGATCATAGTCTATTATTGGCATTCCATAACTAGGTGCTTCACTTAGTCTTACATTTCTAGGTATTACTGTTTTATATACTTTATCCCCAAAATAATCTTTTACCTCTTTTACAACTTGATTTGATAAATTTGTTCTTGAATCATACATTGTAAGCAATGCACCTTCTACTTCAAACCCTGTATTCAAGTGTTTTTTTACTAAATTTACTGTATTTATAAGTTGTCCTAATCCTTCTAATGCATAATACTCACATTGTAGTGGTATTAAAACACTATTAGATGCTGTAAACGCATTTAATGTAAGTAATCCTAAAGATGGTGGACAATCTATGACAATATAGTCAAATTTATCTTTTATTTCATCTATTTTATTCTTTAGCTTATACTCCCTATTTTCCATATCCACAAGTTCAACTTCTGCACCAGCTAAATTAATATTAGACGAACAAATTTTCAGGTTGTTGTTTCTTGTTTTTTGTAATGTTTTTTCAATATCCTCATTATTTATTATAACATCATATATTGATGGCTCTTTATCCTTATCTGCTCCAATTCCGCTAGTAGCATTGCCTTGCGGGTCACAATCAATCATTAATGTTTTTTTATTTTTTTTAGCTAATATGGTACTTAAATTTATTGCTGTTGTTGTCTTACCGTACTCCACCTTTTTGATTTGCTACAGATATTACTTTTCCCAATCTTGTTCCTCCTAAAAACAGTTATGTTTTAGAAATTATTATATATTAAAATAATAATTTTTAATAACATATAAATTTATTGACATATTAATAATATAAAAATTTGTTAAATATGTCAATGAATTTACATGGTTTTTTTATTTAATTTTTCTTAAAATAATTATATTCCTCTCTATATCTGTATTTGGTAGAATTAATTTTTCTATTCTTTCTATTTTACCATTATATAAATTTATATTTTTTTCTGCTTCTTTTATTTCTTCTAAATTTTTACCTTTCATACATATGCAAATTCCGATTTTTCTTTATAAATGGTAACATATATATAGCTAATTTATCAAGCTTTGCAACAGCTCTGGTCACTGCTACATCATAACTTCCTTTGTATTTTTCTGTTTTGTTTAATTGTTCAGCTCTTGAATGGATAGTTACAATATCATTAATCTTTAATTTTGTTATAACTTCATTTAAGAAATTAATTCTTTTATTTAAAGAATCTAATAAAGTCATATTAATATTTTCTTTAAATATTTTTATTGGAATTCCAGGGAATCCTGCACCTGTTCCAATATCAATTACTTTAGCATTTACATCTATATATTTTAATATAGTTAGTGAATCAATAAAATGCTTTAAAATTATCTCATCCGGTTCAGTTATTGCCGTTAAATTTATTTTTTCATTCCATTCTAACAACAAATTCATAAAATTATAAGCTTGCTCTATTTTAAATTCATCTGCCACTATTTTTAGTTCTTTTAAATTACTTATCATTTTTTGTCTAAATTCTTCTAAATCCATTTTTCTCCTTTCAGATAAAACAATAATATATTTATAGATTAACTTTTCTTATTAGTTTCAATGTAAATCAATAATACAGAAATATCTGCTGGCGAAACTCCAGATATTCTTGAGGCTTGTCCTATTGAATTTGGCTTAAATCTATTTAACTTTTGTCGTGCTTCTAAGCTAAGTCCATGTATTTTTTCATAGTCTATATCTTGAGAAAGTATTTTCTTCTCTAATTTCTTAAATTTTTCAACTTGTGACATCTGCAATTTAATATATCCTTCATACTTTATTTGTATCTCGGCTTCTTCTTGTTCTTCTTTTGTTAGCTGTGGCCTTTTTATATCAATTTCTCCAAGAGTCTTATAATTTAATTCTGTTCTTTTTAATAATTCTGATAATCTTACTCCTGTATTTATTTCAGATGAATTATATTTTCTAAGAAAATTATTAACTTCTTTTGTTGGTTTTATAATTGTATTATTAATTCTTTTTATCTCGTTTTCAATATTTTCTTTTTTGATTAAGAACCTTTTATATCTTTCTTCAGATATAAGTCCTACATCATATCCAATTTTGGTTAATCTTAAATCAGCATTATCTTGTCTAAGTAATAATCTATATTCTGCTCTTGAAGTCATCATTCTATATGGTTCATTAGTACTTTTTGTTGTAATATCATCAATAAGCACTCCTATATAGGCATCAGATCTGTCTAAGATTATAGGCTCTTTTCCATCTAATTTTCTTGATGCATTTATTCCTGCCATTATTCCTTGTGCAGCTGCTTCTTCATATCCAGATGTACCATTTATTTGACCTGCAAAAAACATTCCATTAATTTTTTTATGTTCTAGGCTTACTTTTAATTCCGCTGGATCTATACAATCATATTCTATTGCATATGCCGGTCTTGTAAATTGAACATTTTCTAGGCCAGGAATTGTCCTATACATTTCTATTTGAACATCTTCTGGCAAAGAAGAACTCATTCCTTGTACATACATTTCATCTGTATCTAGTCCCATTGGCTCTATAAATACTTGATGTCTTTTCTTATCACTAAATCTAACAACTTTATCTTCTATTGATGGACAATATCTTGGTCCAACCCCCTCAATTTCACCTCCATACAAAGGTGATCTATGTAAATTCTTTCTGATAATTTCATGAGTTTTTTCATTCGTATATGTTAAATAACATGGTACTTGATCTATTTTATCTATTTTGCTATCAAAAGAAAATGGTACAATTTCATCATCACCATCTTGAATTTCCATTTTCGAGAAATCTATGCTGTTTTTGTTAACTCTAGCTGGAGTTCCTGTTTTGAATCTAATTAAATTTATTCCCATTTTCTTTAAACTTTCTGATAACTTATTAGCTGGAAATACTCCATCAGGTCCACTTTCAAAAGAAGATTCACCTATAAATATTTTTCCTTTTAAATATGTACCTGTTGCTAATATTACAGATTTTACTTTATATATAGCTCCTATATTTGTTTCTACAGCTTTTATTTCATTATTCTCTGTATATATATCAACAATTTCAGCCTGCTTTAAGTACAAATTTTCTTGTTTTTCTAATGTATGTTTCATTTCTCTTTGATATTTTTTTCTATCAGCCTGTGCTCTAAGTGAATATACAGCTGGTCCTTTTGATTTGTTAAGCATCCTAGATTGTATAAAAGCTTTATCAATATTTTTACCCATTTCTCCGCCTAGGCAATCTATTTCTCTTACTAAATGTCCTTTAGAAGTTCCACCTATATTTGGATTACATGGCATATTAGCAACAACCTCTAAACTTATGGAAAACAAAAGTGTTTTTTTACCTAATCTACTACATGCAAGTGCTGCCTCGCATCCACTATGTCCTGCACCTATAACAGCTACATCATATTCTCCCGCATCATACTTCATATTCTTTCTCCTTTAGTCTTTATCAGTTCTTTATGGAACTAAAATTTTCGTTCTCTTAACTATTTGACAATTATTTTTGCATTTCTATTAATTCTTCTGTTTGTTTTTAACATTTTTGTCTTAATGCTAAATTATTTTCCCAAACAAAATTTAGAAAATATATTGTTTATTATTTCATCTGTTACATTTTCCCCAGTTATACTGTTTAAGCATTCTATTGAATCTTTTAGATTTATTGCTACAATATCTTCTGGGAAATTTAATCTTAAAGTTTCTTCTGCATTTAAAATATTTTTTAATGCATCCTTAATAGATTGTTTATGCCTTGTGTTAGTTATTATAATATTATTCTCTGGTTTTATTTTATCTAAGCAAAACATTGAAGATATTTCATTATAAATTTCTTCAATTCCATCTCCAGTAATAGCTGATATTTTTAAATACTTTTTCTTTGTTTCTAATATTTCTACTGGTATTTTCTCTTCATTTATACATAAATCAATCTTATTTAAAATAATTATAGCATTTTTATTTTCTATTAATCTAAGTATTTCAAAATCCTCTTCTTCCAATTTTTTTGTTATGTCAAAAATTGCAATAATAAGATCACTTTTTTCTGCTATTTTTTTAGCTTTTTCTATTCCTATTTTTTCGATCTCGTCTTTAGCATTTCTTATGCCTGCTGTATCAATTATTTTTGCAGGTATTCCATTTATGTTTATAAATTCTTCAATTGTGTCTCTTGTTGTTCCTTCTACATTTGTAACAATTGCTCTTTCTTCTTTTAAAATTTTATTTAGCAGTGATGATTTGCCCGCATTTGGTCGTCCGATTATAGCAATACTTAACCCATCTTTTAAAATTTTTCCTGTTGAAAAACTATTTTCTAATTTAATCAATTCTTCCTTTATATTATCTAGTTCTGTATATATTTTATTTCTATCCACATCTGGTGTGTCATATTCTGGGTAATCTATTGAAACTTCTATATTTACAAGAATATTCAATATCATATTTTTTATTTTTTTTATATTTTCTGACAAAAATCCCTCTAATTGATTTATAGCTGCTTGTTTTTCTTTTTCAGTCTTTGCATTAATAACATCTATAACAGACTCTGCTTGTGACAAATCTATTCTTCCATTTAAAAAAGCTCTTTTCGTAAATTCTCCTGGTTCTGCCAGTCTTGCTCCATTATTTAATAATAATTCTAATATTTCATTTAATATTATATTTGATCCATGTGCATTTATCTCACACATATCTTCTTTTGTATAGCTTTTAGGTGAAACAAAATAAGAAACAAGTACTTCATCTATTATTTTATTATTATCTGGATTTATAATATTTCCATATTTTATAGAATATCCTTTTATTTTACCATCAGATCTTGGTATAAAAATATTGTTTAATATTTCAAAACACTTTTCACCACTCATTCTTACAATTCCAATTCCCCCTATTCCTGGGGCTGTTGAAATAGATGCTATTGTTTCCATATCTAACCTCTCTTTTTTTGTTTTATGACAACTAATAAATAATTATATCAAACTTTTGTAGCAAAATCAATTATTTGTCAAAATTATGTAAATTTCTTAAATTTAAAAAGGTATTTTGCTTAACTAAAAATCCTTTAGCAAAATACCTTCTTCTAACTATGTGAATTTATTTTTCTTTCACACCTAAATCATTTACTATATTATCTAAATCTTGTTTATTAATTTTTTTATTCATAACAACATTATTTCTTCCAATTGGTCTTTCTAATGTTTTTAAAGCTGCAAGATGATAACTCTCTCCACCTGATGAACCACAATAATTTCCCAATACAATTGGCCTTATACCATCTTCAAATAAATCCAGTGCTGTTGCAAAAACACAGCTATCCGTATCAAGACCTGCAACAAAAACATGTGAAGGCATAATTCCATTTCCTATTTTTTCTAAAACTTCTTTCATTTTTTGGTTATAACCTGAATATGTTCCTTTTTCAATTACATAATTTGCATGTTCTTTAATTTCTGGAACTATAGCCTGTGACAATTCTGTTCTTAATTTTTTCCAGCCTAATAGCTTCTCAACACTACTTCCTGGTTCATTTTTATATTTAGTTAGTATAACACTGTCAAATAAATTTTGATCCAATAATTTACAAATTCTATTTTTAACATCTTCTGTGTTTTCATTTATAAATCCATTTTGCATATCAATTAAAATTAAAATATTATCCATTTTATCTCCTGCTTTCATAATTGTTGAATAATGTTTTTTATGTCATCTCTAGATGATATTTTTTTTCTTATTAGTTGTTGCTTTCCTATTAACCTTTCCATAACTTTTATCCCTGCATCATTTGCAATTTTTCCCCCGTTAGAGTCACAATATTCCAATAAAACAATAGGTCTTATGTTTTTCTCAAATAAATCTACCGCTGTTTTCATTACACAGCAATCAGTATCAACCCCAACAATAAAAATGTGTCTTGGTTTTTTACCATCATTTGCTTTTTTTAATATTCGTATAAATTCTGAATTTACTGGTGTATAAACATATTTTTCTAAAGCAATATCATATTGTATGCCTTTTATTATATCAATTTCTGGGCTTTCAGTCAACTTTTGCCAATTTAATATATCTTTATATGGTCCATTTTTTTTATTTACAAATTTTGTAGCAATAACATAATCGAAAATATTCATTTCTAAAAGATCTATTATCTTCTTCCCTACATTTTTAGTTTGATCATATCTTGCAAAACCATTTTGCATATCAACTACTATTAATATATTCTGCATTTTTCCTATCTCCTTATTTACTTTTATATTCAATCCATACAGTAATAATTGAAATAAATAATATTGTTGCAAACAAAATTCCAGTCCATAAATTCATTCCATTATTAATTAATTCATATACAGCTTCATATAATGAACATGCTGTAAAAATTGCTATAAAACAATTCCCTATAAATCTATTTCTATTTTTTTTATCTTCATAATACGCTTCTTTTATGTTTCTTTGTATATTAATTTGTGAACTAATCGATTGATATATTTTCTTAACATTAGAAGATTGAATTACTCCTTCTAATACTTTCCTATTCAAAGTGTCCATATTAGCACTTATTTCATTTTCTATTTCAGCTTGAGAAAACTCAATCATGCTTGCTATTTTTTGTAAGTTCTCTAGACTATAATAAGAATTTTTATTAATATTATCCATTGAATTATCTGCAATAAACCATCTAGATTGTATATATATTTCTGCTTTAACAACAGCAGATATAAGCTTGTTATTTAATATTTCTTCATAAGAATCATCAAAATTGTTTGTAATAATCGCTACTCCTGACCAGGCAAAATAAACTTTTTCATTGTTAATTACAATTTTTTGTTCATTGTATTCTTCTTGTTCTTCAATTAATTGTTTTTCGATTCCAGACCAGTTTTTATCTTCTATAACTCCACTTAATAAATATGAATACATCAATTGATTTATTTCTTTTTTAGAAATAGTACCATTTTTAAAAATGTGAATTGTTAAAACATATGAAAGTCCTTCAGATTTGTAATCTGCATTACTTGAAAATTTTCTAATTAAATTTTTGCTTATATGAAGATTTTCTCTAATTATCTTCCAACATAAATTCATAAAGTCATGAATTTGTTTTTCAAATTCAGTAAATATATGTTCACCTTTATATTGGTTAAGTATAGTTGCTTGAGTTATTTTTTTTTGACAAGCTGCCATCAGTGTAATACTATAATTATCTATTCCATTGGAATTCTTCAATGCCTCATTGTTAGCATCATAAATAACAAAAATACCTATTCCGTTTGTTAATATATAACAACTTAAATTGGGTGTAAATTTAATTATCCCTAGAGCATTATCTGCTCCATTATTTTTTTTACAAAAAAATTTTTTAATTATATTATTTTGCATTTGTATTTCATAATTATTTATTACTTGTGTACTTGTATTTGCATAATAATCTTTTAATTTATCCATAAATTCTTTTGCATTTTCCAAATTCTTTTTATTATCCATTAGTAGTGGATCATAAAAAGCATATCCTATATCAAATGGGATAATATGAATTTGAGCAAAACTTTTCTGTTTTATTTCATTTTTCATTCTCTTTCACCTTTAAAATTTTAATTAACCCAAAGATATAAAGATTCAAATATCATTAAATGACTTTTGAATCTTTATTATATATATATTTACTTTAATGAAACAACAATTCTTCTATAAGGTTCTTCTCCCTTGCTATATGTTCTTACCTTTTCATTGTTTTGCAATGTACTATGTATAACTTTTCTTTCATAAGAACTCATCGGTTCAAGAGTAATAGTTTTTCCTGTTTTAATTACAGATTTTGCGATTTTTTCAGCTAATTCTTCTAAAGCCTTTTCTCTTTTTTCTCTATATCCTTCTATGTTTAATAAAACTTTTACTCTTCCCTCTATATTTTTACTTGCAACTGCTGAAAGAATATTTTGAAAAGCTTCTAATGTATCTCCCCTATATCCTATTAAATAATTTATTTCATCACCATTAATTTTAACATCTATAAAATTCTCTTTAATATTAATTTCATATTTTATATTCTTTGATGGTAGTTTTGGGATTATTTCATCTAAAAATTTTCTAATATTCTCCTCTGCTACTTGCAAAGTCTTATATTCTATTTCAACTTTTTTTTCTATTGGATGAATAACTTTTTCATCTTTTATTGTTAATTCCACTTTTACAACCCTTGGAGTTAAAATGCTAAAAAAGCTTCTTTTTTCTTCATCTTCAAGTATTTTAATATCTACCATATTTTTTGAAACATTAAGTTTTTTTAATCCATTATCTATTGCTTCTTTTGTTGTTTTTCCTTCAGCAATTATACTACTGTTAGACACTTTTTATCTCCTCCTTAATCTTCTTTTACTAGAAATTTATTTAATACTATTTTTTCAATAGTAATAAGAATATTATTTACTAACCAATAAAGTGCTAAACCTAAAGGTGCAACTAAAGCAATTGTTACAGACATTATTGGCATCATCCACATCATACTTTTATTTGCCTGTGCAACAGCATCTAATTCATTTTTTTCTTTATCCTTATTCTCATTTTCAATAACTTCTTCTTTTTTCTTGTTATTAGTCATGTTTGACGTTATTTTCATAGAAACAATTGAAGATATTACATATAAAATAGGTATCACATAAACTCTGAAATCAGAAACATTTTGTGTTGGAACACTACTTAAATCTAATCCAAGGAAATTCATATTAATATTTACATTTGGATCTTCTTGACCTTTTTCTTTAATTATTGATATCTCTGGATAAGATATCCTTGCATTCTCAGGATTTTCTGCTCTAATTTCTTGTTCATAATTACTTATCGTTTCTTCATCTATTTGTTTCATAAAAGTTAATGGTTTACTTACTAAGAAAAACATTGCTAAAATCAAAATAAGTTGAATAATTGCACTAAAACACCCACTAAAAGGACTCATTTTTTCTCTTTTATATAAATCTAATGTTTCCTGATTTATTTTTTCTTGGTTACCTTTATATTTTTCTTGAATTTTCTTCATTTCTTCTTGCATTTTTGAAGATTTTTTTAATGTTTTCTGCTGTTTTATAGATAATGGCAATAAAACAATTTTGATTATTACTGAAAATATTATAATTGCTAAACCATAATTTTTTACTATTTCATATATAAAATTAAGTACATAACCAAAAATGGTTGAAAAAAAACCTATAAACTCTCCCATTTAATCCTCCGTAAACTATTTTAAAGGATCATACCCACCTTTTGAAAATGGGTTACACTTTAAAATTCTTTTTAATCCTAAAAAACTTCCTTTTATTGTACCATATTTTTGTATAGCCTGTTTTGTATACTCAGAACATGTAGGATAATATTTACACTTTATTCCGCTATATTCAAAAATCTGAGAAATATATTTTTTATAAAAATTTATAAAAAATAAAAAAACATTTTTCACATTAATCCTACCTTTTTTAAATTAAAATTCAAATCTGATTGTATATTATAAAAATTAGCTAAATCAGTAGCTGTTTTTTTATTCCAGAGGAAAACTATATTGTAACCTTTTTTTATGTTTTTTTCGTTCAATCTATAATTTTCCCTTATCAATCTTTTTATTCTATTCCTAATTACACTTTTACCTACTTTTTTTTGTACAGCAATTCCTATAAAATTTTCTTCAAATTCATTAGGGATATAATAGATTTCTATATATTTACCTTTGCAATATTTTCCTTTAGATAAAACATTTCTAAATTCATAATTTTTTTTTAATGTTTTCATATACACACTCTACTTTAAATAAGATACAAAAGAAAAACACTTGGGCAAACCAAAGCTTGCCCTTATTATGATTTTTTATATTCTATGCACTTAATACTTTTCTTCCTTTTGCACGTCTAGCTTTTAAAACTTTTCTCCCTGCTCTAGTTTGCATTCTTTTCATAAAACCATGTTCTCTTTGTCTTTGTTTATTTTTAGGTTGATATGTTCTTTTCATTGCGTATTTACCTCCTATTTTATTAAATCTCTATAATTATACATTAAAGTTATGTAAAATGTCAATCTTTTTTAAAATTTATATTGACTTTTCCACAGCTTTTGATATTATATATAAATAATAGGGAAATAAGGCTTTGAAAGTTTTTCATAATTTTACAAACAAGCAGTTTTGAACAGTTATCAACACCTGTGGATAAATATGTGGATAACTTTATAGTTTGATTTCATTAACAACATTTTTCTTAAGGGGGCAAAAAATGGACATTGAACCAAACGAACTATTAACTAGAGCAAAATCACTTTTGAAAGAAGAATTAACATCAATTGCATACTCAACTTGGATTCAAGATTTAGAAATTAAAAACATAACAGAAAATACCATAACATTAAAAGTAAAATCCGATGTTCATATGGATACAATTAATTCTAGATATTATGATTTAATTTCTAATACTTTTAAATTCATAACAAACAAATCTTATTCACTTTCTTGTGTTGTAGATTCAAATAATACTGAAGAAGAAAACCAAATAATAACACCAAATTTAGCAATATCAAATTCATCTTTAATTGCCAATTATACTTTTGAGAATTTTGTTGTTGGTAAAAATAATAGTTTAGCGCATGCTGCAGCTTTAGCAGTTGCAGAAGCACCTGGAGAAGCATATAATCCACTATATTTATATGGAGGAGTTGGTCTAGGAAAAACACATCTTATGCATGCTGTAGGTAACGAGCTTCTAAAAAAAGATAAAAATAAAAAAATTTTATATGTAACTTCAGAAAAATTCACAAATGAGATAGTAAATGCTATAAAAGATCAAAAAACAGAACAATTTAAAAATAAATATAGGAATGTTGACGTACTTTTAATAGATGATATTCAATTTATAGCTGGAAAAGCATCTGTTCAAGAAGAATTTTTCCACACATTTAATACTTTAAGAGAAAGTAAAAAGCAAATAATAATTTCAAGTGATAAACCACCAAAAGATATTCAATTATTAGAAGATAGATTAAAATCTAGATTTGAATGGGGACTAATAGCAGATATATCATCTCCAGACTATGAAACTCGTCTTGCTATATTAAGAAAAAAAGCTGATACAGAAGGAATAATTATTGATGATGATATTCTATCAAATATTGCAAGTAGAATTGATTCAAATATAAGAGAATTAGAAGGTGTTCTAAATAAAATTAAAGCTCAATCTTATTTAATGAAAACACCAATTTCTTCTGAAATTGCAGAAAGAGCAATAAATGATATTGTAATGCAAAAAGAAAAAGTAATTTCAACTGACTTTATAAAAGAAACTGTCGCAAAATATTTTAATATAGATAAAAAGGATTTAAATTCTTCTATAAGATCAAATGAAATTGCTTACCCAAGACAAATAGCAATGTATTTATGTAGAAGTATATCTCAAACTCCATTTCCACAAATAGGTATAGACTTTGGGAAAAGAGATCATTCTACAGTTATGCATGCTTATAAAAAAATAGAAAAAGAGTTAAAAGAAAATTCAAATACAAAATTAATTGTGGATAGTTTAAGAAATATTTTATTAAATCAAAATTAATTAATATTTCAACATAAATATAAATTTTTTAAAATTTTCGTTTGCAAAAAAATATGTTTGTAGTACAAATATCTTTCTATTCTTACGGAAGGAACAAAAAGGATATCCACACACATATGTTGATATCATGTATATAACATGTTAATAACTAAATTATACACAGATGAAAAATGATAATGTGGATAACTTAATTATTTTTCCACAAAGTTATGAACATAAATTTTATTAGGGAAATTCGATAATACATAAGTTTTCCACACTATTAACAATACCTACTACTATTACTACTATTATTATTTATATTATATTAATAAAAGGAGCAAAAACGTTATGAAATTTATTTGTGAAAAAGAAAAAATAATGAAAGGTATTAATTCCGTAGTAAAAGGAGTTGCATCTAAAACAACAATGCCTATATTAGAAGGAATACTTATTCAAACAAATGAAAAAGAAATAAAGTTAACAACATATGATTTAGAAATAGGTATAGAATATATAATGGAAGCAGATATTAAAGAACATGGAAGTACAGTAGTTAATGCTATAATGTTTAGTGAAATAATAAGAAAACTACCAGATTCTGAAATAAACATATTTTTAAATGAAAATAATTTATTAGTTATAGAATGTGAAGGATCATTATATAAACTAGCAACTATGAATCCAGAAGAATTTCCAGAATTACCAAAAATAGAAATAGAAAAATCTATAGAAATTGAACAAAATACATTAAAAAACATGATAAGGAAAACAATATTTGCGGTAAGTATTGAAGAGAATAGACCAATTTTTACAGGATGTTTATTTGAAGTCGCAAACAACAAATTAAATGTTGTTGCAGTTGATGGTTTTAGATTAGCTTGGAAAAGTAATTTTTTAAATAAAAAAGAAGATGATTTTAGTGCAGTTATACCAGGAAAAACTTTAAATGAAGTAAATAAAATAATAACAGATTCATTTGATTTAATAAAAATAGGAGTTGCAAAAAACCAAGCATTATTTGAAATGGAGAATTGCAAAATAGTAACCAGATTATTAGATGGAGAATTTTTAAATTACTCAAGTGTAATACCAACAAATTGGGAAACAAGGATAAGAGTTAATAAAAATATATTACAAAATTGTTTTGAAAGAATAAGTTTAGTATCATCAGCTGTTACAGAAAAAGAAAAAAAATATCCAGTAAAATTATCTATAGAAATTGGAAAAGTTACATTACTATGTAAAACACAAACAGGAGATGCTAAAGAAGAAATATATTTAGAAACAGAAGGAAAATCTCTAGAAATCGGATTTAATCCAAAATATTTTTTAGATGCATTAAAGGTAATAGAAGAAGAAGAAATTTTTGTTGAATTTGGAACAGAAATATCTCCAGCAATTATAAGATCAACTGAAAATGAAGGAGATTATGTATATATGATTTTACCTATCAAACTTAAAGAATAAAGATTTTAATTATTATAAAAATTAGCCTATTAATACAGATTAATATTATTGCATAGAAAAAAGAGGATAGAATGTATATAAATAAAATAAAATTAGAAGGATTTAGAAATTATAAAAAACAAGAAATTAATTTACAAAAAGGTATAAATATATTTTATGGAGATAATGCACAAGGAAAGACGAATATTTTAGAAGCAATATTTATATGTGCAATTGGAAAATCATTTAGGACAAAAAAAGAAATAGAATTAATAAATTTTCAAGAAGAAAAAGCGAATATAGAAATAAATTATAAGAGAAAAGATAGAGAAGGAAAAATAAGAGTAGAATTATACAATAATCAAAAAAATTTCTTTTCAAATGGAATTAAGCTAAAAAAAATTAGTGAACTTCTTGGGAAAATTAATATAGTAATGTTTAGTCCAGAAAATATAGATATAATTAAAGGTACTCCTCAAAATAGAAGAAAATTTCTAGATATTGCAATAAGTCAATTAAAGCCTGCATATTTATATAATTTAAATCAATATTTAAAAACATTAGAACAAAGAAATACATATTTAAGACAAATAAAATATGAAAATAAACCAATAGAAATGCTAGAAATTTGGAATGAAAAAATTTCTGAATTATCAGAAAAAATATATGAAGAAAGAAAAGAATATATAAAAAAGATAAAAGATAAAATTTATAAAATACACAAAAATGTTACAAATAACAATGAAGAAATAGAAATAAAATATATTTCAAGCTTTAATAATAAATATGAATTTATTGAAGGTTTAAAAAAAAATATAGAAATTGATTTAAAAAGAGGATATACATCTTTACGGTATACACAGAGATGATTTTTATTTATATATAAATGGAAATTTAGTGAATTTATATGGTTCGCAAGGTCAACAAAGAACTGCAGTACTTACATTAAAGCTTTCAGAATTGGAAATAATTTATGATGAAATTGGAGAATATCCTATATTATTATTAGATGATTTTATGTCTGAATTAGATGAAAAAAGAAGAAAAAATCTTTTAGAAAATATAGAACAAAAACAAGTATTAATAACATGTACTGATAAAATAGAGAATGAAAAAAATTTATTTAATGTAAAAAATGGAAAAATATTTTATTAATTTAATATTTGAAAAAAAAGAAAGAGTGTGATAGAATACATGTATGTTCATATTGGAAAAAATATTTGTATAGATTCAAATAAAATTGTATGTATATTAAATTTAGAAACAATAAAAAATACGAATGAATTTAAAGAAACAATAAAAAAAGAAGAAAAAAATATTATAGACATATCAGATGGAAATAAAAAGACAATTATTTTAACAAAAGAAAAAGATGGTATGAAATATTATATAACAAGTATTTTATCTGGAACATTAGAAAAAAGGACAAAAATATTATAATAGAGCCAAAGCATATATAGTTTCGGCTTTTATTATTAAGAATAGGAGTAAACAAATGGAAAAATTTGAACATGAATATAATGCTGAGCAAATACAAGTACTAGAAGGATTAGAAGCTGTTAGAAAAAGACCAGGAATGTATATAGGAAGTGTTTCTGTAAGAGGATTACATCATTTAGTATATGAAATTGTGGATAATAGTGTTGATGAAGCATTAGCAGGTTATTGCAAAAATATAAATGTAACAATAGAACCTGGAAATATTATATGTGTTGAAGATGATGGAAGGGGTATTCCAATAGATATACATGAAAAAACAGGAATATCTGCAGCAGAAACTGTTTATACAAAATTACATGCAGGAGGAAAATTTGGAGGAGACAGTGGTTATAAAGTTTCAGGAGGATTGCATGGAGTAGGTGCATCTGTTGTAAATGCTTTATCAGATATGACAGAAGTAACCATACAAAGAGATGGTGGAATATACCAAATGTCATTTAATAGAGGAAAAACTGTAAAAAAACTAGAAAGAATAGGAGATTCTGATAAAACTGGAACAAAAGTTAGATTTTTAGCAGATGGAACTATTTTCGAAACACTAAACTATGAATATGAAACATTAGAAACAAGACTTAGAGAAATGGCATTTTTAACAAAAGGATTAAGAATAACTATAGAAGATAAAAGAGAAGAACCATATAAAAAAGCAGATTTTTGTTTTGAAGGTGGATTAATTTCTTTTGTTGAATTTTTAAATAAAAATAAAGAAAAGATAAATCAAAAGCCAATATATATTGAAAAAGCTGGAGAAGTTCCAATTGAAATTGCAATTCAATACACAACAGCTTATTCGGAAAATATTTATACATTTGTAAATAATATAAATACAATAGAAGGTGGAACACATTTAGAAGGTTTTAAAAGAGCATTAACAAAAGTTTTTAATGATTATGCGAAATCACATAATTTGTTAAAAGATAAGGATTCAAATTTACAAGGTGAAGATATAAGAGAAGGAATTACAGCAGTTATTTCAGTAAAAGTGAAAGAACCACAATTTGAAGGACAAACGAAAACAAAACTAGGAAATAGTGAAGTTGCGGGAATTGTTATGTCTGCTGTAAATGAAGAATTGTCTGCGTTTTTAGAAGAAAACCCATCAATTGCTAAATCAATTCTTGAAAAATGTATTAGTGCTTCAAGAGCTAGAGAAGCTGCAAGAAAAGCAAGAGAGTTGGTTAGAAGAAAAAGTGCACTTGAAACATCTACATTGCCACGGAAAACTATCAGATTGTAGCGAAAAAGATGCATCAGTATGTGAAATATTTATTGTTGAAGGAGATTCTGCAGGTGGAAGTGCAAAACAAGGAAGAGATAGAAAATTCCAAGCAATACTACCATTATGGGGAAAGATGCTAAATGTTGAAAAATCAAGAGCAGATAAAATATATAATAATGATAAGCTACAACCAGTAATATTAGCTGTTGGAGCTGGAATTGGTACAGACTTTGACATAACAAAAATTAGATATGGAAAAATAATAATAATGGCAGATGCGGATGTAGATGGAGCACATATTAGAACTCTTTTATTAACATTTTTCTTTAGATATATGAAGCCTTTAATTGAAAATGGAAATGTATATTTAGCTCAGCCACCATTATATAAGTTATCTAAAAAAGGTATGCATGATATTTACTGTTATACAGATGATGAATTAAATCAAAAGCTAGAAGAAATAGGAAGAGATGGAATAGGAATACAAAGATATAAAGGTTTAGGAGAAATGAATCCTGAACAGTTATGGGAAACAACAATGAATCCAGAAACTAGAACATTAATAAAAGTAAATTTAGATGATGCTATAAAAGCAGATGAAATATTTACAATATTAATGGGAGACGAAATAGAACCAAGAAGAAAATTTATAGAAGAAAATGCTAAATTTGTAAAAAACTTAGATATTTAATTAATAGCGTAAGAAATAAAATTCTTACGCTATTATCACCAAAGCCCATATTAATCTTCACTAAGACTTATATACATAATAGTCTTACCTAATGTATATTACTATACAAATAAGCAATATACCACATATATAAATCACTTGTTCGACTATAAATACACCAAAAGAAACTATATTCATCCATATAGGACTAATAATAACCTCTTATACAAATATTTTTTAAATAATAAAACTTAAAGAATATTTGACATTAGATATAAATATAATCTTAGCTCAACTATACTATCTATAATTTAACCATATAAATAATAAATAAAAATGTTATAAACATATATTTGATTTTAGAATACAGCTTACATATAAATAATATAATCTTATCTCCGGCTATATATGACCTATGAATAAGCCACATATAACCTTTGACCGAATAATATAAAGCCCTAGATAAAGACCTTATACTACTCTTGGCTCAACTAATATGAACCTTATGATAATATTATGTGAAAAAAAATTAAAAATATTCATAAAAACAAAAAAAAATTTTGTCGAAACATGTCTATGAAAATTTGTTGACAAAACAATAAAACAAATATAAAATAAAAATAATTAATAAATATTTTAATTCTTAAATTAATTTTCTTAAAACTATTTCCCCTAAAAATTAATATATGGAGGCAATAATGCAAAAAAAACAGGTTATTTCTGTTCAAGAATGGTTGCCTTTTGAAAAGATTTTAGAAAATGGAATTATAAAATTAAAAGATAATTCTTATGTAAAAATTATGAAAATAACTCCAGTAAATTTCAATCTAAAATCAAGTTTAGAAAAAGAGGCAATATTAAATTCTTATAAAATTTTTCTTCAAACAATTGAATTTGATATTCAAATTTTAATTCAAAGTAATAAAGAAAATCTTTTAGGACATATTTCAAATATAAAAAATCAAGAAGAAAAAAATGAAAAAATAATAAATTTATCAAATAAGTATATAAATTTTATTCAAAAAATTAATTCAGAAAATAAATCTTCATCTAAAAATTATTTTGTTATAATAAAAGACTTACAAGGGAAAAATGAAAATTCAGAAAAAATATCAATAAATAATTTAAATATAAATTATTTTAAAATAAAAGAATGTTTATATCGTTGCGGAAATATTGTAACTGAAATAAATAATAAAAAAGAAACAGAAGAAATAATAAAATCTTTTATTAAAGGGTGAAAAAAATGAAAATAATTAATAAAATAAAAGATAAAATATCATTTTTAAATGGTACAAAAAATGAAAAGGATATAATTTCACCATCATATATAAATACAACTAATCCGAAATATATAGAAATAGAAAATATGTATTATTCAGGATTAATAGCAGTAAATTATTATAGAGAATATTCAGATTTAATATTAAAAAATTTAATTGATACAGATATTAATATGAATATTTCAATTTTTTATGAAAAACAAGATACATATAAAACAATAAGAGATTTAACATATCATATTGGAAATGTTTCTGTGCGGATTAGAAAACAAAAATAGCCAAGACTTTGATATTGCAGCATTTACATACAATGATGCAAAATATATTAGAAAAGAAATTCAAGTAAATAATGAAAATTTATATTTTTTATATATTTATTTTAATTTATTTTCTAATAATCTAAAAGAATTAGAATATTTAATAAATAAAATAGAAGGAATATCATCAAGTATTGGAATACAAACAAGAAAAGCAAATTTCAGGCAAGAACAGTTATTTTTATCATGTATTCCAATAATGGAAAATAACCAAGATATAAAAATTGCAAGTAGAAGAAATATATTAACTAATGGTCTATTAGCAACATATCCATTTGTTTCATCATCTATTTTTGATGAAAACGGAATATATATTGGAAATAATATTTATAATAATTCTTTGGTTTTTATTGATAGATATAACACAGAAAAATATAAAAATGCAAATATATGTGTATTTGGAACAAGTGGTTCTCGGTAAATCATTTTATATAAAATTATTAGCATTAAGATACAGACTACTTGGTATAGAACAATATATAATAGATCCGGAAAGAGAATATACAAAATTATGTGAAAGCGTAGATGGTACTATATTAAAAATAGGGCCAACATCAAATACATATATTAATGTTTTTGATATAAGAGAAGAAAGTATTGAAGAAACAACTGGATATCTTGCAACTAAAATTTCAAAATTAATTGGGTTTTTCAATTTAATATTTGGAAATATGGATGAAGAAGAAAAAGCAATATTAGAAGAAAAAATAATACTAACATATAAAGAAAAAAATATAACGTTTAATGATGAAACATTATATAAAAATGAAAAAGATGGTAAAGTTTTTAAATCTAGCAAAGATATGCCAATATTAGAAGATTTATATAATATATTAGAAAAAGATGAAAATGTAAAAAAATTAAAAATAAAATTAATTCCATTTGTTAAAGGGTCTTTAAAATTTTTTAATAATTATACAAATATTGAATTAAATAATAAATTAATTGTTGCAGATATATATGATCTTGGTGAAGAAAACTTGAAATACGGTATGTATTTATTTACAGATATATTTTGGGATAAAATTAAAAAAAATAGAGAAATAAAAAAAGCAATATATTTAGATGAAATATGGAGATTAATAGGTGTAACTTCAAATAAAGAAGTAGCAAGTTTTATATATAAAATATTTAAAACAATAAGAAAATATGGAGGAAGTAGTGTTGCAATAACACAAGATATATATGATTTATTTAGTTTAGAAAATGGAACATATGGAAAAAGTATATTAAACAATTCAAGCATAAAAACATTTTTTTCTTTAGAAGAAGAAAATATAATTTTACTAAGTAAATATACAAATTTATCAGAAAAAGAAAAAATAGAAATAAAATCATTAAAAAGAGGGGAATGTTTAATTTTTGCACAAGAGGATCATATATTAACTAAAATAGAAGCAGCAGATTTTGAAAAAGAAGCTATAATTTAAAATTATTAAAAGGATAAAAAAATGAAAAAAATAATAACAGCAATACGGAGAACCAAAAATAAATACAGAATTAATAAAAACAAAAAAATATAATATATTAGCACCAGATATTCAATATGAAGAAGGAATAATAGAAATATTAAATAAAAATATTTATCCAGATATTTTAATAATAAATGAAAAAATAATAAGAGAAAATTTAATAGAATTTTTAGAAAAAATAAAAATATATGAATTTAATAAAATAATTATATTATTAAATAAAAATGAAAAAATAGAAAAATATTTAAATGAAAATAAAATAAATTATATTTTTTATAAAAATATAAAAAATGATCTAATTAATTTAATTGATAAAAAAATTAAATCTGAAAATAAAATTAATAAAATTATTAAAAAAATAAAATTAATAAAAATAATAAAAAAATTCAAAATAACAAAAATAAAAATAATAAAAAAATTCAAAAAAATAATGAACATAAAAAAAATTCCCCAAAAACATTTTTCCAAAAAAAATATTGAAGAAAATAACTTAATTTTTATAATGGGAAATTCGGGAATAGGAAAAAGCATATTTTCTGCATTAATTGCAAAATATTATGAAAAAAATAAAATATTGCTAATTGATTTTGATAATATAAATAATAGTTTATGTACATTATATGGAATAAAGAAAAAAGAAAAAGAAGAAATAATTAATATAAATAAAAAAATAAAATTAATTTATAATATAGAAATATTTTTAGACAATAATAAAAAATTTGATAAAAATAAATTTAATAAAATGATAGAAAAATTTAAAATAAATCACAAAATAATAATTGACACAAACACAAATAATTATGAATTAATAAAATCAATAATAAAAAATAATGAAATTATTTTTATTACAGAAGCAAATTTAATTGAATTAAATAAAAGTAAAAAAATATTAAAAAAAATTATTTATAATTTTTTAATTGAAAGAAATAAAATAAAAATATTAATAAATAAATATAATAAAAATTCTATAGATAAAAATATAATAAAAAATATATTTAGTGATTTTAATATAATTGGAAAATTAGATTATAGTGATGAAATTAATTTATTTATAAATAAAAATACCATAAAAAATAATAAAATAAAAAAAGAAATAACAAATATTATAAAAAAAATATAAGGAGGTGAGAAAATGTCGGAATTAGTATTAGAAAATTCAATTGATAATAATTTAGAAAATTCGATTGAAAAGGAACAAAATAATTTCTTAGAAACAACCTTAGGGAAAGCAATAAATGTAGGATTAGATTTAGGAATAAGAGCTCTATTTCCAGATTTAATAGAAGATCAAATAATAAATATAAAAGACACTTTTTTAAATGAGGGGTTTAAAGAAGGAATAAATGAAATAGTAGATTCAGCAATAGATTTAGGTAAAAGTGTTATAGGAATATTTACAGGAAAGTTTGAAAATATATCACAAGTCCAAACTGCTGTAAAAAGTGGAGGAATAATTGATAGCACATCTAATTTAATTGATTTTGTATTAAATAAAATCCAAAAAAATGATTTATTATCTAACACAACCATTAATATTATAAAAAAAGGAAAAGATTTATTATTAGATAATGTAAATAAAAATATAGAAAACACATTAACAAAACAGGTAACATCTATAGAAAAATTAAATGAATATTCTGAAAATTGGAATAAATATTTTGAGCTAAAAGATTTTAATAATATGGATAAGGAATTTGAAAAAATACAAAATGAATTAAAAGAAGTAATACCATTAGAAAATACTTTAAAACAGGTTCGAAAAATAGAAAATATACATAACTTAATAAAAAATAATGGACAAAATTTTGATATTAGTGAAATTGAAAAAGAGTTGGCAGAAAAACTATAAACACAAGAAAAAACTAAAAAAAATATGCTTGCATATTTTTTTTTAGTTTAGTATAATACAAAAGTAAAGTAAAAAATATTTCAAATTAAATATATATGGACGGAGAGGAAAATAAAATGGACAAAATTAAAGAAAACATTATTCAAAGAAATATAGAAGCAGAAATGAAAACATCATATATAGATTATGCAATGAGTGTTATAGTATCACGTGCGTTACCTGATGTAAGAGACGGATTAAAGCCAGTACACAGAAGAATTTTATATGCAATGCATGAAGATGGAATAACATCAGATAAACCATATAGAAAGTGTGCAAATACTGTTGGATCTGTATTAGGAAGATATCATCCACATGGTGATGCAGCAGTATATGATGCAATGGTAAGAATGGCTCAAGATTTTTCATTAAGATATATGTTCATTGATGGACATGGTAATTTTGGATCAATAGATGGAGACGGTGCAGCAGCGATGAGGTATACAGAAGCAAGAATGTCAAAAATTGCAGAACAAATGTTAGTAGACATAGAAAAAAACACTGTAGATTTTATGCCAAACTATGATGATAGATTACAAGAGCCAACAGTATTACCTTCAAAAGTTCCATCATTATTGATAAATGGTTCATCAGGAATTGCAGTTGGAATGGCAACTAACATACCTCCACATAATATAACAGAGGTAATAAATGGAACAATAAAACTAATAGATAATGAAAATATTACAACAGAAGAATTAATGCAAGAAATAAAAGGACCGGATTTTCCAACAGAAGGAATAATATTAGGAAAACAAGGAATAAAAGATGCTTATGCAACAGGAAGAGGAAAAATAACTTTAAGAGCCGAAACAGAAATAGAAGAAATGAATAATAACAAGCAAAGAATAATTGTAAAATCATTACCATATCAAGTAAATAAAGCGAAACTTATAGAAAATATGTCAGCTTTAGTAAGAGAAAAAAGACTAGAGGGTATTTCAGAAATAAGAGACGAATCTGATAGAATTGATAGAGTAAGAATAGTAATAGAATTAAAAAGAGATACAAATGCACAAGTATTATTAAATCAGTTATTTAAAAACACACAGATGCAAGACACATTTGGAGTTATAATGTTAGCATTAGTAGATGGAGAACCAAAAATTCTTACACTAAAAGAATGTTTAGAAAACTATATAAAACACAGAAAAACTGTTACAATAAGAAGGACAAAATTTGAACTAGATAAAGCAGAAGCAAGAGCTCATATATTAGAAGGATTAAGAATAGCAATTGATAATATAGATGAAGTAATTAATATTATTAGGAATTCATATGATGATGCAAAAGAAAGATTAATGGAAAGATTTGGACTATCTGAAATTCAAGCACAAGCAATTTTAGATATGAGATTGAAAACACTATCTGGTTTGCAAAGAGAAAAAATTGAAGAAGAATATAATGAATTAATGAAATTAATTGCATATTTAAAAGAAGTTTTAGAAAGTGAGCAGTTAGTTTTAAATATAGTAAAAACAGAATTGCTAGAAATGAAAGAAAAATTCGGAGATGAAAGAAAAACTAAAATAGTAGCATCAGAAGGAGAAATTGATGTAGAGGACTTAATAAAAGAAGAGCAAAATGTTATTGCATTAACTCATTTTGGCTACATAAAAAGAATGCCTATAGATACATATAAGAGCCAAAAAAGAGGTGGAAAGGGAATTACTGGTATATCAACAAGAGAAGAGGACTTTGTAAAAGAAATTTTTACAGCATCAACGCATGATACAATTTTATTCTTTAGTAATAAAGGAAAATTATATAGACTAAGAGGATACGAATTACCAGAAGCAGGAAGAACTGCTAAAGGAACAGCAATAGTTAATCTATTAAGTCTAGATCCAGGGGAAAAAGTTTCTACAATAATACCAATACCTAATTTTGCAGAAGGAAAATATTTGCTTTTTGCGACTAAGAAAGGTTTTATAAAGAAAACCTCATTATTAGAATATAATTCAGCAAGAAAAACTGGATTACAGGCAATAACCTTAAGAGAAGATGATGAGGTAATAAATGTAAGATTAACTGATGGTCAAGACAATATAGTATTAGTTACAAGACAAGGAATGAGTATTACATTTGATGAAAAAGATGTAAGGCCTATGGGAAGAGTATCACAAGGTGTAATAGGCATGAAACTAGATGAAAATGATTATGTAATAGGAATGGAATCTATTATTACGAATTCTAATAGAACATTGCTTGCAATAACAGAAAATGGATTTGGAAAAAGAACAGAATTAGATGAATATAAAGTACAGACAAGAGGAGGAAAAGGAGTTATGACATATAAAGTAACTCCTAAGACGGGAGAAATAGTTGGAATTAGAATAGTAGAAGAAACAGATGATGTAATGTTAATAACAGATACGGGTGTAATAATAAGATTGAATGTTTCAAACATAAGCATACTAGGAAGGGTAACACAAGGAGTAACACTAATGAGAACAAATGAAGGAAAAGTTGTTAGTATTGAAAAAATAACAGAAGAAAAAGAAGAAAACTAAAAGAAAATTATATTGAATAAAAAATAAATGTATACACCAAAAGTGTTTGCATTTATTTTTTTATTGCATAGGGAAAATCAAATTTTTCATTGATATTTCAGTATTTATAACGATTTTTCCGTATGCAACAAGGTTAGGCTACATTAGTTCGTCCGAGCAAAGCGAGGACATGTATTTATTTCGCCGTTGCTTCAAAGACTTGCCCTGTGAAACACTTTTCTTATAAAATAATTATAAAAATATATAAAAAAAATTAATAATAAAATAAAAATTAAATTAGTAAAATAAAAAAATAATTTAAAAAAATAAATAATAAAAAATAAAATTAAAAAACAAAAAAATAATTTATAAAAAATTTAATAATAAAAAGTAAATTAAAAAAACAAATAAAAAATAATTTAAAAAATTAATATTAAAAAAATAAAAATAAAAAATTAATTTATAAAAAATTAATATTAAAAAAATAAAAATAAAAAAATAAATTTATTAATAATAAAAAATTATTATAAAAAATCAAAACATAAATTATTAAATTAATTAAAAAAAATTAATTTAATAATTTAAAAAATTTTTAATAAAAAATAAGAAAAAATTATTTTGTATAAAACAATTTAAAAATATTTTACAAAATAATAATGAATAAAAGTTTTAAGAAAATGATGTATAAATTTAAAATTTAATTTTGAATTTAAAGATTAATAATAATGAAAAAATTAAAAATAATTTTGAAGAAATTACCATAAAAGAAAACAAGATGCGAATTGAGTAAAATAAAAAAGATGATGGTAAGAAAAATAAAATTTAAGATAAAATATATAATAATTTAAGATAACGTCAAAGAAGAATTTAGAAAATTGTAAAAAAAAGATAAATAGAAAGCATCGGGTATAATGGAAAGGAGAAATTTAATAAAGAGAAGAAAAATATCAACATAATAAAATTATGTAAATAAAATAAAAATATTTGACAAAAAGGAATAATACAATTTAGACAATAAACAAAACTATATTATAAAAATTAGAATAGTTGCTATTTGAATTCATAATATTTAATTTGTAATTTTTACCAAAGCTGATGAAAAAATAAAATTTATATAAAAGACAAAAATCATCAAAAAAATAAAAAAATAAAATCGAGTATAAAAATTAAATTATAAATATAAAAAATAATTATAAAAAATTTTTAAAAAAATAATTTTAAAAATTTAATAATAAAAAACGAAATTAAGAAACAAAAAATTAATAATAAAAAACAAATTAAAAAAATAATTTTAAAAATTAATAATAAAAAAATGAAATAAAAAAAACTAAAAATAAAAAATTATAGAAAATTAATAATAAAAACAATTATAAAAAAATAATTTATGAAAAAATAATTATAAAATAAAATTAAAATATAGATAAAGAAATTATAGAAATAATAAAAATAATAAAAATAATAAAAATAATAAAAAATTTATAAAAAATTAAATATAAAAACATTAAAAATAATATTTTTAAATATATTATAAAAATTAAATATAATAAAACACAAGTGGTAAAACCACTTGTGAAAATAATAAGATATAAAAACAAATAAAAGATTATTATTTATTTAAATCTAATATCATCTCCATAAAATTTACATACTGTATAATAACCAACAATTCTTGAAGCAATTCTTTCATCATAAATAGAGTAAATATTTTGCAGACTTAAATTAGTTGAAATAATTGTTTTGGTAATTTTTTTATTTTGATTTAATATTCTTGTATTTATTATATTAAATAATTCAACAAATTTCATGCTATTTATATTTTCTGTTCCGAGATCGTCTATTATTAATAAATCTACATTTAATAAATTTTCAATAATATTTTGATTTGAGTTTGGCTTTCCAAATCTATAATTTATAATTTCATCTAACATAACTGGTGCAGTTTGATATAATACTGTTTTATTTTTTTTTAATATTTCATTTGCTATACAATTACTTAAAAAGGTTTTTCCAAGTCCAGAATTACCAATAAATATAAGATTTTTTTCATCTGGATTTTCAAAATTATTTATAAAATTTATTGCTATATTTTTAATTTTTTTAATATTTTCTCTAGGAGAAATATTAATCCTATATTTATCATGATTTATTTCTTCAGAATATAAATTCTCATTAAAATTTTCAAAATTTTCTTTTTCTAAATTACCAATATTAGATTTATTATATTCTATATTAAATAATTCTTGTTTTAAACAATTGCACATTATAGATTTTAATCCGTTATTTATATATCCGGTGTCATTACAAATAGAACATTCAAAATGTGGTTCTAAATATTTTTCATCTAAATTTAATGAATTTAGAATTTTTAATTTTTCTTTTTTCAATTTTTCTTTTTTTTCTTCAAGTAAAGATATAGAATTTTCTTTTGAATTTAATATTGATTTTGCAAAATTTATAGCAGCATTGCTTAATTCCATATCTATCTCTTGCAATCTTTTATTTTTTTTATATAGATCGTTTTTTCTCTTTTCTAAATCTTCTAAAGCTTTAAACCTTTTTTGTTCATATTGTTTTAAAACATATTTTAAATTTTGACTATCCATAATAAAATTCCTTTATTGTTTTTTAGCTTGAATATTTTCATAAATAGCATCTAAATCTTCATATTGTCTTTGATTATAAGAGTTAAATGAACTTTTCTTTTCTAATTCTTTTACATTCTTGTTTTTTTGCTTCATATCTTGCATAAATTTTTCAATATCCTCAGCAGTTTTTAAAGAATGTTCATGCCAGCTGGTTATTAATTTATCTAAATAATCAAAACTAAAATTAGGTTTAGATGTAGTTTTTTTAAGTGCTATATCAATTATATTAATTTCATATCCAAAATCAACTACCCATTTTTCTATATATGCTTCTTCAAATTGGGTAAGCATACGTGTAAGTCTAAGTTTTTTAGAAATAGATTTTTTTATAGTAGATAATTTTTCCTGTTTATGAAAATATGAGTCCAAGTCTGTAAAAGTTTTTATATTATTTTTATACCAGCTATCAGCAACTGTTTCAACATATCTTTTATGAAGAGCAGATTTATCAAAGCAATATCCAAAAAGTGCAATCATAACCTGTTCATCAAAATTATATTTTTTAAACCAGAAGTTAATATCATTATACCATGAAGGTGACATTATGCCTTGGAAATATAAATTATTAATATTTTCAATTGCTTTTGCTCTATATTGATTCTTTTTGTTTTTCTCTATATCTTCAGGTGAAATTGTTAGTTTAGGCTTGTATAATTTATTTAATTCAATTTCTTGTAAATTGTTTATAATATATCCAGTATTTTTTTTTGTTATTACTCCGCAAATCTTCCCAATAAGCACATGCTTCTTGAATATCTTTAAATGGTAAAGCAAGTGATTTAGAGAGATCTGTAAGTTTAATTTCTTTATTATATTTAGATAAAAAGACAAGGTATAAATATACTTTTATGTAATTTCCACTAGCACAAGATAAATATTCTGTAAAGAAAACATCAGGTAATTCGGTTGTTGAAAATAAGAAAGATTTTTCATTTTGTTCTAATTTCATATTTATTCCCCCATATTGTGACATGTATATTAATAGGCTTATAATAAATAAGGCCAAACTACCTTTTAAAGTATATATTTTAGTATATTTAATAAAGCCATTTCATCCTTTGCTAATGTATAAAATTATATCATTTTGAAAATAGATTTACAACTAAAAAATATAATTACATATAAAAATATATTTTTTTAGACTTTATAAATTTTAAAATATATAACAAAACATATAAAATATTTTCGTTATTAAATCCAATAAAACTTAATATTGAAAGAGGAAAACAAAATAAAATAAATAGAAATATTTTTATATTTAAATTTGAAAAAAATATATTAATTAAACAAAATATGAAAATATACCAAACAAGATTAAAAACAGCTGTTGAATAATCAATAAATCCAAATAATTTATGAGAGAAATTATAATTTTTAGGGAAAATAAATTTCAAAATAATTACCTCCATTTTAAAATATTATTTATATAACATAGATTTTAAATTAGAAATTCCAAAATTGATATTTGTAGAAATTCCTCCCATAAATTCTTTAATAAAATGATTAGAACGTGTTAAAGCATAAATAGAACCGAACATACATCAAATTAGAAAATAAATCAGATTCTGAAAAATCAATAGAAAAAGTAATTAATAAAATTATAGCTACCAAATCTTGAAGAAATAATAATGATAAAAATGTTCTAAACCAAGATTTAAAAAACCAGCTTGTTTTTTCTGAAATTAATGTTAATATTGCAAAAGGAGTAATTACTATAAAGACCTTAATCATTATATACCTTAGGGAATACGAAAATAGTAAATTAAGCATTCCAAATGAAATAAAACTTCTAATTATTCCATAAATAGAAAAAATATTAAAATTTTGATCTTCTTCGTAAATAATAGAATTTAAGTTTTCAATTAAAGAAGAAAAGCTAATTTCTTCATCAAATAAATTTTCACCAATATCTAATATTGCTAAAGAGATTGTGGAGTTAAAAAAAATAATTTGCTTTATAAAAAAATAAGATGAATTAATTAAAATACCGAAAATAATTATTTTAAAAATAAATTGTATGGGATGTTCATTTCTTGAAAATGTTAGATGTGATAATAAAAGTGAAATTCCATAATATAATAAAAAACCAATTAAAAGTGCATTTGCAATAAGAATTATACTATTAGATGCTGAAGAACCAAGTATTTTTTCTAAATATGAATTGTCCAGAATATTTTCACTAATAAATGTTAGTTCATCTAAAATAGAATATAAACTATTATCTATGGAAGATAAAAATTCAGAGAAAATTGTATTAATTGTTTGTGTTATTAATTCTACAATATTTATTTGCTCTTGTTCCAATACATCACATCCTTATTTTATTAGAGATTCAATTGCAGATAAAACTAGGTCAATTGCAAGAATAAATGCATATGAAAAAAGTGATCCTCTAATTAATCTCTTACCTGTTCGTATTTTTTCTTCATCTCCGAAACTAAACTTTTTCATTAGTAATCCTGTACCAACAGCAACTGCTGCTGCAGGGGTTGCAATTTTTACTAACCAATCTTCAATTTTTTCAAAAGCTTTTTTTAATGTAGAAATTAATTTAGGATCAGCACCAAAGCTTTCTGTATATAATGTAAAAAATAGTGAAATAAATAATAACAATGTAAATAGAATAAAAAATAATTTTTTATTTTTCATAAAACCTCCTATTTATAATATAAAATTAAATAAATGAATTTTTTTTAGAATTAAAATTGTTTTTAAAATATGGAATCATATTAATTTTTGTTGGAGCTAGAATTTTATTTCCAGTAGATAAAAAACCAAGACAAGAAAATGTTTCTAATTTTTGAGAAAAAAAACTAGTGTCATAAATAAAATCGTTTTGTGTATAAGTACTTATACTTTCTGAAATGTTTGAATCCGTAGATTTTAATGTGTTAGAGAAATAGTCAAAATTAGTTTCTTTAGCATTTTCAGAAATACTTTTAGACTTTTTAATTTTCTCTTCTTTACCAATTTGTTTTTGTGCTTCTTCAATAGTAAAAATATCATCTGTTCTAAACCATAATTTATTTATTAAATTTTGAGTTATTGATTTAACAAGATTTTGATCTTTTAATGTATTTAATAGTGAAGTATAACTTTGAGTAGCAACTATATTAACACATTTAGCTTCTCTGCTTTGGGCAAAAAAATCTGAATCAGTACTTGTAATATATTCATGAAACTCATCAGAAATAAAAGCTGTAATATTTGTATTTGAAGAAATTGAAGATAATACTTCACTTTGAAAATCTAGTTTTAAGTATGCAGCAATTATTTTAGATAAGTTTTTATATTCAGCTATTTTCATGTTTAAAACAAGTATTTTGCCATTATTTATAATTTCGCTAAAACCTTTAAAATTTAAATTTGATCTTTCTGGAGAAAAAGTATTTAGAATTGTTAATTCAGAAATAAAAGGACTTGTAATTCTTGTGATTTCAGATTTAATTATTGATAAAACCCTTTGGTCTAATAATTTAAATTCAGTTTCAAAAAATTCTAAACTTGATAATAAATCATATGTCTCATTTTGACTCAGCTTTCCACTTTGAAAAATAGTTCTTAAAAAATCAATTTTTTCTTTATAATAGTTTGGAAAATTAATCAATTTATGTATTTCTAAAAATGTAACATATCCATTATTGTATAATCTACATAATTTAATACATTCAGATATAACTTCTTCTGCTTTATCAAGCCAGTAAGAATCTGAATTATTTTGAGAAAAAAGTGTTAATACTGTTTTTAATCTATTTGCTAATACAATTGGTTTTAAATTTGGTTTATGTAATGGATTATATCTGATATTACCACCTAATTCTAAAATTAATAAATCATCTTCTCTTTCATACTTAGCACAAATTTCACTAACTTTTTTATAAAAATTACCTTTTACATCTAAAATAAGCATACCGATTTTTTGTTTATCATATTTAATTAATTGTTCTGTAAATGGATACATAGCAGAAGATGTTTTACCAGTTCCAATTGTTCCAGTAATTAAAATGTTTTGAAACAAGCCTTTTTCTGGAATAAATATTTTTTCATTATTTTCGGAATTATTCCCAATAAATAAATTTAATTCATTTTCAGAAATAATATTAGAATTTTTATTTCTTTTTTTAAAATCTAATTTTTTAAAAATAAATTTTTGGAAAAAAGAATTAGAAATAATAATTGTAGAAAAAACATATGAAATAATATATATTTTTTTAATATAAGACCAAAGTATGGGCTTTTCAGTGGATATATCAAATGGATGTAAACCATATGTAATAATAACATTTGGAGAATTAAAAACAGGTTTAAGAACAATATCTAACAAAATTAAAGAAATTACAATAAAGAATAAAATAAAAATAATACGAAACAAAAATCTCAAAAATGAAAAAACCTCCTTAATTTAATTTTTTAAAATTTAATTTTGAACCTTGTTTTTTGTGGAAAATAACATTTTCAAATTTAGAATAAATAAAATAAAAAGAAATAAATAAGTTTAGAATAAGTGTTATGAAAAATATATTTATTAAATTACCTATATAATCACCTCCATGTTAATTATTAATTTAAAACATGAATGATATATTGTTTTTACAATAATATAATAAATTCTAAAGTTTGTCTATACTTTTTAATAAAAATATGTTAAAATTAAAAAAGATTACAAATAATAACAATAAAGGAGGCAAAATTATGCAAATAGAAAAAACAACCAAAATTGGTGATTTATTAGATAATGCACCTGAAAAAGCAGATATTTTATTAGAAGCAGGAATGCATTGCTTAGGATGCCCTGCAGCAAGAGAAGAAACATTAGAAGAAGCATGTGATGTTCATGGAATAAATGTAGATGATTTAGTAGAGAAACTAAATAATTAAAATGTATAGGCGAATTAATTCGCCTATACAAAAGAAACATATAAGGAGTAATGCACTTATAGCTCAGTAGGATAGAGCGTTCCCCTCCTAAGGGAAAGGTCGCTGGTTCGATTCCAGCTAAGTGCGCCAAGAAAATGATACATAGTAAAGAATATTTTATGAAGCAAGCATTAAAAGAAGCAGAAAAGGCATTAAAAAAATTAGAAGTACCAGTTGGAGCAATAATTGTAAAAGATAATAAAATAATTTCAAGAGCATATAATTTAAAAGAAATAAAAAAAGATACTACTTATCATGCAGAAATAGAAGCAATAAAAAAAGCAAGTAAAAAATTAAACTCATGGAGACTTAATGATTGCGAAATGTATGTAACGCTAGAGCCATGCGCAATGTGTGCAGGAGCTATTATAAATTCAAGAATAAAAAAATTATATTTTGGAACAAGTGATGAAAAAACAGGTGCATGTGGTTCAGTATTAAATTTATTAGAAGATTATAAATTTAATCACAAGGTAATTGTAGAAAAAGGAATTCTACAAAAAGAATGTGAAAAAATATTAAAAGATTTTTTTAAAGATTTAAGAAAAAGCAAATAAAGGAGAAATATGCTAAACTCAAATAAGAAAAAAATATTTGAAAGAATTGCTGTAATTAGTGTAATAACAATAATTACAGTTGTTGTTTTATTACTAATGCTAAAATATGAAGTAGAAGGCGAAACTAATATGCCTTTTGAACTTACTAAAATAATTGTAGTAAGTTCAGCAGAAGGTGTTGAGAGTACAGAAGATAGATTAAATCTATCATTAGTACAAATAAATGATATATATCTTCAAATAGAAAAAAATGAAAATGTAAAAAAAGAAAATAGTATAAAAAGTGTAATAATAGAAAAATTTTATATAAATGAAGCAAGTAAAATAGGCAAAGGAAAATTTTACAGGCCAAGTCCAAATGCTAGAGAAATTTTTGAATTTAATGATGAATACATTACTAATAAAATAGAATATATAGGGAAAGAGCAAAGCAATATAAAAGAGCTAGAAATTGGAAATCAGGGTGGAATTATTGGAATAAGATATAGTTTAGATGAATTAGGTCAATATAATATACAAGAGCAAGTAAATCATGATGGAACATTATTAAATAATTTAAATATTGATATTAATGAATTATATAGTAAGATATCTTTTGATATTATTATAGAATTAAATTCTGGCGTAAAATATAAATCCAACATAGTCTTAGATGTTCCAGCAGGTAATATCTTAGAAGAAGGAATATGTAGACAAGAACAAACTAATCTTGAAAAAATAGTATTTAAGAGAATATAATTTTCTAATATTTTAATAAATTTATATTGATTAAAAAGAAATAACATTGTATAATAATTAAGAAAAGCAGGGCCCCTTTATGGAGAATATATTTCAATAAAATCCTATGAATCTCGTCAGGTTCGGAAGGAAGCAGCGATAAATAGAAGATTTTATGTGAAAATATATTTTCCATAAAGGGGCTGAAAAATATAAAAGAGGTGAATGACTTGTCATATACAGTTTTATACAGAAAGTTTAGACCAACAACTTTTTCAGAAATGGTAGGTCAAGAGCATATAATAAGAACTCTAAAAAATCAAATTATATCTGGCAGAGTAGGACACGCATATCTTTTTAGTGGAGGAAGAGGAACACGGAAAAACATCATCTGCTAAAATACTTGCAAGAGCAATAAATTGCTTAAATCCACATGATGGAGAACCATGTAATAAATGTGAGATTTGTGAAGGAATATTGGCCGGATCTCTTACGGATGTAGTTGAAATGGATGCAGCCTCTAATAATAGTGTAGAAGATATAAGACAAATTAGAGATGAAATAAATTTTTTACCAACATTAGCTAAATACAGAGTATATATAATTGATGAGGTTCACATGCTTTCAACAGGTGCATTTAATGCATTATTAAAAACATTAGAAGAACCACCTGAACATGTAAAATTCATTTTAGCAACTACAGAACCACAGAAATTACCACCAACAATATTATCTAGATGCCAGAGATTTGATTTTAAGCAATTATCAAATGAAGATATAATAAAAAGGCTAAAAGTAATATGTGATGAAAGTAAAATAGAAATAACGAAAGAAGCATTAAATACAATAGCTGTTTTATCAGAAGGAGCAGCAAGAGATGCAATAAGTATTTTAGAAAGATGTTTGCAAGATGGAGAAACAAAAATATCAGAAGATAAAATAAAGGAACTTGTAGGAATTCCTAAAACAGATGTATTAAATGAAATAACAAAATATATTATTGAAAATGATGCAATAAAAGCTTTAGACTTAGTTGGTAAGGTAATAAATGAAGGAAAAGACGTAAATAATTTTTTATGGGAAATAATAAAATATATAAAAGACGTACTAGTATATAAAACTACAAATGAATTACAAATTTATAGTAAAGATGATATAGAAAAAATAAAAGAGATTGTTGGAGATGTTTCAAGTGAAAGGCTTTTAAATCTAATTTATTCATTATCAGAATTAGAAAATAATATAAAATGGTCAAGTCAAAAAAATATAATGTTCCAAGCTGGAATAATAAAAGCTTGTAGCAAACAAGAAAACAATGGAATAAAAGAATTGGAAGCAAGAATAACTAAATTAGAAAATATGTTAGAAAATAGAAAAAACGCTAGTATTGAAATAAAAAACGAAGAAAAAACAGATAACAAGCCTAAAGTAGCCAAACCTAAGGAGCCCGTAAAAATAGAGGTAATACCAAGCAAAGAAAAAGAACAAGAACCAACAAATATACAAAAAGAAGAAATAAAAATTGCATGTAAACCTGAAAGCATTGGAAAATATATAGAATGTTGGACAGACATAATTAATGAATTGAAACAAAGTGGTAAGCCATTAATGTATACTCAGCTATTAGGAACTAGAGCAAGACAGGTAAATGAAAATCTAGTAGAAGTAGAATTCCCTAAGAAAATAACAGGATTTGCAAAATCTGTTATTGAATTACAAGAAAATAAGAAAGAATTGATGGGAATTATATCAAAAGAAATTGGGAAAGAAATACAAGTTAAATATATAGAAAAAGAAGAAACAAAAGAAACAAAAGAAGAAAATCCAGTTGGATTAGAGGGATTAGATATACCAATAAATATAATTGAATAATATGAAAGGAGAGTATAATATGGCAAAAAGAGGAGGATTCCCAGGAATGGGTGCAATGGGCGGAATGAATATGAATCAACTAATGAAACAAGCAAAACAAATGCAAGCAGATCTAGAAAAGTCTCAAACAGAGCTTGCAGCTAAAGAATTTGAGGCAGTAGCTGGCGGAGGAGCAGTAAGCGTAAGAGTTACAGGTAAAAAAGAGATAAAAGAAATAACAATAAAAAAAGAAGTTGTTGATCCAGAAGATATTGAAATGCTACAAGATTTAATATTAACATGTGTAAATGAAGCATTAAGAAAAGTTGATTCAGCACAGGCAGCAGATTTAGGAAAATTTAATATTCCAGGATTAATGTAAAAGAGGAAGATAATATGTCAATCTATTCACCATCAATAGAAAAATTAATAGAAAGTTTTGAAAGACTACCTAGTATAGGACATAAAACAGCTACAAGACTTGCATTTCATATGTTAAATTTAAGTGAAGAAGAGACAAATGAATTTATAGGGTCAATAGAAAATGCCAGAAAAAATTTAAAATATTGTTCTATATGTTATAATATATCAGACACAGACCCATGTGAGATATGTGCAAATTCTAAAAGAGATAGCAATATAATTTGTGTTGTAGAAGATGTAAAAGATATAATAGCAATGGAAAGAACACATGAATTTAAAGGATTGTACCATGTTTTACATGGTACAATATCTCCAATGAATGGAATTGGGCCAGAAGATATAAAAATAAAAGAGCTACTAAATAGATTAAGTAATTCTGAAATAAAAGAAGTAATAATTGCAACAAACCCAAGGGTAGAGGGAGAAGCAACAGCAATGTATTTGTCAAAGCTCATAAAACCCTTTGGAATAAAAGTTTCCAGAATAGCACATGGCATACCAGTAGGTGGAGACCTAGAATACACAGATGAAATAACTTTAGCAAAAGCATTAGAAGGTAGACATGAAATGTAAAATATTTAAAAATTATTCATTAAGATTTTACAAATATTTTTTGTAGAATCTTTTTTTGCTATTTGTTCTACATTTTTCTTTAAGTTCTTTATTTTATCAGAATTATTAAATATACCAGTAAGTACTTCTTTTAAGTTATCTTCTTTTTTTAACCATATACCAGCATTATTTTTAACTAAAAAATCCGCATTTTCTTCTTCTTGACCAGGAATAGGATTAATTATAATAACAGGTAAACCGAGAAGCGAGACTCTCGGTTGTTGTAAGACCGTCCTGGTTTGGTTATTACAAAATTTGAAATACTCATAAGTTCAGGGATTTTATTTGTATAATCTAATACTTTAACACTATTTTCAGCTTTTTTTAGATTAACAATTTTCTCGAAATCTTCTTTCATTTTTAAATTTTTGCCTGATATAGCAACAATTTGCATATTAGGAAATAAATCGATCAATGTTTCTAATATTTCACATGTTCTATGTTGACCAAGTCCGAATTTACCACCTGCAAAAAACAATACAGTAATTTTGTTAGGAAATAGATTGAATTCTTCTAATATTTTATTTTTATTAAAATCTTTTAAGAACCTGTTAGATAATGGAATACCTGTGTCATATATCTTAAATTCAGGAATATTCTTTTTTATAAGTTCATCTTTCATTCCCTTATGTGCAACAAAAAAATAGTCAATATATCCATTATTAATAAGCCATTGATTATGTGGGGCATAATCAGTCATAACAGTTGCAATTTTGCAATTAATTTTATTTTTTTGCCTTAAAATAGCACACATTTGACTACTAAATGGATGTGTAGATATTATTAAATCTGGTTTTATATTTAATATTAATTTACCCAATTTGTTTGCCATTAATTTATTAGCTGTATTACTTATTTTAGATAAAAGCCCATTTTGAGAGCTGGTATAAACTCTTTTCCACATACGTGGCGCTTTTTTTGCCATATTTGCATATGCTTTTGTTGTAATTTTATTTAAAAATTTATTAATATATTCAATACAGTCATACATTTCAACTTTAATATCATCATAATTTTCTTCCAAACATTCTTTAATAGACTTTGCAGCAGATAAATGTCCACCACCATATGAACCGTAAAAAATTAGTATATTTTTCATACAAATTATCCTTTCAATTTAAAAATTAAATAAATTATATCAAAAAAAGTATATTTTGTAAAAAAACATACAAAATATTATTAAAAACATGTAAAAGAGGTGCTTATGAAAAAAATAATAATAAGTAGTTTAATAATAATAGTAATATCATGTATGCTAATATTTTTTATTCAAAAAGATGATAATATAGCATATGCTCAAACAACAGATTATACAGATTCAGACATACAACTAATGGCAAGAGCTATAAATGGTGAGGCAAGAGGAGAATCGTACGAAGGGCAAGTAGCCGTGGGAGCAGTTATACTAAACAGAGTAAAATCTTCAGAATTTCCAAATACTATATCTGGAGTAATATATCAACCAGGAGCTTTTACAGCTGTTAGTGATGGTCAGATAAATGAACCAATTAGTGAAGACTCAACAGTATATAAAGCAGCAAGAGATGCTTTAAATGGTTGGGATCCAACAAATGGGTGTTTATACTATTTTAATCCAAACACTGCAACAAGTAGTTGGATATGGTCAAGAGAAATTGTAAAAACAATAGGAAAACATAATTTTTGTAAATAGGAGGAAAACATGAAAAGTTTTAGAGAAAAAATGATTGATTGGAAAAATAGGTTAAAAGATAGGCATATGCTTACAATTGTTGTAGTTTTATTAACGATTTGCATAGGAACAGGAATATATGCATATAAAAAACAAACCGAATATAGACAAACAAGTGAAAATCAATATAATATGGCATTTTTTGAATTAGTAGATTATGTACAAAATGTAGAAAATTATTTAGCAAAATCATTAATTTCAAGTACTCCAGAAGCTGGAGCTGAAACATTAACAAATGTATGGAGAGAAGCAAATTTAGCACAAGTTTATCTATCAGAACTTCCAATTCAAACAAATGAACTTGCAAATACCGCAAGATTTTTAAATCAAGTAAGTGAATATAGTTATTCTTTATCTAGAAAAAATATTTATAATGAACCACTTACAGATGAAGATTTCGATAATTTAAAACAATTGCATAATTATAGTGTTGAATTAGGAAATACTCTAAACCAATTATCAGTGGAAATGATGGAAGGTAAGATAAGTTGGGGAGAATTAACAAAAAAAGGAGGAAATGTGTTTGCTAAGCAAGTTAGTAATTTCTCAAAATATAGTTTTGCAAACATAGATCAAAATTTTGGAGAATATGCAGGATTAATATATGATGGTGCATATTCAGAGCATATTCAAAATGTAGAGAAAAAAGGACTTACAGGTGAAAACATAGATGAAGAAACAGCAAAACAAAAAGCAGTTGAAATTGTAGGGAACGAAAAAATAAAAGAAATAACAAATAATGGACTAATTGAAAATGGGAATATAAATATATATGATTTTTCAATTAAACTGCATAATGGTGATGATAATAACCCAATGAATATATCTATATCACAAAAAGGTGGACATCTAGTTTTAATGAATTACAATAGAAATATAGAAGCAGAAGTCATTTCACAAGAGGAGGCAAATGAAAAGGGAAAAGAATTTTTAGCAAATAATGGATTTCCAAACATGAAAGAAACTTATTATTTAAAAGAAGATGGAATAGTTACAATAAATTATGCATATGAGCAAGATGGAGTAATAATGTATCCAGATTTGGTAAAAGTAAAAGTTGCTTTAGATAATGGAGAAATATTAGGAGCAGAAACTAGTGGATATTTAAATTCACATACGGAAAGAGACTTATCAGAACCAAAAATATCAGTAGAACAGGCAAAGGAAAATCTAAACAAGGACTTAGAAATATTAAGTGAAGGAATGGCAGTAATTCCAACAGAATGGAAAAGTGAAATATTATGTTATGAATTTAAAGGAAAAGTAGATGAAAATGAATTTTTAGTATATATAAATGCAGAAAATGGAAGAGAAGAAAATATTTTGGTAATAATAAATACACCAAATGGAACATTAACTATGTAAATATAAGGCTTAATTTCTTGATATATAGCAAGTGTTATATATTTATAATAAATAGTTAAATTTGGTAAAAAAATAAAAATTTGCTTGATATAAAAACAATATAAAATGTGCAAAATAAGAATGTAGAAATAAAAATCTACAATAGATATTTATCATATTAAATATCTAATTGGCAAAAGCCGTTCTTATTGCATAGGAGGTAATGATATGTCTAGTAAAAATAGATTAATATCTGAAAAATTAAGAGAAGAAATAGCAAAAGAATTAGGAGTATATGAACAAGTAAAACAAGATGGAGGATGGGGAAATGTACCATCTAAGACATGTGGAAATATAGTCACAAAAGCAATTGAAATAGCAAATAAAAGAGTATAAGAAATAAATATCTCCTGAATAAATCAGGAGATATTTATATTTAAATAAAATTTAAAACATTAAAGTTCAGGCTCATAATCATCAGATTTTGAAAAATCATTTGAAGGTTCATTAGGTTCTACTGAAAATCCATTTTCAGGTGAGTAAACTATTTTCATTTTTTCTAATTCAGAAGTTGCATTTATCAACATAGCAATTCCATTTAGATATTCTTGAGAAGTAGGATAATAATATGGTGCAAAATCTATATTATATCTTACAACTTCAGGTGAAACCTTTTTAAAAAGTTCTAGATATGGTAATAATTCATTGCTAATCATTGATTTATTATATACTATTTGATAAAGACTATTACTAACAGTACAATTACCATTGTTATCATAAACAATATCTATATATTTAGGATCTATACCACCTAAAGAATAAGATAGTTTATTTTTAATAATATTTTCATAATCATCAGTAATTTTAGTAGAATAACATTTATTGCTTAATTCATTTGCAATTATTCCAAATTTTGATAAATTATACGATATATTTTCATTGGTGTCTTCTGGTAACGAAGTTGTAGAAGAATCTGAATTAAGTGAATTTATACAACGATTATATTCTTGAAGTGCAAAAGCTAAATATTCATCATAATGATTTTTTACAAATTCAATATCTTCAACAGGAACATTATTTTGAAAATATTTTAATAAAGTCTCTTCTGCTTGTGTTTTACCAGAAACATTTCCATTTCTAGAACCAAGATAATATCCAGAAGAAAATAACAAAGAACCACTTAAAATAAGAGCTAAAAGACGCCTTCTTATATGTTTACTTGGCGTGTAAATTTTTCCAGCTCTTGCATTTCCAACAAAATCTTCATCACCTTCTTCAGTATAACGAGTGTATGTGGTAGGATATTTATCTGGCATAAAACCTCTTCTTGGAAGAGGTCGTTTATTATTTTCATCGAAATTAAATGGAATATCAATTTTTTCAGGTGGGTTTTTAGATTTATTTCCATCAGGAAATTCAATTATTTTATTACTCATAAAATTCACATCCTATTATAAACTATATACTAATTATAGCATATTTGAATAAAAAAATCAAAAAAATGCTTATATAATGCTGAAGAATATACATATTGATTTTTGATTGAATATAATATAAAATAATAAAAAAATAAAAAAGGAGTAATAACATGGAAAATAGCAAATCAATAACAGCTAAAGACATTATTGAAATTTGCAAAGGTGAATTAATATTAGGAAACAAAGATAAAGAAATAAAATCTTTTTCAAATGATACAAGAACATTAAAAAAAGGAGAAATGTATATTGGAATAAAAGGAGAAACCGTAGATGGAAATACATTTTATAAACAAGCATTAGAGTTAGGGGCTGTTGGATGTATAGTTCAAGATATAGAAATAGAGAATGATGTTAAAGAAAAATATAATGATAGAATAATTATAAAAGTAGAAGACACAATAAAAGCATTACAAGAATTAGCAAAATATAAAAGAAGTAAATATAATATACCAGTAATAGCTGTAACAGGCAGTGTTGGAAAAACTAGCACAAAAGATATTATTGCAAGTGTTATGAAAGAAAAATTTAATGTATTAAAAACAAGTGGAAATTTTAACAATCACATAGGATTACCACTTACAATATTAAAACTAGAAGAACATGATGCAATGGTAATTGAAATGGGAATGAACCATTTTGGAGAAATAAGTTTATTAACTAAAATTGCAAAACCAACAGTGGCTGTGCTAACAAATATAGGAACAGCACATATAGGGATACTAGGCTCTAGAGAAAATATATTAAAAGCAAAATTGGAAATATTAGAAGGAATGGAAGAAAATGCACCAATAATTATTAATAATGATAATGATTTATTACATAAATGGGAAGAAGAAAACAAAGAAGAACATAAAATAATCACTTATGGAATTGAAAATAAAAGTGATTATATGGCAACAAATATAAAAAGAAAATGTGATGGAAGTATATTTGATATTTATATAAATAATATAAAATATGAAATGGAAGTAGCAGTTGGAGGAGACCATTTTATATATAATAGTTTAGCAGGAATTGCAATAGGTAATTTATTTAAAATAGAACCAGAAAAAATAAAAAGCGGAATAAAAAACTTTGAGCTTACCAAAAGAAGAATGGAAATACTAAAATTTACAAATGATGTAACATTAATAAATGATAGTTATAATGCAAGTTATGATTCAGTAAAACCAGCAATTGAATATCTAGGTAAAACTGATGGAAATAGAAAAATAGCAGTATTAGGAGATATGTTAGAACTAGGTAAATATTCGAAAGAACTACATGAAAAAGTAGGAGAAGAAGTAGAAAAAAATAAAATAGATTTATTAGTAGCAGTTGGCGAACTTTCAAAATATATTTCAGAAAAAGCAAGAAAACTTGGGATGAACAACGAAAATATAATAGAATGTAAGGATTCAGAAGAAGCTGGAAAGAAACTTAAAGAAATAATACAAAAAGGAGATACTATTTTATTAAAAGCATCTAATGCTATGAAATTTAACAAAATAGTTGAAGAGCTAAATTATGGAGGGAATAAACATGAATAAAACAACAATAGCCGTAATATTTGGTGGAATGTCAGTAGAACATGATGTCTCTATTGCATCAGGCACAAGCGTAATTAAAAATTTGGATAAAGATAAATATAAAATTATTCCAATATACATAAGTAAAGAAGGAGAATGGTTTTTATATAAAAAAAATGTAGAAGAAATAGATAATTTAAAAGTAGGAGAAAAACTAGGTAATATAGAGAAAATAGAGAATTTATTTGACTATTTAAAACAAGTAGATATTGCTTTTCCTGTGTTACATGGACTATATGGAGAAGATGGAACAATACAAGGATTATTTGAAATGATGAAAATACCATATGTTGGATCAAAAGTATTAGGATCTAGTATATCAATGGATAAAGCATATGCAAAAATAATATTCGAAAAAGCAAATATTAAACAAGCAAGATATGTATATATAAAAAAGTATGAAAATTCATATATATACGTCCTACCAGATTTTAGCGAAGAAATATTAACATTAGAAGAAATAATAAAAAAAGTTGAAGAAAAGTTAAAATACCCAATGTTTATAAAACCATCAAACTCAGGGTCATCATTAGGGATAAATAAAGCAAAAGATTCAAAAGATTTAGCAAAATTTATACAAAATGCAAGTGAATATGATAGAAAAATATTAGTAGAAGAGGGAATTGATGGAACTGAAATAGAATGTTCAGTTTTAGGAAACGAAGAAGTAAAAGCATCTTGTACAGGAAAAATATTGCCAGCAGATGAATTTTATACATATGAAGCTAAATATTATAACGAAAAATCAGAATGTATAATTCCATCTGGATTAGAAAAAGAAACAGAAGAAAAAATAAAAAAGATAGCAATAAAAGCTTTCAAAGCAGTTGATGGCAAAGGATTATCAAGAGTAGACTTTTTAGTAAAAAAGAATAATGAAATATACATAAATGAAATAAACACAATGCCAGGTTTTACTGAAATAAGCATGTACTCCAAGTTATGGGAAGCAAGTGGAATCAGTTATAAGGAATTGTTAGAAAAATTAATAGAACTAGCAAAAAGGAGTTAATAATGGATTATGATAATATAAAAGAAATCGTTAAAAATACTTTATCTGAGGAAAGATATTATCACTCTATATGTGTTGCAAAAAAATGTAAAGAACTTGCAAAAATATATAATATAGACGAAAGAGAAGCAATATTAGTTGGAATTGCACATGATATTGCAAAAGAAATGAGTGATGAAGAAAAAATAAAATATGCAAAAAAGAACAACATAGAAATAGACAATGTAGAAGAAAAACATTTGGGACTATTACATGCAAAAATAGGAGCAGATATATGCAAAAAACGATTTGGATTTACGGACAAAATGTGTACAGCGGTATTAGCACATACAACTGGATTACCAGACATGAATATGCTAGATAAAATACTATATGTTTCTGACACATGTGGCGAAGACAGAAATTTTGATGATATAGAATATGTAAGAAATCTTGCAAAAGAAGATATTGATAAAGCAATGATTTATTTATTAGAACTAGAAATAAAAAACAGAATAGAAAAGCGGTAAAGCTATACATATAAATACAGTACTTGCAAGAAATTCATTACTAAAAGAAAACTAAAATTTTATGTTAAATAGTATTCCAAAATGCCTATACATGTGATATAATTTAAAAAGCTTAAACAAAAAAGGAGAAACATAAAATGATTTTTAGGGACTATTACAGAATTCTGGAACTAGATACAAGTAAAGTCAGCCTAGAAGAAATAAAAGTAGCATATAGAAATTTAGCTAAAAAGTATCATCCAGATATAAATGTAGGTAACAAAAGAGCAGAAGAGAGATTTAAAGATATAAATGAAGCATACAGAGTACTGTCAAATAGTTCAAGTAAGAAAAAATATGACAGAATGTGGAATTCAAAAGTAGGAAGCAAAAAAAGATTACAAATTGAAGAAAAAGAATATAAAAGAAACAAAGATTCAGTATTTAGTGATTTTTTTAACATGTTTTTTGGAAATATAAAAGAAACATTAGAAGAAAAAGAAATATTAAATAAAAATAAAGAAAAAGCCATAAAAGGCGAAAACATAGAAACAGAAATAAATATAACAATTGAAGAAGCTTTTTATGGGATGCAGAAAAAAATTTCACTAAGAACAATTGATGGGAAAATGAAGACATTTACAGTAAAAGTGCCAGCTGGAATTAGAAATAATGAGAAAATAAGATTAATTGGTCAGCGGTAAAGCTGGAGTAAATGGAGGTAATAATGGAGATTTATTTATAAAAATAAATATAAAAAATGGACCAAAGTTTACTTTAAATGGTTATGACTTAATAGAAGACTTAAAAATTTCGCCATGGGAAGCGGCACTAGGAGCAAGGGTTAATATAACTGGAATAGATGAAACAATATCTTTATATATACCACCAGGAATACAAAGTGGAGAAAAAATAAAAATTCCTAAAAAGGGTTATAAAGATGGAAAAGGATCAAGAGGAGATTTAGTAGCAGAAATAAAAATAATGGTACCTAAAAAAATGACAAATGAAGAAAGCGAATTATTTAAAAAACTACAAGAAATTTCTCAATTCAAACCGAGAAGCGAATAATTTACATAATGCACAAAAATTATTGACAAAAATTAGTATAATATAGTATAATAAAAATATGTGAAACAAAAGAATAAATGTACATAGAAGGAATGGGGTGTTTTATAAATGGAGGAAATGTTAGGTAAACATTTTAGTATAACAGACCCTAAGGATGTAAATACAGTAATATATAAAATAAATGAAACAGAAAAAGAATTCTTAAAAGATTCTCCCAAATACACAGTAGAAAGATTAGATTATACTGAACAAATAATAGGAGAAAATAAAAAGAAAACTTTTTTCATTGATGAACCTAATAAAGATAAGGATCAATTGGTTATTTTATCATTTGGAAAAGAAAAAGTAGTTGTAAATGTTGGAATACTAGAAGGAATGCAGGTTAAAATATCAAAAAAACCAATTCCAATGAAATTTAAAACTTTATATAGTGAAAAAGAAGAAGAGTATAAAGACTTTACATATACACCAAATTTAAAAAGACCTATTTCTATTATAGATCCTGAAACTACAGAAGAAATAAAGCCAACTTTATATTATGATGAAAAAACAAATGAAGTAAAAGGAAAGTGTAAATTAAAACCATATAAAAGTTACTTCGCCTTTGAAATTAGATAGCAGTGGAAGGAAGTAAGAAAGAAGGGAATTTTATGAATGATAAAATATCAAACTCGCCAGAACTTGTTGCTATGATGCCAGTTGTAGGTAAAGAAAACAAATTAGAATTGCCAAAAGAAAATGGAATTGCAAATAAAGAAGTGGAAATTGGAGCAGATTATATAACTATACCAGTATATAAACATGAAATTAATCTTGAAAAAGGCACAAGAGAGGTAAATGGAAACGTAATATCAAATATAGACGAAGAAACAAGAAAAAGATTAAACAATAAAGCAATGAAAAGCAAAGGAGAAGTAAGCAAAGAAGAAAATATTAATACATCTGTACCTAAAAAAAGAGGAAGAAAACCAAAAGCAAATTTAGGAGAAAAAGCAGAATAATAAATTCGGCAAAAGTATGTAACTAAAGAGAAGGTGGGAAAATGTTTGATAAAATAAGAAGAGGAATAAAAAAAATAAAAAATAAATTAATTGTAGGAGCAATACTATGGGTAATAATAACCATAGTATTTGTTTCGCCTTTATCAATAGCTATTCATGATATAAGTTTAAATCCAAATGAAGATGGATTTGTAGTATTTATAGAATCAATAGGAGAACGTTTAGGAAAACCATTCTCAAATTTGGGATTAATTTTTTCTAAAGAATATATTGGTTCTTTTTTTAGTACACTATGGAAATTTACAATATTATACATAATTGTAGCAGCAGTTGGAATTGCAAAGGCAATGCCAAAACATGAATATGATGATATAGAGCATGGTTCAAGTGATTGGTCAGAAAATGGAGAACAATACAAAGTATTAAGTAAAAATAAAGGAATATTATTAGCTGAAAAACATTATTTGCCTTTAAACAAAAGGGGAAATATAAATGTATTAGTAGTTGGACGGTTCTGGATCACGGAAAATCAGCTTCATATGTTATACCAAATGCATATCAACTCTTAGGGTCATATGTATTTACAGATCCAAAAGGTGAGTTATATGATAAAACAGCAGGATACTTCAAAGCAAAAGGATATGACATAAAAATATTAAATCTTGTAAAACCACAAAATAGTGATGGTTATAATCCATTAATGCATGTAAAAAGTGAGCTAGATGTTGATGTTATAGCAAATACAATAGTAAGAGGACAATCAGACACATCAAATGAAAAAGATCCATACTGGACAGACATGTCTGAAATGTTATTAAAAGCACTTATATATTATTTATTAGCAACAAGACCAGAAGAAGAGCAAAATATTGCAAGCTGTGCAGAACTTGTAAGAGCAGCAAACAACAATGGTGGAGAAAATCTACTTAGTGATTTAATAAACGAATTACCATATGATCATCCAGCAAGAATGTATTATAAATCAATAGAAATAGCACCAGACAAAACATATAGTTCTATATTAAGCTCTTTACAATCAAAATTAGGAAAATTTGATTCAAAAGAAATTGCAGAACTAACATCAACAAACACAATAGATTTTGAAGATATAGGAAAAAAGAAAACAGTAGTATATGTTATTTCATCAGATACACATTCAGCATATGACTTTTTGCTAACAATATTTTTCTCGCAAATGATACAACAATTATATGATTATGCAGACAATAATGGAGGAGCAGTAAAAGTACCAATATTTTTTATATTAGATGAGTTTGCAAACATAGGAAAAATACCAGACTTTGATAAAAAGATATCAACAAGTAGAAGTAGAAAAATATCATTTAGTGTAATATTACAAAATTTAGATCAGCTTGAAGCTGTATATAAAGAAAACCATGAAACAATAATGGGTAATTGCGACACGCACTTGTTTTTAGGAAGCAACTCTCAAAAAACCGTAGAATATTTTTCAAAAGCACTAGGAGAAAAAACAATTTCCAGAGATAGTATATCAATAAATAAAGATAAAGACGATTGGAAACAAGGAAAAAGTGTTTCAGATCAAATTATGGCAAGAGCATTGTTAACACCAGATGAATTAAGAAGACTAGAAAATGACACCTGCATAATATATGAAAAAGGAATTAAACCAATAAAAGCAAAAAAATATTATTACTTTGATTACTATACAGCAAAATTAGCAGAAAAATACCCAGCAAATCATAATAATATAGAAAAAATTGAAAGAGGAAATTGGAGAAAATATAATCCTTACAAACCATATGAAGACAATGAAGAAGAAAGAGAAGAAACAAAAATAGAATCATTAGATGATTTATTTGAAGATGATATTGGAAAAAATACAAATAATGAAGAAAAATTAAATGAAGTGGAAATTGAAGGAGAAGCACCAATGTTACCACAAGAAGAAGTCCCAGAAATCCAGAAGGAAGAAGATTTGCAAAAACAATTAGAAGCAAAATTTGATGAAATATTTGGAACAAATACTGAAGATAATAAATAAAAAAAGTGGCTTTATCTATTATAAAAATAGATAAAGTTATTTTTTTGCATTAAATATAAAAAATATATTAAATTTATTATATAGGTTGACTTTAGTAAAAAAATTATGATAAACTTTTAATACAAAAAGAACAAATATTTGTAAAAAGAAGGGATAAAATTAATATGAAATTTGTACACATAGCAGATACACACTTTGATAGTCCATTCACAAATTTAGTAAGGGACAATAGTTTTGGAGAAATAAGAAGACTAGAACAAAGACAAGTATTCAAAAAAATAATAAATTATATAAAAGAAAATAATATAGAATATTTTTTTATAGCAGGTGATTTATATGAACAAAAATATATAAGAGAATCAACAATTCAATATATAAATAACTTATTTAAAGAAATACCAAATACAAAAATATTTATATCTCCAGGAAATCATGATCCATACATAAAAAATTCTTTTTACAATGATTTTAATTGGAATAAAAATGTAAAAATATTTAATTCAAAAATAGAAAGATGTGAATATGAAAATGTAAACATATATGGAGTACGGATTTGAAAATTATTATGAAGAAGATTTAAAGGTAAATAAAATAAATTTAGAAGACAAAAACAAAATAAATATATTAATAACACATGGATCATTAAATTCAAGTAAAATGCAAGAAAAACAATACAATCCAATATCAGAAAAAGAATTAGAAAAAATAGGATTTGATTATGTAGCACTTGGACATATTCATGAAACAAATTATATAGAAAACAAAAAAATTGTATATCCAAGTTCAACGATTTCATTAGGATTTGATGAAATTGGAAAACACGGAATGATAGTTGGGAACATAGAAAAAAATAATTTAAAAATAGAATTTATTAATTTAGATGAAAGAAAATTTGAAGAAATAAATCTAGAAATATCAGAAATAAATTCACAAGAGGAATTAATAGAAAAAATAAATGAAATAAAAATAGATGAAAATACTTGGACAAAAATAATTTTAACAGGAAAAAGAAAATTTGAAATAAATAAAAATATAGTATTTAATTTAATAAAAAATAAAAATATATTAAAAATAAAAGATGAAACAAAATTAAATTACAATTTAGAAGAAATATCAAAAGAACAGAGTTTAAAAGGAATTTTTGTAAAAGAGATGTTAGAATTAATGGAAAATGAAGAATATACAAAAGATGAAATAGAAAAAGCAATTTTAATTGGACTAGATGCTTTTTAAAAATTAAAATAAATAAAAAGGATGTAAAAAATGAAAATTAAATATTTAAAAATAAATGGATTTGGAAATTTAAAAAATAAAGAAATTAATTTTTCAAATAAAATAAATATTATTTACGGAAAAAATGAAGCAGGAAAATCCACAATTTTAAAATTCATTTCAAGTATGCTTTATGGGCTATCTAAAAGTAAAAACGGAAAAGAAATATCTGATTATGAAAAATACAAACCATGGGATAATGGAGAATTCTCTGGAAAAATAAAATACAGTTTAGATTCTTTAGAAAGTTATGAGGTATTTAGAGAATTTAATAAAAAAACTACTAAAATATTTAACGAAAATTTAGAAGACATATCGAAAAAATATAATATAGATAAAATAAAAGGAAATGAATTTTTTTATGAGCAAACTAAAATTAATGAAGAATTATTTTCTAGTACAATATTATTAGAACAAGGAGAAATAAAATTAGATAAAACTAAACAAAATTTATTATTACAAAAAATATCTAATATAATTTCAAGTGGAAATGATAATACATCATATAAAAAAATAACTGAAAAATTAAATAAAAAACTAGTAGAAGAAGTTGGAACACCAAGAACAAATGGTAGACCAATAAATATAATAAATGAAAAAATAGAAAAAATAAAAAATGAAGAAATAAATTCAGAAAATTATAGAGAAAAAATATTTGAAATAGAAAATGAAAAAAAAGAAACTGAAAATAAAATAAATAAAAAAGAAATTGAAAATGAATTATTAAAAAAAATAAAAACAAATAAAGAAAAAGAAAAAATAGAAAAAGAAAAAATAGAAATAAATAAAAAAATAATTGAAGAAGAAAAAAATAAAATAAATGAATTAAAAAATAAAATTAATTTAATAAAAATAGAAAAACAAAACAAAAATAATAAAATAAATATTTTTAAATATTTATTATTAATATTAATAAATATATTAATTTTTATATTTTTAAAAAATAAAATAATATATGGTATTACAATTATTATAGATATTTTAATAGTAATAATTAATTTAATAATAAATAAAACAAAAAAAATAAAAGAAAAAGAAAAAATAAATAATGAAAAAAACAAAATAAAAAATGAAATAGAAATAATAGAAGAAAATAAAAACAAAAAAATAAATGAACTAAAAAATAAAGAAGAAGAATTTAAAATAGAAAATAATAAATTTAATGAAAAAATAAAAAGTGAATATAATAATAAAATAAATTTTGAAGAAAATTATTATTTATTAAATTATAATTTAGAACAAATAAATAATAAAATAAATGAAACAGAAACAGAATTAAATAATTTAAAAATAAAAATACATACACTAAATTTAGATAAAAATAATATTAATCCAAAACTTGAAAATTTAGTAAAGCAAGAAGAAGAGCTAGAATTATTATATGAACAAAAAGAAGAATTAAATTCACTTGCAAAATCAATAAATCTAGCAAGCAATGTTTTAGAAATTGCATATGAAAAAATGAAAAAAAATATAAGACCAAAATTCATAGAAAACTTAAATAAAATAATAAAAGAAATATCTAATGGAAAATATGAAAATATTAATTTCAATGATGAAAAAGGTTTAACAGTAGAAATAGAAAATGGAAATTATTTACCAGCATATTATTTAAGTATAGGAACAATAGATCAAATGTATTTAGCACTAAGATTATCTGGAGCAGAAGAAATATCAAAAGAAAATATGCCAATTATTTTAGATGAATCATTCACTTTTTTTGATGATATAAGATTAGAAAATATTCTAAGATTTTTAAATGAGCAATTCAAAGAAAAACAAATAATAATATTCACATGTACAAAAAGAGAAAAAACAATATTAAACAATATGAATATAGAATATAATTTAATTGAAATATAGAAAAATTATAAATAAATTAAAATAAAATTAATACTTTAAAATACACAATAATTATAAAACAAGAATTATAGTTGAAAAATAAGGAAAAATTGTGTATAATATATACCGAAAAAAACAAAACAGATTGGAGAATTTATAATGTTTCAAAAATTAGAAGATGTTGAAAAAAGATTTGATGAGCTAACACAAAAAATAAGTGATCCTGAAGTAATAGCAAATCAATCTGAATGGCAAAAACTTATGAAAGAACATGCGGAAATATCAGAAATAGTTGAAAAATATAGAGAATATAAAAAAGTAAAAGCAAATTTAGAAGAAGCAAAAGAAATGTTAAATGACAAAGAGTTGAAAGAATTAGCAGAAGCAGAAATAGAAGAAGCAAAAGAAAAATTACCTAAAATAGAAGAAGAATTAAAAATATTACTAATACCAAAAGATCCAAATGATGATAAAAACGTTATATGTGAAATAAGAGCTGGAGCAGGAGGAGAAGAAGCAGCACTTTTTGCGGGAACTTTATTTAGAATGTATTCTATGTATGCAGAAAAAAAACATTGGCAAATAGATATATTAAATGAAAATGAAACAGGACTTGGTGGGTATAAGGAAATTACTTTTATGGTAAGAGGCAAAGGAGCATATAGCAGACTTAAATTTGAAAGTGGTGTTCACAGGGTACAAAGGGTACCAGACACAGAAAGTAGTGGAAGAATACATACATCAACAGCAACTGTTGCAGTTTTACCAGAAGTTGAAGATGTAGAAATAGAAATAAATCCAGCAGATATAAAAATGGAAGTATTTAGAGCATCACGGAGCAGGACGGACAACATGTAAACAAAACATCATCAGCAGTTAGATTAATACACGAGCCAACAGGAATGGT
>CALWZV010000003.1 GCA_944386115.1 uncultured Clostridia bacterium
GGGATTATAGGTGATTTATTTTTACCGTTCTGGAATGTTACTTCGGTGTGTACTGTGCTTTTACTTATTCCAAATTTTGCAGCAGCTCCTCTTACCGTATCTCCAGTATCTATTATATAATGTGCTAAGTTCACAGCACGTTCCTCTATTGATATACTTTTCACAAAAAAGCCCCCTTTAAATACGATGTTTGCTACATTCTATTCAAAGTGGGTTTGTATTAGAACGCAATTTAGTTAATAATATTATTGCCTTTTGCTACCTTAGCTATTATTTATTACTATTTTTATATTATATAATTATAAATATATTTAAAATTTCAGTTTAATTTAGTTCGCTTACTTTTCTGTTTTTTAGTTCTGCTTCTGCTTCTTTGTAATCTGGCATATAACTTTCTACCATCTGCCAAAATTTTTTTGAGTGACTTAAATATTTTAAATGGCAAACTTCATGTAACACTACATATTCTATTGCTTTTTTACTATACATTACTAAATCTATATTTAAGTTTATTTTTCTTTCAGATGAGCAATTTCCCCATGCTCTTTTCAATTTTTTTATTTTATATTCTTCAGGTGCTAGTTTTGTCATTATTCTTGTTTTATCCATTGCTATTTCAAATTCTTGTTCTGCTATTTTGTAGTACATTTTTTCTATTAATTTTTTTATTATTTCTTTATTATCCATATTCTTTAACTTATTAGGTATTTTTACTATAATTTGCTCGTTATCTACTACTAATTTTTCCTGCATTATATTTAAGTATTCTATATGTAGATAATATGATTTACCTAGAATATGAAATCTCTCATTTTCTACGTATTTTTTTGCAGCTCTAGGGGAATTATTATATTCAGAAAGTTTTCTATATATCCACTCTCTTTTTTCTTCTAAAATTTCTTGTATTTGGCTACTTGTTACATACCATGGTGCACTAACAGCTACTTCTCCATCTTGAACTGTGATATATAAATTTTTTATTTTTGATTTGCTTACTGTATATGGAATTACTTTGTTTTGGTATCTTATATTTTTCATAGAATTCTCCCCCATTTTTCTTCTGAACTTTTGTTTGGCTGTATTTTATAATATTTAATTTTATATGTCAATAGTTTTCGGAAAATTTGTTTGCTTTTATTGTACTAAATAATTCTATTGTTTGGAAAGAACTTCTTTGTAAATATTTTTTTACTTAGGGTAAAATTTTCTTAGTTATATTTTAGGAGTTCATATGGGATCTAGAAAATTAAATAATGAATTAAATATTATATCTAAAAATATTTTGAAATTTAGAAATCAAAACAATCTTTCACAAGAGAAATTAGCTCAAAAAATGCAATTACTTGGTGTATCTATGTTCGATTCAGATATTTATACAATTGAACATGGAAAAAGAACAGTTAAAGATTTTGAATTATTAGCATTTGCAATTGTTTTTAATGTAAAAATAGAACAACTATTAGAATCTGATAATGATCTCTTTAAATTATATAATAAACTTATATAATTTATTATGTTCACCAATAAACTTTATATAACTTTTTTAAATCTATATTTAATGCTTTCGATATTTGAATCATAACAATTAAGGTTGGTTGCTTTAATTGTTTTTCTATATAGTTTATATGTGATTTAGATATTCCAGATTTTTTAGATAACTCTTGTAGGGTTATTTTTTTTTCTTGTCTTACTTCTTTTATGAGTATCTCTATTCTCATGGTAATTATTTAATTTAACTAAAATTAATCCATTTATCGAAAGCATCATTACCTCCTTTAACTTATATGTTTATATTAATTAAATCATATAAGTTAAAAATTGGCAAGTAGTTCTTCACATTTTATCTATATCTTTCACTTTCTTTTTCTTTTCATTTAATATAATTCTAATTTCAATGTTATTTTAAAGAGATCTCCGTCTAAGAACAAATCAAATTCTCCATTTTGTAAATTTGTTAGGCTTTTTGCTATTGATAGGCCGAAGTCCGCTTCCTTCTGTGTTTCTTGAGCTATCTCCTCTTACAAACCTTTGCATTAACTCTTCCTTTGATATATTAAGTTTTTCTTTTGAAATATTTTTTAGTTCTATTACCGCATTTTGTCCCTTTTTTATTATATCAATATATACTCTTGTATTATCCAGAGCATATTTTGAAATGTTAGAAAATAAATTATCAAGTACTCTAGATATATATTTTCCATCTGCTTTTATAAATACATCTTCATCTGGTATTTTTGTATATACATCTAATCCTTTATTATTAAATTTATCTCTATATTCTCCTAAAAATTGTTTAATTAATTCTTTAGCATCTAACTTTTCAATATTTAGTTTTATATTTCCAGATGTTGCTTTTGAAACCTCTATTAAATCTTCTGTTAACTTTTTTAATTTTTGGGATTTTTGATCTATAATTTGTAAATACTCTTTTGAATTATTGCTTGTTAGACCTTCTTTTTTTAGTAAATCTACATAATTTATTATTGAAGTTAAAGGTGTTTTTATATCATGTGATACATTTGTTATAAGTTCTGTTTTAAACCTTTCACTTTTTAAGTTTTCTTCTATTGCATTTGAAAAACCTGCTGCTATATCATTTATATATATACTTGTATTTTTTAGTTGACCATTAAATTCTGTTTCATCTAATTTAATATCTTTTTTCCCCTCATATAAATCTTTCAATGCTTTTTCTATTTTTTTACATTTATTTATCCATTTTACTATACAATTTAATATATATATATATAATAAAAACAATACTAATGTCCAAAATACACTCCTTGAATACATTATTATAACAGACATCAAGATTACTATTCCATATATTATTCCAATTTTAAATGTAACATTAAAATTTTCGAATATTTCCTTTATTTTTTTCTTTGTCCATGAATATGTTTTATATATAATTGTGTTTTTCAATAAAGTTCCAGCTTTAATTCTCCTTACAAATGTTATAAAACCTATCCAGCATATTATATATGTTACAAATGCTGAAAATATCAGAAATGAAATTGCTATAAAATTATTTGTACTACCAAAATATAATAATATTGGTACAAAAAAGATAAGTAATATTCCTAAAATTAATCCTGCTATTCCTAGAGGTAATTTATCAAATTTATTAAGATATATTTCTTCTGTTCCAGGCTTATGCCCTATTCCCATTAATAAATAAACGAAAATACCGACTGTTGCTATTATGCTCATTGGCAATAAGTAATATGAGTGTTCATATGTTTTTGATATTAAATTATATGTAATATTAGAAACAAAGAAGTCACTATTTAATATATCAATATTCTGGTTCAATTGTGAGTATATTGTATATTTTTCATGTATTACATCTTCAAAATAATATTTATATTTTATTTCATTCATAGTTAGTTTATTTATAGATGTGTCTACTTCACCATTTTGATATATCCAATATTGTCCTTCTTTTACAGAAAAGTAATTTATTATTTTTTCTAAAGTATCTGTATTCCCAGTTTTTTCAATATTTGTATAAGCTATATTAGTAGTATTATTTATAATAAGATATTCAATTTCATTCATATTATATAAATAATGTATTGTGTCATTCTCTATACTTTCCCCAATGTCTGACTCTATACTTCTATATTCTATATTTCTTACAACAGTACCTATTTGGCTTAAATAGCTTTCTGAAAATAGTTTTGTTTCAAAAAAATTTTTTTCTGTTTTAACTTCTGGATATTCTTCTACAGAAATTATGCTTAAAATGCTAATTATCATTATACCTAGCATTATGGGTAAAAATATGTGGCACACAACCTTTAAAGGTAATGATTTTGTTAAATCCATTTACTATTTATTCCCCCTATTAAATGTTTTCTATTTTGTATCCAATCCCCCAAATTACTTTTAAATATTTAGGTTCTCTTGGATTTATCTCTATTTTTTCCCTTATGTGTCTTATATGTACTGCTATTATATTTTCTGCTCCATAACTTTCTTCTTCCCATACATTTTCATATATTTGGTCTATTGAAAATACTTTTCCTTTGTTTTTTAATAAAAATTTCAATATATTGTACTCTGTAGGAGTAAATTTTATATTTTTTCCATCAAGTGTTACTTCTTTTGTTTCATCATTTATTTCTAGATCTCCTGTTTTAAATAAATTGTTTTGTTGTTTGGAAATATTTCCAAATTCAGTGTATCTTCTAATTCCAGAATTAACTCTTGCTATTAGTTCTATGGGATTAAACGGTTTAGTTATATAATCATCAGCTCCTGTATTTAGTCCTAAGACTTTGTCATAGTCTTCTGACTTTGCTGATAACATTATTATTGGCATTGTATATTTTTCTCTTATTTTCTTAGCCGTTTGTATTCCATCTAAATCTGGCATCATTATATCTAATATAACTAAATGCACTTCTTGTTTTTCAATTTCTTTTAGTGCTTGATTACCATTATATGCTTTTATTATGTTATATCCTTCTTTATTTAAATATATCTCAATTGCATTTACAATTTCTTTTTCATCATCTACAACAAGTATATTATACATAGAAATTCCCCCTATTTTTCAAATATATATTACCATAATTTTTATTAAGAAAAAAGACTAATTTTTATTAAGATTTTATTAATACATAAAAAACACTCCTTAATTTTATTATAGGAGTGTTTATACTAGCTTTAAAAATGTGATAATTGCTTAATTTAATAATTATCTTTCTTCTAGTTCTTTGGAATTTAAGCTATTAACTAATATTGTCTTCATTCCACATCTTTTTGCACCTAAAACATCAAATGATGGGCTATCTCCAATAACTATTATATTTTCTGGATCCAATCCCATTTTATTTGCTGCTTCCAAAAACGCTTTTCTTGCTGGCTTCATCGCAAAAGATATATAGTCTAAGTCATATTTTTTTGATGTTTCTTCTACCAAATTTTCCATTGCATTAGACACTATACAAATTTTTATCTCTGATTTTATCATTCCAATCCATTTATCAAAATTGTCTATAATTTTATTGCTTGGATATTTTATTGTTCCATCCATGTCCAATATTATACCTGCAATTCCATATTGGTCTTTTAATTTTTTTATATCCTCTAAATTAATATCTGTAATTTTAATAATATTCTTGTCTGGTCTAAACATTCGTTTAGTTAAATTTCTAATTAACATATCAATATATAAAACGATTTTCTTTTCTAATATATTATATTGCATTATTAGTACCTTTCATTATAATGTTTAATTATTTATTACATTTTGTATTTTTCTCTTTCTACATAATGAGTATGTAAAAGTTCATGTGCTTTATGGCTTCCGTGGTTTGCCTAAATATTCCTCATATAATTTTTTCATAACAGGATTTTCATGTGATTTTCTTATAACACTTTTTTCATCTATAGTATATAATGCGTCAGCTCTCTTTTTTCTTACATCTACAGTCATTCTTATTTTAGCACTTTTTATTGGCTGACCTCCTCCCATTATGCATCCTCCAGGGCATGCCATAATTTCTACAAATTGATAGTCCGCTTTTCCAGACTTCATTTCTTCCATTATTTCTTGGGCATTACCTAACCCATGAGCAACAGCTACTTTTACATCTAAATCACCTATCTTTATTGTTGCTTTTTTTATTCCTTCTTTTCCTCTTACTTCTTCAAAATTTAGTTTCTTTAGTTCTTCTCCTGTTATCCATTCATATGCAGTTCTTAGTGCTGCTTCCATAACTCCTCCTGTTGTTCCAAAAATAGCTCCTGCACCACTTGCTTCTCCCATAGGGCTATCGAATTGAGAATCTTCTAAATCTGTAAACTCTATTCCTGCCTGTTTTATCATCCTTGCTAACTCTCTTGTTGTAATAACACAATCAACATTATCTAGCTCATCATTTTTTAACTCTTCCCTTTGACGTTCGAACTTCTTTGCAATACAAGGCATTACGGAAACCACAAATATCTTTTTAGGGTCTATTCCATTCTTTTCTGCATAATATGATTTTAAAATACTACCAAACATTTCATGTGGTGACTTACATGTTGATAAATGTGGCAATAATTCTGGATAATTCATCTCTATATATTTAACCCAGCCAGGACTACATGATGTTATCATTGGTAGGGTTCCTTTATTCTTAAACCTTTCTACAAACTCATTTGCCTCTTCCATTATTGTCAAATCTGCACCTGTATTAGTATCAAAAACCTTTCTGAAACCAAGTTTCTTTAGGGCAGTAACCATTTTGCCTTGTACGTTTTTCCCAATTTCCATACCAAACTCTTCTCCGTAAAGCTACTCTTACAGCTGGTGCTGTTTGAACAATTGTATATGTATCATCATCTTTCAATTTTTCCCATACGATTTCTGTACTGTCTTTTTCTCTTAGTGCTCCTACTGGACACGCTTCTATACATTGTCCACAAAATGTACAGTTTACATCATTTAAACTTTTATCTCCTGTTGTTGATATACATGAGTTAAATCCTCTGTTTATACAATCTATTGCTCCTATTTTCTGGACATTCTTACATGTTGCTATACATCTTCTACATAAAATACATTTATTAAAATCTCTAACAATTGATGGTGATAACTCATCTATTTTATGTTTATTTTTTTCTCCTTCATATTCTACATCCATGACATTAAATTTCATAGCTAGTGTTTGTAATTCACAATTTCCATTTCTTGTGCAAGTTAAACAATCTCTTTGATGATTTGATAAAATTAAATCTAATACAATTTTCCTTGCTTCCATAATTTGCTTAGAGTGTGTATGTACAATCATTCCTTCTTCAACTTTTTGAATACATGATGTTGCAAATCCTCTTCTTCCTTCAACTTCTACTATACACATTCTACAATCTCCAACTTCATTTATATCTTTTAAGAAACATAATGTTGGAATATCAGCATTTACCTGTCTTGCTGCTTCTAATATAGTTGTTCCTTCTTTTACTTTTACTTCAGTTCCATCAATTGTTAAATTAATCATTTTATTTTCTGACATAATTTCCTCCTTCTATTTAGATATTGCCTTAAATGGACATTTACTAATACATACTCCACATCTTATACAAACATCTTGATCAATCTTGTGTGGTTGTTTTACTTCACCAGATATTGCTCCAACTGGACAGTTTTTCTTACAAATTCCACAACCTTTACATTTATCCTTGTCTATTACTACATTTGCTAATGCCTTACATTCTCCTGCTGGACATTTTTTATCTCTTACATGTGCTATATATTCATCCTTGAAATATTTTAAAGTAGAAAGTACTGGGTTTGGAGCAGTTTGACCTAATCCACAAACAGATGCCTTTTTTATATTTAATGCTAATTTTTCAAGTTTATTTATATCTTCTTCTTCACCATTTCCTTCAGTTATTCTTTCCAGTATTTCCAACATTCTTTTTGTTCCAATTCTACATGGTGTACATTTTCCACAAGATTCATCAACAGTAAATCCTAAATAAAATTTTGCTAAGTTTACCATGCATTTAGAATCATCCATAACAATTAATCCACCTGATCCCATCATTGAACCTATTTGTGCCAAAGATTCATAATCTATTGGTGTATCTAAATGTTCTGATGGAATACATCCTCCTGATGGTCCACCAGTTTGTGCTGCTTTAAACCCTTTTCCATCTGGAATCCCTCCACCAATATCAAATACAATTTCTCTTAATGTTGTTCCCATTGGTACTTCAACAAGTCCAACATTATTTACATTTCCACCAAGTGCAAATACTTTAGTTCCTTTAGATTTTTCTGTTCCAATTGAACTATACCATTTTGCACCATTTAAAATTATTTTTGGAACATTTGCATATGTTTCTACATTATTTATAAGTGTTGGCTTGCCCCATAATCCTTTGTTAGCTGGAAATGGTGGTTTAACTCTTGGTTGTCCCCTTTTACCTTCTATGGACTCTAAAAGTGCTGTCTCTTCTCCACAAACGAAAGCACCTGCTCCAAGTCTTATTTCAAGATCGAAGTCAAAACCTGTATTCCATATGTTTTTACCTAATATTCCATATTCTTTTGCTTGATTTATTGCAGTTTGAAATCTTTGTACTGCAATTGGATACTCAGCTCTTACATATATGTAGCCCTTATTTGCTCCTATACTAAATCCAGCTATCATCATAGCTTCTATAACTGAATGTGGATCTCCTTCTAATATGCTTCTATCCATAAAAGCACCTGGATCTCCTTCATCAGCATTACATACAACATATTTTTGTTCTCCCTGTGCAATTTTAGTAAACTCCCACTTCTTTCCTGTTGGGAAACCGGCTCCTCCACGTCCTCTTAGTCCAGAGTCTGTTATTTCTTTTATTACTTCATCTGGGGTCATCTCTTTTAAAACTTTTTCTAAAGCTTTGTAACCATCAAAAGTAATATATTCATCTATATCTTCTGGATTTATAACTCCACAATTTTTTAAAGCTATTCTTTTTTGCTTTTTATAAAAATTTAGTTCATCTAACCTTTTAACAACTGTTTGATCTATATCTTTGCAAAGTAATCTTTCAACTAATTTGCCATTTATTATATGTGTATTTATTATTTCTTCACAATCTTCTACACTACAATTTGCATAAAAAGTGTCTTCTGGTCTTATTATAACTATTGGCCCTTTTGCACATAGTCCAAAGCATCCAGTTTGTATTACCTTAACATTTTTTAAATCTTTTTCTTTTATTATCCTGTTAAAATTCTCTATTATTTGTGGAGATTTAGAAGATGTACATCCAGTTCCTCTGCAAACTAAGATATGTTTTTCTATTGTTTTACAATCTATATTAACTCTTAAATCTAGTTCTCTTCTTTTTTCTTCTCTTATTTTTTCAATTTCTTCTAGAGTCTTCATAATATTTACCTTCCCTTCTATTTAATCCATATTTTGATATTTTTCAATAACCTCTTTTACCATACTTACTGTTGCTCTTCCATGTACTTCACCATTGACTGTAAAAACTGGAGCTAATCCGCATGCACCTATACACCTTGTAGCTTCTATTGAAAATTTACCATCTTTAGTTGTCTCTCCAACATCTATTCCAAGTTTTTGCTTAACAGCTTCTAATATTTTCTCTGATCCCTTAACAAAACAAGCAGTTCCTAAGCATACTGCTATATTGTATTTTCCTTTTGGCTTTAATGTAAATCTTGAGTAAAATGTTATAACTCCATATACTTCAGCCATTGGAATGTTTAAATATTCTGAAATTTCTTTTTGTGCATTTTCAGATATATAACCATGTTTTTCTTGAACTTCGTTTAGTATTTGTATTAAATTGCTCTTATCATTTGTATACTTTTGTAAGATCTCTTCAAATTCTTTGTGTTTTGCTCCATTTTTGCAATTGCATTCACAGTTTAGTTTTTCCATGTTTTACCTCCATATTTTAGTTAATTTATTTTCATAAAACTATATTTTCATTATAGCAAAATCATTCTACAAAAACAATTATTTTAAAACATTTTTTACTGGAAATTATTATATTTCTACTAAAATAACATCATCACCTATACATTTGATTTTTTCCCATGGAATAACAATATCCTCTCCCCCACTGAATATATTAAGCATTTTGCGACTTCCTGGTACTATTATAGATGTTATAACTCCTGTTTCTAAATTTGCTGTTACATCTTGAACAAGTCCAAGTCTCCTTCCATCTGTTATGTTAATTACTTCTTTATGTTTAAAATCTAGACCTTTAGATTTCACATCTTACCTCCCAAAAAAATAACACTATATAAATATTTATATGTGTTACTTTTCTTGTTATTCTATGCTTTATATGATTTTACTGGAAAATTTCTTTATTCTCTATTTGTTTTATTTTACTACCTCTTTGTGCTTCTCTTAGCTTTTTCATAAATGGGAGATAACATGCATCATCATTATCTGTATAATCATCTTCTGTTATAGCATAATGATTTATTAATATATTGTTTCTATCTTTGAAGCTAATATCTATCATATTTGCTATTTCTTCTTCAAATAATATTCTTATATAATACATTGTCTCCTCATGATTCTGCAATTGGTTCATTGCAGATGCATAGAGGTATACAGCTTTTACAAAACTTTTTTCTAGTGTTTCTTCTAATATATTATCTACCATAAAACTTAAATCTTCTAAAATACTTACCGCTTTTTTATATTCTTGATTCATTATATAACAAATTCCCAAAAAATATCTTGCTCCCATTCCAAGTTTTTCGCAAGGTAATGCATCTGTGTTTTTTATTGAAATAAAGAAAGAAAGCTTTTCATATCCAATATCATTTACTATTGTTTCCATTATTTTTATAACTTCTTTTATATTATTTAATGTAATATTTTTCATATCTTTTAATATTTCTTGCATTGTTATAAATATATTAAAATATGTAGCATTAGGATCAAAAGAAAGCTCACTCATTCCAGGTATTGCTATACTAAATGCCGGAAATCCTAAATATGAAACATTTCGTACTAATATATCATAGCCATTATCTAAAATTCTATTTACTAGTTGTTTTAATATTTCTTTATTTGTTAAGTTAGAAACATCTGGCATTTGTGTAAATCTATATGTTGGTTTTTTTCCAATTACTTGATATGGTACTGCTGATAAGTCTGTATATAAAAATTCTAATATATTTTTACTTTTATTTTGTTCCCCTTCTGAAAAATCAAACAAACAAGTTCTTGCATATTCATATATATCTCTTCCTTGTGCAGCTTCTGTAAAACATCTTTCCATTGCTATTCCGTAATCTGGATGTGCACCTAATTTAAAACCAAATCTTCCAGTATTTTTTTCAATAATATATAAACCAGCTACAGGATATTTACCTCCTAAAGAACAATCTACTAATTTAAACCAGTATTTATTATTTTTCCTTAATTTTTTTACCATTTCTTTTACTTTGGGGAATTTTTCTATATATGACATTTCAATTTCAGGAAGTGTAATTTTTTCTTTAAATATCCTTATTCCTATATGTCTTTCTAATATCTCTGATATTCCTTCTATTAATGCCTCTTCTGCTGAATTTCCTGCACACATTCCATTTGTATCATATAAATAACTAAATAATCTATCTGGAATATGAACAATATTTTTTTGTCTTACATCATAATAAGGCAATGAAATATATTCTTCTTGTTTTACTAAATTTGATTTTTCATTTAATATTGTCTTTAAATATTCTTTTTGCTCATTTTCACTACATTTTCCTTTTCCGTTTTGGTTCAAAATATTTTTGAAAATTGGATTATTCTCTTTTAGCAATTCATCTACTGTAATCCTTTTTTCATCTGGCGAATTACTAAATGGTATTTCTTTTGTAGGTTTTTCCATTCTAAATCTAAAAAGACCATTTTGAAATCTTTCAAAAAATTCGGCATATGCACTTGCCATTGCAAATTCTTTTGTCATTCCCTTACCGTTTTGTCCCATATCAGTCCCTTTTATACATAAACGCAATGAATATGTTCCTACACTACTTTCATCTTTCCATTTTTCTTCAACTTCTATACCTACTTCTTGTAATAATTTCTTTAATCTTTTTACTGTTTCTTTTGGTTCTACTTCTTTATATCTTCTTTCTTGCAATGTACTCATATATCATTTCCTCCCTATTATTTATTATCTCATTTTTCTCTTATTCCTAATAATATACATTTTTCTACATTATTTTTCATTTTTTTATGAAAGTACTATTTTTTTTTATGAAGATTAATTTATTTAGTTTTGCATATTCTAAAATGCTGTTTATATAATTTATAAATTATATAAACATTTTAATACCGTATGAATATAATGTTTTTAAAGGTAGGTGTTTAATTTTGAGTAAAAAAACTAAGTTAGCTATTGTAGGTGCAACCGGCTTAGTAGGTAGAACAATAATTGATGTTTTAAAAGAATTTAATTTTGAAAATATGGAATATGAGTTTTTTGCTTCCTCTAAATCTGCAGGCACCTCAATAAATTTATTGGGAAAAGATTATAAAATAAAAGAATTAAAAAAAGATTCTTTTAATTCTAACTTTGACTTTGCGATTTTTTCAGCCGGAAGTTCTGTTGCAAAAGCATACGCTCCAATCGCTGTTTCTAAAGGAACTTTAGTTATTGATAATAGCAGTGCTTTCAGAATGTATGATAATATTCCTCTTGTCGTTCCAGAAGTAAATTCTTTCGCACTTAACTCATCCAGTAGAATTATTGCTAATCCTAATTGTTCAACAATTCAAGCAGTTGTTGTTCTAAAACCATTAGATGATTTATATAAAATAAAAAGGATTATATATTCTACTTATCAAGCAGTTTCTGGTGCTGGTAAAAAAGGTATAGATGATTTAAACAATACTATAAATGGTCTTCCACCTCAAAAATTCCCATATTCTATTTTTAATAATTGTATACCACAAATTGATGAGTTTTCTTCAAACAATTATACAAAAGAAGAACTAAAAATGATAAATGAAACTAGGAAAATACTATGTAAACCTAATCTTCCTATTACAGCAACAACAGTAAGAGTTCCTGTATTAAATTGTCATAGTGAAAGTATAAACATAGAATTTGAAAATGATTTTGAAATTAATGACATTATTTCCACTTTAGCAAAATCTAATGGTATTATTGTTCAAGATGATCCTAAGCAAAATATTTACCCTATTGCAACAAATGTAACAGGTCATAACGAGGTATATGTTGGTAGAATAAGACGTGATTTCAGTGTAAAATCTGGTATAAACCTATGGGTTGTTGCTGACAATGTGCGTAAAGGTGCTGCAACAAATGCAGTACAAATTCTAAAATGTATTTTAGAGAAAAAAAATCATGGAGGCTAAAAATGAAAAAAATATTATTTAAAGGCTGTGGAACAGCAATAGTTACCCCTTTTAAAGGAGATGAAGTTAATTTTGAAGAATTAGGAAAATTAATTGATTTTCAAATTCAAAATAATATTGATAGTATAATAATTTGTGGAACAACAGGTGAATCAGCAACAATGACTTTAGAAGAAAAGAAAAGAACTATTGAATTTGCCAAATCGAAAGTAAATAATAGGGTCCCTTTAATTGCAGGTACACGGTTCAAATTGTACTAAATCATCAATTGAACTTTCTAAATTCGCACAAAAAATTGGAGTAGATGGTTTATTATTAGTAACACCATATTATAATAAAACTACACAATCAGGATTAATTTCACATTACAAAAAAATCGCTGATAATGTTGATTTGCCATTAATTTTATATAATGTACCAAGCAGGACACGGAATGAATATTCTTCCAAAAACATGTTTAGAATTATCAAAAATTGAAAATATTGTTGCAATCAAAGAAGCTAGTGGAAATATTTCACAAGTTACAGAAATTGCTAGTCTTTGCGGAAACGATTTGAATATATATTCTGGTAATGATGATCAAATATTACCAATTCTTTCTCTTGGTGGAATTGGTGTTATCTCTGTTTTATCAAATATATTACCCAACTCTACTCATGAATTAGTAGAAAATTTCTTTAAAGGTGATATAGAGAATTCTAAACAAATACAATTAGAACTTATAAATTTAATAAAACTGCTTTTTACAGAAACAAATCCAATACCAATAAAAAAAGCACTTAATTTAATTGGATTTAATGTTGGAGTTCCAAGATTACCACTTGTAGAAGCATCTGATTCTTTATCACATCAATTATATGAAGAAATGAAATTACAAAAAATAATTTAATTTATTAATATTTTTTAAAGTAGTTTATCAATTTATTTAATTGTGATATAATTAAATTATATATATAAATAAATGGGGATTTAATTATGGAATTTGATGAAATTATAAAAGATATAAAAAATAATAAAACTGTATTGCAAATGAAAAATTTCAGACAACATTATGATACAAGTTGTTATGAACATTGCATGAATGTTGCTAAATATACATATTTAATTTGTAAAAAACATAACTTAGATTATATTTCTGCAACACGTGCAGCAATGTTACATGATTTGTTTTTATATGACTGGAGAGTTAAATCTAGTAAAAGCCCAAGATTCCATGGTTATAAACATCCTAAAATTGCTCTTGAGAACTCTAAAAAATTATTTGATTTAAATGAAAAAGAAAAAGATATAATTTTAAAACATATGTGGCCACTTACTTTAAGTTTACCAAAATATAAAGAAAGTTTTATTGTCACTTTAGCTGATAAATACTCAACATTTATTGAAACTAAGGAATATTATAAACATAATTACAAATTACAAAAAATTTATAGATATGCCTATGTATTTTTATGTTTACTTGTTTTTAGAATTGTTTAATATGTTTAGATTCAACCTCAAACGGTTCATAAGTAAAATGAAACTACTAAACTTTTTAGTAGTTTCATTTTTTAACCTATACTCTTATAATACTTCGATTTCGTCATTTTTAACCTTTATTTTAGCAGTACTTCCTGATTTTAATTTTCCATCTAATATTGCTTCTGCTATTTTATCTTCAATCATATTTTGTATAGCTCTTCTCAATGGTCTTGCACCATATGTTGTGTCTATTCCTTTTTTTGCTATCAATTCTTTAACTGGTTCATCAATTTCCAATTTAATATTTTGCTCTTTTAGTCTTTTCTCAACTTCTTTTAACATTATATTAATAATTTCTTTTATTTCATTAGAACTTAATTTATGGAAAACTATTATTTCATCAATACGATTTATAAATTCTGGTCTGAATTCTTTTTTTACTTCTGTCATAACGTCTTTTTTAACTCTCTCATATTCTTGTTTTTCTTCATTTGCATCAGATTGATTAAATCCTAATGACTTCTTCTCAGCTATTATTCTTGCTCCAACATTTGAAGTCATGATAATTATACAATTCTTAAAACTTACTGTTCTACCTTGTGAATCTGTTAGTCTTCCATCTTCTAATATTTGAAGTAACATATTCATTACATCTGGATGTGCTTTTTCTATTTCATCAAATAGAACTACTGAATATGGCTTTCTCCTTATTTTTTCTGTTAGCTGACCTGCTTCATCAAATCCTACATATCCTGGAGGTGAACCAATTAGTTTTGAAATTGAATGTGGCTCCATGTACTCAGACATATCAATTCTCACCATTGCATTTTCATCTCCGAATAAGCTTTCAGAAATTGCTTTTGATAGCTCTGTCTTTCCTACTCCTGTAGGTCCTAGAAACAAGAATGAACCTATTGGTCTTTTTGGATCTTTTAATCCTACTCTTCCTCTTTTTATTGCTTTGCTTACAGCTAAGACCGCTTCGTCTTGTCCCACAACACGTTTGTGCAAATTTTCTTCTAGAGATTTTAGTTTTTCATTCTCTGTTTCAGTAATTTTTTGTACAGGTATTTTTGTCCAGCTAGCCACAACTTCAGCTATATCCTCATCTGTAATATTTATAACATTTTTATTATTTTTGTTTTTCCATTTTTCTTTTTCTTTTTCTAACTTTTCTCTTTTCTCATGTTCTTTATCACGCATAGTTGCAGCTTTTTCAAAATCTTGAACTTTTATTGCTTCTTCTTTTTCCTTTGATACATTTTCTAATTCTGTTTCTAGCTTTTTTATACTATCAGGTTCTGTAATTGTTTTTAATCTCACTCTAGAAGATGCCTCATCTATTAAATCTATTGCTTTATCTGGTAAAAATCTATCATTAATATATCTAACAGATAATTCTGTTGCAGCTTTTATTGCTTCATCTGTTATCTTTACATTATGGTGTGCTTCATACTTGTCTCTTAATCCTTTAAGTATTAAGATTGTGTCTTCAGCACTTGGCTCATCAACATTAATAGGTTGAAATCTTCTCTCTAGTGCACTATCTTTTTCAATGTATTTTCTATACTCATTTAATGTTGTTGCACCTATTAATTGTATATCCCCTCTTGCTAGTAATGGTTTTAAAATATTTGCTGCATCAATAGCACCTTCTGCTGATCCAGCCCCTACTATAGTGTGTATTTCATCTATAAATAATATTACATCTCCAGCCTTTTTCACTTCATTTAATGATTTTTTTATTCTTTCTTCGAAATCTCCTCTATATTTAGATCCAGCTACCATAGATGAAATATCTAGTGTTACAACTCTCTTATTTTTTAAATTTTCAGGTACATCACCTAATACTATTTTTTGAGCTAATCCTTCAACTATTGCTGTCTTTCCAACACCAGGCTCACCAATTAAACATGGATTATTTTTTGTTCTTCTTGAAAGTATTTGAATAACTCTTTCTATCTCTGTTTTTCTACCAATTACCGGATCTAGTTTTCCCTCTTTTGCTACTTTAGTTAAGTCACTACCAAACTGATTTAATGTTGGTGTTGAATTATAGCTTGTCTCACTTCTAGTGTCTCCTCTTTTTTCTTGTTTTTCTTCACTTTCATACTCATTTAATACTTTTATAATTTCATTATAAAGTTTTTGTGGGTTTACTCCTAAATCTAGTAAAATTCTTACTGCTACACTATCTCCTTCTCTCATAATTCCTATTAATAAATGTTCTGTTCCAATATAATCTGATCCTAATCTTCTAGCTTCTCTAAAAGCATTTTCTATTACTCTTTTTGTTCTTGGTGTAAACCCTATTGTTTCATCAATTTGTTCTCCATCTTCTTGCCCTATTAGTTCTTCTATTTTTTCTAGTATTAATTCTGGTGTTACATCTTGATGTTCTAGTACTTTGCTTGCTACTCCCATCTCTTCTTTTGCAATTCCATATAGCAAATGTTCTGTTCCAACATAATTATGTCCTAATTCAATTGCTAATTCATTTGCAATTTGTATTGCATTTTCACTTGAATTTGTAAATTTATAAGTCATAACTAATCACTCCTATTCTTTTATTATTTGTTTTATTACTTCAGCACGTTTTAAATCTCTCTCATACGAATCCAATTTTTTCCCTACATATTTTTGCAAATTAGCCGGTTTTGTATATAAGTTTAATTTGTTTACTTTTAAATCATTTAACTCTTGTATTATTCCTAAGTCAGTTCCAAGCTTTACATCTGATAATAACTTTCTGCATTCATCTGCTGATATTTTTTTGCAATTTACTAAAATACCATATGCTCTATATACTCTATCTTCTAATTCTACTTCTTCTTTGCATAAATATTTTCTTGCTAACTTTTCTTGTTCTATTATTTTTTCTGTAATAACTTTTAAATTATTTGCAATCTCCTGTTCTGAGATTCCCAAGGATTGCTTGTTAGAAACTTGATATATATTTCCCTGTGATTCGCTTCCTTCTCCATATATTCCTCTAATATTCATGCCAAAACTGTTTACAACTTCTAACACCTTTCTTATATTTCCTGTTAATGTAAGTGCTGTTAATTGTACCATTGTTGATATTCTCATACCTGTTCCTACATTAGTTGGACATGCAGTTAAAAATCCATATTTATCACTATAAGCATAGTTTAATAAAGTCTCTAATTTTTTATCTATTTCTATAGCTAAATTTAATGCATTTTCTATATCAAGTCCACTAGCTAGCACTTGTATCCTTAAATGGTCTTCTTCATTTATCATTATACATATGTTTTCTTCTTCATTTATTAATATTGCTTCAACATTATTTTTATCTATTGCAAATTCAGGACTTATTAAATGTTTTTCTATTAGACTTAATTTTGTAATTTCATCCATATCTGATAATTTTAAAAACTTTAACCCATATCCAATACTTGGAGCAATATCTTGAACTCTATTTAGCACATTTAGGAAATCATTTTTTGTACACTTTGAAACAAACGGAATATCTGCTATATTTCTTGCAATCCTTATTCTTGTGCTCAAAACTACATCTGAATCCTTTCCACTTTGTAAATACCAATTTAACATAAGATTTTCTCCTCCCCTACTCTAATTCTTTTATTTGATCTCTTACTTTTGCAGCTTCTTCATATTTTTCTTCTTTTATTAAAACTTTAAGTTTTGCTTTTAGCTCATTTATTTTATCTTCTTTTTCACTTTGCTGATTTTCTATTTTAGTTTTTACTTTTTTGTTTTGAACATTTGATTTTCTTCCTATATATTTTGTTTCACCATGTAATGTTTTTAATATAGGATCTAATCTGTTTTGGAATGTTTCATAGCAATCCTTACATCCAAATTTTCCTGTTTGTACAAATTCATCATATGTTAATCCACATGTTTTACATTTTGAACTCTGATTTGAAATTAATTTTGGCATAAATTCTGTTTCATAATCTCCTATTAAATTTCCAAATCCTCCAAAGAAATTTGAAAAATTGATTGGCATATCAAAACTTATTGAATCAATTCCTAATTTCTTAGCACAGTTTTCACAAAGAATCATCTCCCTTTTTTCGCCATTAATTATTTGTGTATATTTAATATTTGCTTCATTTTCATTACAGTTTTGACATAACATAAAAATCAACTCCTTTATATTAAATTTAATAACATATTCTTAAAGATATTTGCTCTTATTTTATCTTTTTGAGCATCTTTTATTTGAAGTACATTATCACTTGTTGCTACTTTTAAAAGTCTAGCTTCTTTTTCAGAGATAATTTCAGTTTCTAAAAAATTATTTATAAAAATGTTTACTTCACTTGCAGTTAATTTTTCTTTCATATTTTTTATTATATGCATTAAATAATTGCTTTTAGAAATATTAATTTTTTTTATTTTAATATTTCCTCCACCTCCTCTTTTACTTTCAACATAATACCCTTGGTTTGGAGTAAATCTTGTTGAAATCACATAATTTATTTGAGATGGTACACAATTAAAATGTTCTGCTAAATCATTTCTTTGTATTTCTATAAAATCCTCGTCATCTTTAAATAATTCTTTTATAAACTGTTCGATAATATCTGACATTATCATAGTTTTTCACCTCTTTTTTGACTTTGACTTTCTTTGACTTTCAATATTAATAGTATACTACAAATTTAAAAACATTCAAATTCCATATTTGAATGTTTTTTATTATATTTGTGATTTATCTGGTTTTACTTTTGCTTTTTATATATTTATCTTCTATTTTCTTCCTTTTTTGATATGTTTTCCATCTTTCCAGCTCTTCTTTTCTGCTTTTCTATCGGTAGCCAATGAAACTGAGAACAAACATATTCTCCATATTTTGTTACATCTTCTGTTAAATCATCTTCTGTTCCATTACCATTTTCTTTTTGCATGTTAAAATCATCCTTTCTATTGGTTCTATAAATAGTATTAACAAAAGATTAACAAGTTATAACTCTTATTTATTATATTTTTCTAAATACACCTGAAACTTTGCCAAGAATTTCGCAATTTGGAACAATAATTGGACTCATTGTAGAGTTTTCTGGCTGTAATCTTATGTGATCCTTTTCTTTATAAAATGTTTTTACTGTAGCTTCATCTCCAATTAATGCAACTACTATCTCTCCATTATTTGCCGTTGATTGTTTTTTTACTAATATATAATCTCCATCTAATATTCCGAGCTTCTATCATGCTTTCTCCTCTAACTGTTAGCATAAAGCTTTCACTATTACCTACAAAATCTATTGGAATAGGAAATGTATCTGTTACATTTTCTACAGCAAGTATTGGCTCTCCAGCTGTTATTTTTCCTATTACTGGTACTTCAACCATTTCTTTGCCACCATAAAATGGCTTTTCAGTTTTTTCTTCAGCACCACCTTTTAATAACCTTAATGTCCTTCCTTTCTGATTTTCCTTTTGTATATATCCTTTTTGTGCTAATTTTGCTAAATATCCATGTACGGTAGCTGTTGACTTCAATCCTACTGCTTTTCCTATTTCTCTTACTGATGGTGGATATCCATTTTCTTTTGTTTGTTTTTCTATAAATTTTATTATTGCTTTTTCTCTCTTATTTATTGCATTAGGATCTTTTTTCTTCATTTTATTATCACTCCTCATATGTTTTTTATAATACTATCATAAATAATATAAAAAGTCAAACAAAAGTTTTTATTTTTTTAAATTTATATAATATATTTATTTCAAAATCATATTTTTTAAACCTAACATTAAATAATTAAATCTCTTTTCAAAAAGTTACTATTTAATATTCCAATTCCTATAAATTTATTCTTTTCACTATATATTTTATATATCCCATCTTCTTTTTTTATATTTAATTTTACTCCATTTAAAAACTTGTTTAAATTTTGCTCATCTAGTATTATGCTTTTATTTCGCTTAAACACATCTTCTATTTTTATTAGATGTTCTTCTATAAATTTACAATCATTTTTATTTTTTTCCAGTTCTTCTAACTTAAATGACTTTTCTATATCAAATATGTCCAACTTTGTTCTTTCTAATTCTTTCATATATCCTAAATTGTCTAGCTTTTCTGCTATATCTTCACAAAGTGCTCTTATATAGGTACCTTTTGAACACTTTACTTTAAATTTAATTTCTTCATCTGCTATATTTAATAATTCAATATCATATATTATAATTTTTCTAGGTTTAATTTCTACACTTTCATTATTCAATGCATATTCATACAATTTTTTACCATTTACTTTTATTGCAGAATATATTGGTGGAATTTGCATTTGTTCCCCAACAAAAGACTGTAGAACTTTTTCTACATTTTCTTTTTGTAAAGTATACTTATTAATGTTTTTTTTATTTAGTATCTCTCCTTCTTCATCTTTAGTAGTTCTTTTTTCGCCAAGCTTTATTGTTGCAATATATGTTTTATCATGTTCTATTAAATATTTAGAAAGTCTTGTTCCTTTTCCAATTAGAATCACTAAAACACCTGTTGCATTTGGATCTAATGTTCCAGCATGTCCAACTTTTTTTTCATTTAATATTTTTCTTACCTTATAAACTACATCATGTGAAGAATATCCTTTTTCCTTATTTATAATTAAAATTCCATCCATTTATTTTATAAAACGCCAAACTTAAGAACCTTAAGTTTGGCGTTTCCCTCCTGTTTTTACTATTATTTAATTTGTTTTGCTACTTCTTCTGCAAAATTCTCTTCTTTCTTCTCTAGGCCTTCACCTTTTTCATATCTTACAAATCTTACAAGTTCAGCATTTTTTTGTGAAATTAATTTTTGTACATTTATATCTGGGTCTTTTACAAAAGGCTGTTCTAATAAACAAATTTCTGAATAAAATTTTCCAATTCTTCCTTGTACTATTTTTTCTGCAATTTGTTCTGGTTTTCCTTCATTCATTGCTTGTGCTTTTAGTATTTCCATTTCTTTTGCAACTTTTTCTTGTGGTACAGATTCTCTATTCAAATATTCTGGTCTTGCTGCTGCAATTTGCATACATATATCTTTTGCAACTTCTGTATCACCTTTTGCAAGTTCAACTAAAACTGCTATTTTTCCATCTCCATGTATATAGCTTTCTATTAGTCCTGTTGTCTCAAATCTTTCAAATCTTCTTATTGTCATGTTTTCACCAATTGTAGCAATTTTATCTGTTAATATTTCTTTTATTGTTTTAGAAGAATCTTTAATTGACTTTTGGTTTAATAGTTCTTCCATATCTTTTGGATTTTCTTTTGCAACTTGTTCAACTAAGTCTTTTACAAAACTTCTAAAATCTTCATTTTTTGCTACAAAATCTGTTTCAGAATTTACTTCTACTACAGCTCCAATTTTTTTATCTTCTGAAACATATGCTGCAACTAATCCTTCTGCTGCTATTCTATCTGATTTTTTTGCTGCTTTTGCAATTCCTCTTTCTCTTAATAATTCTGCAGCCTTTTCCATATCTCCATCAGTTTCTGTTAAAACTTTTTTGCAGTCCATCATTCCTGCACCTGTTTTTTCTCTTAATTCTTTTACAAGCTCTGCTGTAATCATATTTTTTCCTCCTATTCTAATTTGCATATATATGCATAATTTAAAATTATTCTTTAACAGTTTCAGTTTCTTCTGCTACAACTTCTTCCATACTTGGACTTTCTTCATTATTTTCTTTTTCTGCTACATCTTCTTGTTCTTCTACAACTGGCTGAATAACTTCTCCTTGTTTACCTTCTATAACTGCATTTGCAATTACATCTGCTATTAATTTTACAGCACGTATTGCATCATCATTACCAGGAATTACATAATCAATACCTTCTGGGCTACAGTTTGTGTCAACAAGACCTACAACTGGTATGTTTAATTTTTTAGCTTCTAATATTGCAATTCTTTCTTTATTAGGATCAACAATAAATAATACACCTGGTAATTTTGTCATTTCTTTTATACCACCAAGGTTTTTTTCAAGTTTTTCCTTTTCTGCTTTTAATTTTATAACTTCTTTTTTAGGTAACTTTTCAAATGTTCCATCTGTCTCCATCATTTCTAAGCTTTTAAGTCTATTTATTCTTTTTTGAATTGTTCCAAAATTTGTTAACATTCCTCCAAGCCATCTTTGATCAATATAATACATATTACATTTAATTGCTGCCTCTTTCATACATTCTTGTGCTTGTTTTTTTGTTCCAACAAATAATATGTCCTTATCTGCTTCTGCTTGTTCTTTTATAAATTTGTATGCCTCATCTAATTTTTTTGATGTCTTTTGTAAATCAATAATATGGATTCCATTTCTAGCTTGAAATATGTATTCAGCCATTTTAGGATTCCATCTTCTTGTTTGGTGACCAAAATGTACACCTGCTTCTAGTAATTGTTTCATAGCTACTACTGCCATTTTAATTTCCTCCTTAAATTTAGTTTTTACCTCCACAAAAGGTTATCATTTAAAAACACTTAAACCTTGTAATTTAAGCACTCTTTTTAAACTAACTTTTGTGTGCATTTTTTAACTTTTATATTTTACCAAAAAAAGTACTTAAATGCAAGTACTTTTAACTATTTTTTAGTTAAGCCTTAATTATTATTTTAAAATTCAGTTTTAAAAGATGTAGATTTTAGTTTTCTATTTTCTCATTGAAATATAATTTGGATATTAAATCTAGTTCTCTTATAATTTCTTCTGGTATATTAAATGAATATAATTTTTCAATTGGAGATAATATTGTATATCTAATTGCATCTTTTGTACCATTTTGCATTTTTATGGAACTTTTATCTACTGCTCCACATGTTTCACATTTAAAGCCATTTGACTTCAAACTAAAATATCTTAAATTTTCTTCTGATTTACATTCTGTACACTTTTTTATTTCTGGCATAAACCCAAGTATTGAAATAAGTTTCAGTTTAAATGTAGCTAATACTAATTTTAAATTTTTTTCTTTTTCAGAAATAATATATAAAGTATTTAAATATAATCTTAATATTTTATAACTATTTTGGTTTTCATTAGTTACATCATTTATTATTTTGGTTATTTCAGATGCTATATTTAATTTATCTAAGTCAGTCCTTATATTGTAAAATAATTCTATAGTTTCACATGAACTCATATTATATAAATTGCTTCCCTTATATATCATATATTCACCAAAACACAAAAATTGTGTTCCAGCTAAAAGAGAACTTTTTGTTCTTCTTGCTCCTTTTGCTGCACATTCAATTTTTCCGCAAATTTGGTGTTAATATTGTTAGTATTTTGTCAGAATCATTCATATATTTTTCAGCAATTACTATTCCTTTTATTTTCTGCATTCCCATCTGGCTTCACCTTTATATCTTTCTCTATGTTTTCTACCTCTAATAGTTCTAGAAAAGTATTTATATTCCCAGTATTCTTAAAAGTATTCCATGCTAAATTCCTTATCATAAGCGTATCACCTCTAAAATTGTTATTGATAAATTTATCTTAAATTTATTTTCCCTCAACTCCTATTTTTAATACATATTTTTAATTAATTTTATCACGCTTGTATAAAGAATTTTGTTATCTTTTGTAATTTTATTTTTGTTTTTTTACATCTTTTTTTACTTGACTTTTTAATTTTGTGTGTTTTTAAACTTTTTAAGTATATTAGAATTGTCTACCCAATTTTCTTGTACCTTTACCCAAAGTTTTAAATTAACCTTCTCTTTTAACATCTTTTCTACATTTTCTCTTGAATATGAGCCAATCTTCTTTAGCATAGCTCCATCTTTTCCAATTATTATTCCTTTATGAGATTTTTTTGTGCAATATATTACAGCTTCGACATCAAAAATTTTTTCTCCTTTTGATGTTTTCCTTTTTTTCATTTTACTAACTTCTACATATATTCCATGAGGAATCTCTTGACTTAGTAGCTTCAAAGCCTTTTCTCTTATTATTTCCTCTATTATCTCCCTTGTAGTTTGTGTTGTATATTCTTCTTTATCATAATATGCTGGTCCTTCTGGTAATTCTTTTTCTATTTCAGATAATAATTCTTCTTTTCCTTCTCCCTTTAATGCTGAAAGTAGTATTACAGCACTAAATTCATATTCTTTTCTATAATTTTCAATTTCTTTTAATAAACTTTCTTTTTTTACTAGATCAATTTTATTTATAACAAGAATTACTTTTCGTTTCTTTTCCTTCAATTTATCAAGCAATAATCTATTTTCTTCATTTATTTCATGTTGTTTTGCATCAACTATGAATAGCACAATATCAGCTTCTTGTATAGAATTTATAGCTGTTTCAATCATAAACTTTCCTAATTTGTTCTTTGGCTTGTGTATTCCCGGAGTATCTATAAATATAATTTGTGAATTTTCTCTATTTATTATTGCTTTTATTTCTGTCCTAGTCGTCTGTGGTTTACTTGTTGTTATTGCTATTTTTTCATTAGCTAAACAATTTATTAATGTTGATTTTCCTACATTTGTTTTTCCAATTATGGCTACAAAACCTGATTTGAATTTTTCCACTTCTTTCCTCCTATAATTTTCCATATACAATAATAATAGGCTGACATAAAAAATTCCTATCAGCCCATTTTTTTATTCAAAAGTTACTTCTGTATTAGTTGGACATATTTGTATAAATGTGTTTCCATCATTTACTTCTATTTCATTTCCCTGCAAATCCTTATAAACAGTTTTTTCAGTTCTACTTGGTTTATCACATATTATTTTTATTGCTTTCCCATTTGTTATATAATATCCATCTTTTTGACCTACATTATTCAAGCCCTGTCTTCCTTTATTCTCAGCATCTTGTAATGTATAATTATCTGCAAATGTTATTATTATATTTTTTGTAGTTATCTCTTCTTCTGTATTCCAATCTGTTGCTTTTTCTCCTCTTTCATATCTTGTATATCTTTTAGTTTCTGGATTATACTGATATGTTGCTTTCACATATGAAGTTGTAGGTATGTACACATTTGTTGCAATAATTCCATCTTCTAATTCGACTTCGTCAGTTACATAATTTAATACACTTTCTTCTTCTGATGTAAGTCTATATTCATATCTTTCTGCTATTTTCAATATGTTAGCTGTGGCTGTTACCGCATTATGTGGCTGATATTTTTCCTTATCTCTCCAAAAATCTGATGAACTTTGAACTAATCCATTTATATTATCAACATCATATTTTGATATATCAGATTCTGCTTGTGGACTCCAACCATAATGTACATAAATTGCATCATTTTCTAAAGCATAATCTAAGAAATAGTGCCTTGAACTCCTTATTGGACCTATTCTCTCTAGGTCTTTTCCTTTAAATAATGCCATTAGTCTTGTTTCTGCCCCTTCTACTACTATCTCATATACAATATATGCATCATTTAAACCTGCTTGTGGCCATGCATTTTTATTATTATCTATCATAACAGCAATTGGTCTATCTGTTCCACTATATATTTGAACCTGTGGTTCTACAATTTCAACCTCTTCTTGTTTTGAAGTTTCATCTATTGTTTGTACTGGCAAAGTATTATTTCTTTCAATTATCTTTAATGCTAGAAGTCCACCAATAACAATTATTAATATAATAAGTATGATGAACAATATTAATGTTCCTTTAGATTTTTTTTCATTTCCGATATGATCTTGTTGACATATTCCTCTCCTTTTAAAGAATTTTATCATAAAATATTATTATTGCAACAATTATTGAATTAATTGAAGCGAGCAAAACTGCTCCAGCAGCTATATCTTTTGCAAATTTTGCTTTATCATGAAATTTTTCTGTATATAAGTTAACAACTTCTTCTATAGATGTATTTATCATTTCAGCAACTAATACTATAAATATAGACAATACTAAAAACAACAACTCTATTTTTGACACCTTAAATATTATTGCAACTATAATAACTAGTATAGTTATTATCAATTGTATTTTCATATTTCTTTGAGTTTTTATGCCATATATTAAACCCTTAATTGCATTTTTTAATGCCTCCCTAAAATTAGCATTTCGTATTTTCCCCATTTATATTTTTGTTTTTCCTTCCTATTTTATTACTTTCTTTGTGCAATTGTTCCTAATACCTCTTCTTCCTTTTTGCGCATTTTGTTTTTATCTTCCTCTTCTATGTGATCATATCCCATCAAGTGATAAAAGCCGTGAACTATCATGTATGCTAGTTCTCGTTTTATGCTATGACCATATTCTTCTGCTTGTAAAATAACTTGTGGTATTGATATAACTATATCCCCTAAAATATCTTCATTTTGTGATTCAACTGCTTTTGGTATTTCTTCTTTTTCAAACATTGGAAAAGATAAGACATCTGTTTTTTTATCTATATTTCTATATTTTTTGTTCATTTTTTGTATGTTTTCATTATTTGTTATTGTTATACAAATATATAATTTTGAATTTTCTATTTTTTCATTTTCAAAACATTTTTTTATTGTTTCTCTTATAATATCTTCATATTCTTTGTTTTTTTCTATATCAATATATTCTATTTCATACATTTGTTTTTTATCACACTTCCTGTATACTTTCCTTGAATGGTTTTACAAGAATTTTTAAATTCTTTCATAGCTCCAGCTTTAACCAATTTTTCTTTATACATTTTTATTATTTTTGAATAATCTTTTTTACTTCTATTTAATGCAATTAAATCATATTTTATAAATAAAATTTCTTTTTCCTTATCATTTTTTATATTTTTATATTTATTCCAGAACTTTTTATAATCATCTCTTTTTTCTGGCTTGTCCCAATATACCTTTGTAGATAATAATTTCACATTATAATCTTCAATTATTTTTATAAGCATTTTATATGTTTTTTCTTGTTTACTCTTTAAGCCATTTACAATTAAATTTCTTGTCTGTTTTAGTAGTCTTACATAACATTGTTCTGCTGCAATAAGTGGTAAACTATGTGTAAATATCTCCCTACTTATTCCTAATAGAATTCTGTTTTTTTCTATTATATCTTTTTCGTCCAATTTACCAACTGCATATTGCTCATATTCATTTTTTTCTTTTTCTAAGTTTTTATTTGATATATCTTTTTTAAGTGGTAAAATATTATTTACATATTCTTCAATTATATCAAATATCTTATTATAGATCTCATCTTTACTTTGAAGCTTGCTACTTAAATTATCAGCAAGTTGTATAGAATAATTTTTTAATATTCCTTTATATAAATAATCTTGTTTTTCTATATAAAATGGTAAATATTTATTTAAGACTTTCTCTTTATTTGATTCTGAAATTGTTTCATAATCTAATTCTAGCAAATATTTTTGTTTCTTATGTTTATATTCTAAATATTCTGTTTCCTTTAATTGTGTTATTGTATAGTATTTTGATAAAGCTTCTTTCTCAAAATTACTTGCTACTCCATTTTTTACTTTTTTATAAACTGAATCCATAATATACTTATCTATTGACTCTAAATATAATGAATATGCTTCTTCGTATCTATTTATAATTACATCCATTTTTTCACTAGTACCTGAGTTTTCAGCTTCTTTGTAGTTTTCATATGCTTTTAATAAACTGCTTCTTTTCATAGTTATCATAATTCCGTTTATTCCAACTTTAGTTGGTACTAGCAATTTACTTATTGTACTAGTTATTTTTGTAAAAAAAGTTTTTTCTGATGGTAAAACTCTCAAACTTCTTTCTTCCATATGTTCACTTTCCTTTCAAAAAACAATTTTTTCTTCTGTTCCTATGTTTTCTAAGACTTCATATATAACTTCAACATTTATGCTGTCTTGTTTTTCATAGAAATTCACTTGTTTGTTCAATATATTTTCTTTGTTTTCTATGTCATCCTCTATTTCTTTTTCTAATTTTTCTATTGTTATTTCTTTTAATTCTTCTACTGAATATTCTACTTCTTCAATTTTTGTTTCATAGTTTGTAGTCTTAATAACTTCAATTGGTAAATAAAAATTAGAAAACAACATTATTTTTTTATCTGTTACTATTGTATCATAATTTTTGAATTTTGAAAGGGTTTTATAAAAATTTATTTCAAAATTATTTATTCTTATTCCATATTTATTTTCTGTTTCTCCAGTGCGTTCTTTCACCTCCTGTTTAAGATTTACAGTTTCACTTTTACTATACCATACTTTTGCTTCAATATCTGCTTTGGCATGCACATATCTTGTTCCAGTATACTTACCTTCTAAATATCCTCCAACTAATATTGTTCCTTCTTTTACTAGGTCTCCTTCTTTTACAATTGCAGTACCATTTTGCACATTTATTTTAGTTATTATTCCAGATTTATTTGAAACTATATTGCAGTATTCATCTTCTTTTACAATCTCTGGTTTTGGGCTTGCTTTTACTATTTCCACTATTGCATTCGTTCCTTCTAGCTCTATACCTATCCAAGCAATATCATCTCGTTTCAATCTTATTTCATTTATGATTTTTTTTGTGTCAATTTTGCTTTTTAATTTTCCAATTTCTAATCCTGTTTCTTTCAAAATCTGTTCCATCTCAATTTTTAAATCATCTTCTACTCCTTTTATTTCTATATTCCATACATAATTTGATGTTACTATTATACTAACAATAACAATACCCATAAGTACTACAAATACTTTTCTTTTTTTATATTTATTAAACAGAAATGGTAACCCTTGTTTAGCTAAAATATTAATTTTGCATTTTGTTTTTTTATTTATTTTTCTTACTTTTTTAAAATCAATTATACTTATATTGGCAATCAATATAGCTTTATTTTTTCTTTTTATGTTCCATAATAATATGTTTTGGTTTACACATATATTTATAAATCTTTCAACAAAGTAACCTTCTATAGAAATTTTTACATATCCGAGTATATATCCTAATATTACCTTTATTATCATTTGTCCTCCTCTATATCTATACTATCTATTTTCCCTGTTATTATAATGTCATCTTCTGTTATTTGATTTAAGTTCAAATTCAGTCCATTTACATTTATTATTCCAATATAAGTATTAACTCTTACAAAAAACTCCTCGTACTCTAGAATTCCTTTATAATTTTCTATTAGCATTTCATTAGAACCTACTATAGTTATTTTAGGAATATTACTTATAATTTCTTTTGGCATTTCCAAAAAATTTTTTATTTTTTGTTTCTTTTCCATCTTTTAACCTCGTTCTTTTAAATTTATTTTTTGAAAATAAACTTATTTTTCATATGCACATTGAAAAAATCACATAAAAAAAGATAAGTTAATATATTATATTAACTCATCTTTTTTTTATTACACATTAATTATTAGATTTAGCTATATCTTCTAGTCTTTTTTTACACATTTCTATCTCTTTTTGTATTTTTCTTTTTATCTCTTCTGTTGGTTCCTTTTTATTTATTTCTATCATATCTTTAATATTTTCTATTGTATCATATATATTTTTATAACTTAAAGATGTGGTAATACTATTTTGTCTTCCACTTATATATGTATGCACTGGAAAAGCAGCAATTTCATAACTTTGTACTTTCATTATAGAATTATATATGAATAATACATCTTCATAAAATCTGTTTTCTGGAAAAAACAAATTATTTTTTAATAAAAATTCTCTATTCCAGCACTTGCTCCATACATTAGGATATGGATCTTTAGATGCTTTATATGATCTATCACATGTTTCTTTGGTCGGTATTACAATTTCTTCTCTGTTTCCACTTATTTCAAACCCCATATATATAACATCTGGTTTTTTTAAAGATATTACATTGTCAAGTTTTTCTAAAACATTTTCATTATTTAAATAATCATCTCCATCTAAAAAAATTATATATTCTCCCTTAGCAACCCTTAACCCGTGAGTTTCTGGCGCCTCCAAGGCATTTATTTTCCTCATGATTTATAACAATTATGTTATTAAATTCATTTATTTTTTCTAATGTTTTATCTGTAGAACAGTCATTTATAACTATTACTTCATATGATTTGAATGTTTGTGCTAAAACACTTTTTATGCTTCTTCCTATATATTCTTGTATATTATATGCTGGTATTATTATACTAAATCTCATTTTTTCATTTTCTCCTTATTTTTTTATTGGTGTTGCTTTACTTGCTGGTCCATCTTTTATCTTGTATTCTTGTCCATCTTTTATACTTTCAAATAAATTTATTAGGTTATTTGTTGCATTTTTGCTATTCCATGTTTCTAGTATTGTTTTATATGCATTTTCATATAATTTTTTTCTTAATTTATTATCTTCAATTAAATTTTTTGTGTACATATATAATTCTTCAAAATTTTTATACAATAGTCCATTTTCTGAATCATTTATTAAAAATGGGGCTGCTCCAACATTAATATCTGTTATTACAGCACATGCACTATTCATTGCTTCATTTAGTACAGCGCCCCAGCCTTCTTGCTTTCCACTTGTTAATATAAATATATTTGCTTTTTCCATATAATCTCTTACTTTGTCACTTTCAACTGCTCCTGTTAATTCTACATAATTTTCTAGATTATTCTTGTGGATTTCTTCCTTTATTTTCTCATACATTATCCCTGTACCTATCATTGTAATTTTAAATTCTAGTCCATCTTTTACTAGCTTTTTAGCAAGTTTAATCATTTTTTCTGGGTGCTTCCATTTAATAAATCTTGCTACCCATACAATATTAATAGGTTTGCTCTTTTCTTTGTTTTTTATTAGTTGTTCCAAATTATATTCTTTTGTTTCTGGGAAATATCCCCATTTATATATTTTATTTTTATAAAGGCCTAATTTATAAAAGTCGTTTGCTCCATATGCATTTGCACATAACATATATAGGTTTTTGTTTTTTCTATACTTTATGTGCCTTTCATATAACAGTTTCATCTTTTCTTTATCAAATATTGTCATTATTCCATTCGAAAATACTCTTGCTCTATATCTAAATGTAAGTTTATCTTGTTTTAATCTCTCCTCTATATATTTGTCTGATGTTGACCCCATTATTACAATGTCACTTTCTACTGCAAGTTTTAATGCTTTATCATATTCTTCTTTACTTTCATATGCTTTTACTACAAAATCATATTTATCATCTAGATTTTTAAATCCAAGTTTTAATCTTTCTTCTGTTATTTTTATAGTTGCTACAAACTTAAAATCATTTCCATATTTTGAAACCATTTCCATACAAAATGGTAATTGATGATGTGTTAAAAAATTCGAATAAAAAGTTACCTTCATTTTTGCCCCCTTTTTAATTTTTTTCATTATACATTTTTTATCTTTTTATGTCAATTCACGTTAAATTAAAATAGAGCATTTAATTACAAAATTATTTAAACTCATCTAAGCTTTTTATTTCGTATCCCATACTTTTTATTTCTTTTATGCAATAATCTAATACATTTGCATTATCCTTCGAGTTCCCATGTAATAAAATTACAGCTCCTGGATGTATATTATCTAAAATTTTCTTTTTAGCATATTCTTCCCCTTTTTGATTATTTTCATCCCAATCATCATAAGCAAATGACCACATCACCGTTGTATAGCCTAGCTTTTGGCAAAGTGATAAAGTTCTTTCACTAATCTCACCTTTAGGTGGTCTTATATATTTCATCTCATATCCTGTTTTTTCAAACAAAGCTGTATGCAGATTCATTACTTCTTTTTCTAGTTTTTCGTTTCCTATTTCAGGCATACTATAATGATTAACTGTATGATTTCCAACAATATGTCCCTCTTCTATCATTTGCTTAACTAGCTCTGGTTGTGAATTTAAATAATGTGCTGTTATAAAAAATGTTGCTGTTACTTGATTATTTCTTAATGTTTCTAATATTTGTTTTGTGTAACCTGCTTCATATCCTTCATCAAATGTTAAATATACTGTTTTGTCTTCATTATTTCCTAATGCTATTCCTTCATATTTATTTAATAACTCCATATTTTTTATTCCCAAATCTGGTTGTTTGTGTTCTTTTGCCCTTTTTATCCCCCACTCTATTTTTTGATTGCTTAAATTAATATTAGCACTTGTTTGGATATATTCTTTTTTTCCTATGTTTGTAATTGTACATAATGAAATTGTAAATAAAATTATTATAATGAATAACATTATTTTTTTACCCTTTATAATATTTATTCTCATAATTCTTTCCTTTCATAAAAATGTTTAATTTCTATTTTAAATTTTATGATTTTTATTTTTTATTATTACATTCTAACATTAATTGTTAATTCTTTTATATTAACAAAAGTCAAAAATTGACAGGTATAATTTTGTTCTTTTTGTTTTTCTGCATATATATATTTATATGAAATATAATTTTACAAATCAAATTATATATTTCTACAAAAATCATGTAAAAAATTGCCAAAATTTAGATTTTATACTTGACAACACTACATTTTTGCAATAATATTATTTTTGCTATGAGTATAAAGATTTTATATAGGGGTGATTTTTTTATGTTAAATTTCGTATTATGTGATGACCATGTTATTACATTAAATAAATTATCAAAAATGTTAGAATCAATATTCATTGAAAAAAATATCAATGCCACTGTAGCATTAAAAGCTAAAACTGCAAATGAAGTAATTGATTTCATTAAGTATAATAAAGTTGATGTTTTAATTTTAGACATAGATTTAAAATCTACTATGTCTGGAATAGAGCTCGGTCAATTTATAAGAAATAATAATAAATCTGTTTACATTATTTACACTACAGGACATATAGAATATGTTATGATTGCATACAAAGTAAAAACTTTTGATTTTCTACCAAAACCTATTGTTAAAGAGAGATTAGAAGACACTGTATTAAGACTTATAGATGATATGAAAACTTCTCCTAAACAATATATAAAAATAGGCTCAAGCCGTACTTTTGTTAATCAAGAAGATATTAATTTTATTAAAAGAGATGGTATGAAAGTAGTTTTTTATACAAATAATCGTCAATATGAGACATATAGTTCTTTCTCGAAACTTCAAACACTTCTCCCAGATAATTTTATAAGATGTCATAAATCATACATTGCCAATATCAATAATATTATAGATATTCAAACATCTAATAATACAATTTTATTTAATAATGATGAAAAGTGCGATATTGGACCTAAATATAAAACAAATTTAATGGAGGTTATAAAAAATCATGGAATTTCTACAAACGATTTTGACTGCGCTTACAACGCAAAATGAAGGATTAATTACACTTTTTAGTGTACCACTTACTTTTATTGAAATGATAGTAACAATGTTATTTTTTACAACAATATTAAATATCTCTGCTGCTAGAGATCAAAAAGCTATATATATTCTTGCCTCTAGCTCTTGTGTAATACTTGCAAATAACTTTATACCTAAACCATATGGTGCATATGTATGTATTTTGTCTGTTTTTGCTTTAATATTATTATTCTTTAAGACAAACATATTTAAAGCTTTAGTTGCAGAAATAATTATTCTAGCAATAACGTCTACATTAGAAATTTTCTTTTTAAGAATCTATCTAATGGTGTTTAATACTTCCTATATTAACACAATAACTATACCTATATATAGAATATCTATGACATTACTTATTTATCTAGTAATCTTTTTATTATACAAGCTGATATCATACTTTAAATTTAATATTACACTAATAGAAAATATGAACCTTTCTAATAAAATCTTTTTGTTTTTGAATTTTCTATTAGCACTAATATCTATATGTGCTCAATTCTATCTTGGTACATTTTATAATGACAACTTGCCATTTCTAATTGTATTATTAAGTATGATAAGCTTAATAGCATATTTCTTTATAAGTATATATAGTTTGACTAGAACTACAAAATTAGAAATTGCAACAAGAGATTTAGAAAGCGAAAAATTATATAATAAATCTTTAACAATTTTGCATGATAGTATAAGATGTTTCAGACATGATTTTAGTAATATGGTTTCTGCAATTGGTGGTTTTATTTCATCTAATGATATGGATGGACTAAAAAGCTATTATTCAGAGCTCTTAGCAGATTGTCAAACAATTAATAATTTATCTACATTAAGTCCTGAAGTTATAAATAATCCTGCAGTTTATAGTTTGCTTACAGCTAAATATCATAGAGCAGATGAATCTGGTATAAAAATAAATTTAGAAATATTTTTAGATTTAAATACTATTAATATGAAAATATATGAATTCACCAAAATATTAGGTATTTTAATGGATAATGCAATAGAGGCTGCAAGTGAATGTGATGATAGGATTGTTAATTTAATTATGAGAAATGATCGTAAACATTCAAGGCAATTATTAATTATAGAAAATACATATAAAGATAAAAATATAGATACAGAGAAAATATACGAAAAATCTTATTCTACAAAACCAAATAATACAGGATTAGGTTTATGGGAAGTAAGAAAAATACTTAAGAAAAATCGTAATTTAAATTTATTTACTTCAAAAGATGATGTTTTATTTAAACAACAATTAGAAATTTATTATAATTAAAAATTTATAAATTAATATTTTATCCATGTTTTAATAAACATGGATCTTTTATTATATAGAAAAATCTAAGACTTTTTTATATACAAAGAAAGAAGTTACTGTCGATTATAACTTCTTTCTTAAGGAAATATTGTTAATTTAAAATCTACTGGTATAGTTTTAAAATTAATCTTTCTTTATTAATGAACTTGGCATTTTAGGTTGGTGAACAATTCCCCAACAGAAACAAGCTGTATTTGTTACTTTAGCATATTTTTCTGCTACTTTTGTTAATAATTTTAACATAACTAATCTCCTTTCTGTAAAAATGCTTTATATAACATAAGATATTTGCCGGCTTAATATCTTATATCATGCTATATTTGTTGTTTCTTGCTTTTCATATATTTCATATCCATATTTATTATTTGTTAATTTATATGCAAATCTTGTTATTGTAATAGTTTCTATTAGTACTCCAAATATTATTAAATTTGAAATTTGTGGATTTTTTACAAATATTGCAATAATAAGATAAATGCTTAAAGTTATATATGATAAAATTTTCTTTATTTTTCTTTCTTTTTTTCGTAAGATTGGTACATTTTCAGTGTCTGCTGGTGCATATAGCTTACACATACACATTCCAAATACCCAAGTAAATGCAATTAAAATGTATTTTATATATACTGGTTCTAAAATTATATATTTGCTAATTAAAGCATTTCCACAATACATTAAATTTGTACATATTATGCATCCTAAATGAGTTTTTAGATGAAATCCTCCAGCAAAAAGTCTATAAGGTAAAATAATTACCATCGATAGTATTGTTAATTCCCCAACTCCAAGTAAAAATCCAATTACAAAAAGTAATATCACTTTAGGTATTTCCCCTATTACATTTTGCAATCCATAATTTATTACTTCTGCCCTTTCATCGTCTATTTCTGGCATCTTTTTTCTTATTTTATTAGTTAAAATATTACAAATTTTTTCTATCATAAAAAAACCTCATAATTTTTCTATGAGGCAATTTTATATATTTTTCTACATATTTTTTAATTTATTTTATATAAAATAGTTTTTTGTTTGTATAAATAATATTTAATTTTTTCATAAAGTATTTTTGCATTTTTATAAAATAGACATAATATCTTTTAGTTCTGAAAAATTTTTTTCTGGTTCAGGTATTGATTTAAATATCATTCCTTTTTTACTTATAGGATGAATTAATTTTAGTGTATATGCCCATAACGCTAGTTGTTTTCCTCTGCTTCCATATTTTTGATCTCCATATATACTGTGATTCCTTGAAGCAAGTTGTACCCTTATTTGATGATGTCTTCCTGTATCTAATTTTACTTTTATAACAGATAAGTTTGTATTAGAATTATATTTTAAAACTTCATATTCTAATTTTGCATATTTAGCATTTTTTTTATTTTTTTCTACCACTTTGCTTGTATTTGTTCTCTCAATTTTTAGTAAATAATCCTCATACGCACCTGTTTCAGATTCAAATTTTCCATTTGCAATAGCTAAATAAGTTTTCTCAAAATCTTTATTTCTTATTTGCTCACTTAGCCTTGCTGCTGCCTTTGAAGTTTTAGCAAAACACATTACTCCACCTGTTGGTCTATCTAACCTATGAATTAGCCCTAAATAAACTTCTCCTGGTTTAGAGTATTTTTCTTTTAAATATTTTTTTATAATTGTAATCATATCTATGTCATTTGTTTTATCTTGTTGTGAAGGAATATTAGCTGGTTTTTCTACAACAATTATATGATTATCTTCATATATTACTTTTAAATTTTCCATATTATTTTTCCCATCTTCCATAAATTCCGCAAGGTAGTACCAAATTAGAATTACTCATAGGCAAACCTATTTCCCCATTTGTTATTTTTCCTTTGTTTTTTATATTTATTTTCAAAATATTTGCTAATACTTCTGAAGAAATGCCTGTTGTATATGAATTAATTAGGAAAAATATAGGATCATCACTTAAAATTTCACTACACATTTTTACTAGATCTGATATGTTTTCTTCAAATCTCCATACTTCTTTATTTGTTCCTCTTCCATAAGAAGGTGGATCCATTATTATTGCATCATAATAGTTTTCTCTTTTTTTCTCTCTTTGAACAAATTTTATAACATCATCTACTATATACCTTACTTTTTCTTTTTCCAATTCTGATGATTTAACATTTTCTTTTGCCCAAGTTACCATTCCTTTTGAACTATCTACATGACATACTTCTGCACCAGCAGATAAGCATGCTGTTGTCATTGCTCCTGTGTATGCAAAAAGATTCAACACCTTAATATGTCTTTTTTCATTTTTTATTTTATTTATAGCAAAATCCCAATTGATTGCTTGTTCTGGAAATATACCTGTGTGTTTAAATCCCATAGGTTTTAAATTAAATACTAGATTATTATATTTTATCTGCCAAACATCTGGAATATTTTTTATTCTTTCCCAATGCCCTCCTCCTTCATTACTTCTCCTATATATTGCATCTGCTTTCTTCCACTTTTCCGGGAATAGCTTTTCTTTCCATATAATTTGAGGATCTGGTCTTATTAATATTATATTTCCCCATCTTTCTAATTTTTCTCCATTTGACATATCTAATATTTCATAATCTTTCCAATTTTTAGCTATATACATTTGCTCACCTCTTCAATTATCCATTTTGGAGTAGAAGCTCCTGCCATTATTCCAATTTTATTAAATTTTTTTATATAGTCCTTGTCCAATTCTTTCTTTGTTTCTATTAATAATACATTTTTACAATTTTCTTTTGAGATCTCATATAATTTTTTTGTATTACTACTATTTTTCCCTCCAATTATAATCATTAAATCTACTTCTTTTGAAATTCTGCTAGTTTCTTTTTGTCTTAAATCAGTTGCATTACATATAGTTTTATCTGTAATTACTTCTATGTTTTGAGGAATTTTTTTCCTTATTTCATCAGCTATTTTATCGAATTTTTCAGATGAGAATGTAGTTTGTGATATTACAACTACTTTTTTATATTTTGAATTTTTAAATATCTCTATAGATTCATCAATATATTCCATTTTCTCTATTATGCTCCCACATTCACTGCAAAAGCTATATGTTCCAACTATCTCAGGATGTTTTTTTTCACCAACTAGAAAAATGTAATATCCATTATTAACATATTCTTCTACTTTTCTATGTATATTTAATACTTTTGGACATGTTAAATCTATTAACTCTAAACCGTTCTCATCTGCTTGTTTATAAACTTGTTTTGGTATACCATGTGCTCTTACTATAATTTTTTTCTTTTCTTTTATTTCTTTTAAATCATCTATTACAATTAAACCATGTTCTTGTAGCTTTTGCATTACTTGATTATTATGTATTAATTCTCCTAAACAATAAATTTTACTATTTTCTTTTAATGCTTCTTCTGTTTTTACTACTGCATTTGTAACTCCTGCACAAAATCCTGCATATTTTCCAACTATTATTTCCATAATTATCCCTTTCAAAATTTTTAAATATTTCTTATACAAAATTAATTAATTCAAACAGAGCTAGAACATATATTTTTCTATTGTCTACAAACTTGTAATTTAAAATATTTTTCTTATTATATAACTTTTTTATGCTATTGTCTATACAGCCCAAAATCATATACACATATAGTTTATATATATACTAAAATTTATTTGCTCTTTTTGGAAAAAAATATCCCTCAGGCTTTGAGGGATACACTATATTAAAGTTAGTTTTTTTAAGTATATGCTCATAATTATATTAAATTTCCAAGAATACTAAAAAATTGATATATAAATATTATATTTATTACTGAAAAAACTATTGTTGAAAAAATTACTATTGTCATAAATTTATGTTTTTTCATCTTGTTTATTAAATTTTTAATAAATCCTTTCTCATTTATTTCTAGTACATCTTCGTACTCTTTGTACTTTATACCAAAAATTTTATCTGTTGTATACATATCTTTTCCTCCCAAATATATTTTTATATATTTATATTCAAGAGTTATAATTTTATTCCAAAAACTTTTCTTCTATATTCTACTTATTTAAAGCATTTTTAATATTTTCTGCTAATTTTCTATTAATTCCATCTACTTTCATAATTTCTTCTATCTCTGCTTTTTTTATTTTATCAACACTACCGAAATATTTTAATAACTTTTGTTTCTTCTTTTCTCCTATTTTTTCTATATTGTCTAATTCTGATTTTGTTATTTCATTATCTCTTAATTTTCTATGATATTCAATTGCAACCTTGTGTACTTCATCTTGTAAATTTGTTATGAAATTTTTTAAATTATCAGATATATCTATTTCTTTTCTTGTTTCATCTATTAATGCTCTTGTTTGATGTTTATTATTCTTTACCATTCCATATACAGGTATTTCTATATTATATTTTCTTATTGCTTCTTTACTTGCTTTAATTTGAGTTATTCCTCCATCTATTAATATAAGATCCGGTAATTTTCCAAACCCATTATCAGTACCATTTAATGAATGTTTTATTCTTCTTTCTATAACTTCTTCAATGCATCTTGGGTCATCTTGATTAAATACTGTTTTTATTTTAAATCTTCTTGATAAATTTCTTGCTATTTTACCATCTTTTACTACTGCCATTCCTGCGACCATAAAACTTCCGTGATATATTTGATATATCAAAACTTTCTATTTTTCTTGGTATATTGGGTAATTTTAATATTTCCTTTATTTCTTCAATTACATTTACTTCATTTTCTGCTTTGTTTTCTAATGTTATTTTTGCATTTTTTTCTGCCATTTCAACAAATTTTAATTTTTCACCTTTTTTGGGAGTTTTTATTATAACTTTTTTATCTGCCTTTTCTGATAACCATTTTTCTATAGATAATAAATCTTCTATTTCTTCCCTTATCATGATTTTGCTTGGTATAACATTTTTATCAACATAATATTGCTTTATAAATCCTGATATTATTTCCTTGTCATCCATTTCAGATATATCACTAAAAAAATAATGCTCTCTTCCAATCATTTTGCTATGTCTTACAAAAAATATTTCTATACATACTAATATCTCGTTTTTAGCAATTCCTATTACATCAATATCATTTTCAGATATATTAGAAACTTTTTGTTTTTCTGTTATTTGTTTTATTGCATTTTTTTTATCTCTTAATTCTGCTGCTTTTTCATATTCTAAATTATCTGCTGCCTTTTTTATATCTAAATCTATTTGTCTTATTATATTTTCTATTTTTCCATCTAAGAGCATTATTATTTGTTCTATTTGTTTTGCATATTCTTCTTTTGATATTCTACCAGTACATGGTGCTGAACATCTTTTTATGTGATAGTTTAAGCATTCTCTTTTAGTTGATTTAAATGATCTACATTGTCTTATTTGAAATCTTTGTTTAATAAAGTCCACCATTTCTTTTGCAGCCATACCACTTGGATATGGGCCAAAATATTTTGCACCATCATTTAATATTTTCCTAGTTATTATTACATTCGGATAATCTGATTTGACATCTACTTTTATATATGGGTATGTTTTATCATCTTTTAATAAAACATTAAATTTAGGTCTATTTTGTTTTATTAAATTACATTCTAAAATTAATGCTTCTGATTCATTATCTGTTACAACATATTCAAAATGGTCTATAAGAGATACCATTTTTTCTATTCTAGCTGTTTTATTATTTTTTCTAAAGTATTGTCTTACTCTATTTTTTAATGATACAGCTTTTCCAACATATAAAATATTGTTTTGAGCATCTCTCATTATGTATACTCCAGGTCTATTAGGAAGTTTTTTTAAGTTTTCTTCTATATTGAACATTTTCTCTCCTTTGCAAATCTTATATTTAAATAAGGATATTTATCCAATTTATATTAGAAAATATCCTCATTATTTATTTTATGATACCCATCTTAAAATTTTTATATCCTTATAAGTATTTAAAACATCCATATATTTTTGATATTCATCTTCCCAGAGGAGACTTGGTATTTTATCAAATGCTTCAAATACTTTTTCTGCTTCTTTTAAAAATATTATTTGCTCTTGCCTAGATAAACTTTTATATTTTTTTGTAAACTTAGCTAATTTATCTAACATTTGGTTTGCTTGTATGAATCCATAAAAATCTTTTACTTTTATTCCTGCTAATCTAAGTTGTAATATGGCAAAAGCTATAAGAGCAAATATTATAAAAACTAATATATATATTATTGCAAGTATTGTCATTTATTACAGACCCCCATTCTGGTTTTGGATTTACCAGAATACTTTATTTTTATTTAACATATATTTATTATAACACTTATTACCAATTTTGGCAAATTTTATTTGCTATTTTCGACATGAATTGTTATAATATTGATTGTTTAAAATTATAAATGGAGTGATAACATATGGATAGATTTAAAGCTGCTAAATTGGCTGGTATATATGGCATTTTAGGAAATATATTTTTACTATTCATTAAAGGCTTTTGTGGATTTATTTTTAAAAGCCAATCTATGATTGCAGATAGTGTAAACAGTGCTTCAGATATTTTTGCTTCATTAATGACTTTTATTGGAAATAAAATTGCTAGTGAACCTGGAGATAAAACTCATAATTTTGGACATGGAAAAGCAGAATACCTATTTTCACTATTTATTAGCCTTGTTATGATTTTGGTTTCTTTAAAAATCTTATATGACTCTTGCCTTTCTATAGTCTTTAAAAATGAAATTTCTTTCTCTTGGCTTTTAATTATTGTATGTATAATTACAATAATTTTAAAATTTTGTTTATTTTTATACACAAAAAGCTTAGCCAAAAAATATAATAATATATTACTTGAAGCTAATTATAAAGATCATAGAAATGATTGTATAGTTACAACATTTACATTAATTTCTATAATTTTTAGCTATTTCAATATATTTTTTATAGATGGAATTGTTGGAATTGGAATATCAATTTGGATTTGTATTACTGGTGTTAAAATATTTATTGAAAGTTTTAATGTTTTAATGGACTATTCTTTAGATGAAGATACTAAAGATCTTATTTTAGATTTAGCACATAGTTATAAAGATATTAAAAAGGTAGATGATTTATACTCTACTCCAACTGGTTATCAATATGCCGTGTTTCTTACAATTTATGTTGATGGAAATCTCTCTACTTTTGCTAGCCATAATTTAGCTGATAGTCTTGAAAAAGATATATCGAAATTAGAAAAAGTTGCTAAAGCTATAGTTCATGTAAATCCAATATAACTAAGAAATTCAAGTGAATTTCTTAGTTTATTTTTTCGAATAATTTTTCCTGATTTTTATTCATATATTTTGACACGATAAAGGTTATTGTTCCAAATAATATTATAAGAATAATTCCTGTATATATGTAATTCAATTTGCTCGCAAATATTCCAATTGCTATTACAATTCCTATAAATAAAAATGTTAATATGAATTCAAACATCATATTCATGTTTTGCTTCACAACTGCATATTCTGTGCTCCAATGAAGTTTAGGCCTTTTTAAATCCACAACAATAAGAAGTTCGGATTGCAAATAATTCATTATAAAACTTATAACAAATATTATTCCAATATATGTTAATGTCACATCACTAAATATTACTTTTACTATAACTAATGTAAGTAATGTTGGAATTATATTTAGTATTACCCCTGGCATAATTTTGTATATTAGTTGTTTATATAAACTTATTGGAATGTATTTCATAAATACTGCATTTTCTCCATCTCTTGATATTGCAGTAATTGCTATAAAATTCATTGTAAATAAAAAATTAATAATAGCAATTATTATACATAATGCCATTGAGTTTTCTACATTAAAATTTAATTCTTGCAAAATATGTCCATCTGAACTTAAATAAATAGACAAAACTAAGATTACTGGCATTAATATTGAAGGCAATATACACTGCATAAAATATATTGGATTTCTGAATAGAGTTTTAACTTCTTTCAAGAAATATGTTGTACTTGCTTCATTTTTTTTATAAATGTTTTTAATATTTGTCTTTTTCTTTTTACCAGATATTCCACCCGTATAGTTTCCAATTATTCCTTTTAAATATATTTTACTACCTAGTAATACAAATATTAATACACCAAAAATTGTTATTCCCAATAGTTTCAAAAATTCAATTAATCCAACTATATTTTCACTATTTATTAATGTATTAACAGTTGGCTCTATACTTATAAAATATCTGTTTATAATTTCTACCATGCCATTGGCTTTTGTTAAACTTTGTACTAATTCCTCATTTGTTGGTTCATTAATTTGATTTACTACAAATTGTATCCCAATTGCTAAAATAATTGATAAAAATCCTGCTATAAATTGAAATCTATCTTTATACTTTGTTAGTCTTGCAAATCTCATAATGATCATTACAATAAGTGTAGCAACAATAGCTGGAAATATTGGAAATATAAGAAGTACTAAAAAAGCATAAACAAAAAATAATATTCCTGCTCCTGTTAAAATTCCATAAATTATAATTGGAGCAAGTCCAAATGCTATTTCAATAATATATTCAGTTATAATTAAAGTTATAAATTTTGCTATCAATAATTCAGATGGCTTTATAGGAAGTGGCAAAAGTGTTGGTATATCTTTTGAAAAGTAAAATAAGTTTATACTTGAAAATATTGTTTGAAATATAACTAATGCAGCAATTGCAAGCATAAATAAGCCCAAAAACATACTTTCTTGATTAAAATCAATTAATAATTTAATTAATTCATAGCTTAAAAAGCCAAATATTGATACAACATATAATAGTAGTATTGTTGCTCCAACACCTGTTATTACTTTTTTTGAAATTTTTTCTTGTTTTTGTTCATTATTATTGGTTTTGATGGAAGTTTTTAAAAATACTTTTACAAGTTTAATTATCCTATTCATCATCTGTAAGCTCCAAAAACATTTCTTCTAAACTTCCGCCTTCTTTTACTTTATTTTTTAATTCTTCATAACTTCCAACAAAAACTAGTTTTCCTTTATTTATAATTCCTACTCTGTCACACAATTTTTCAGCAACAGCTAAAACATGTGTAGAAAACATTATGGCATTCTTATTTTTGCTATGTTCTCTCATCAATTCCTTTAGTTCATAAGATGCTTTTGGATCAAGTCCTGTCATTGGTTCATCCAATATCCAATTTTTAGGATTATGTAATAACATACTTATTATAATAATTTTCTGCCTCATACCATGTGAATAGCTTTGCATTGGCTCTCCTAAATTTTCAATTATCTCAAACCTTTTAGCTAAATTTTCAATTTTTTCTTTTCTTTCTTCTGAAGAAACATTATATATATCTGCAATAAAATTCAAATATTCAATTCCTTTTAATTTTAGAAACATGTCCGGATTGTCTGGAACAAAACCAAAATGTTTTTTTGCCTCTAACGGATTTTTTGAAATATCTATTCCATCTATTTCAATTTTTCCTTCATCAATATCTAATATTCCTGTTATCATTTTTATTGTTGTGGTTTTACCGAGCGCCATTTGGCCCTAAGAATCCAAATATCTCACCATCTTTTATTTCTAAATTCAAATTATCAACAGATTTCTTGCCTTTAATATATGATTTACTTACATTAGTAATATTAATCATAAATTTTTCCTCCCTCTTTTGCTAATTATACATATTTCATTTGTGTTTTTCAATAATTTTTAAATATTATCCAGCCCATTTTTTAAATTATATACATTTTCATATCCTAATTTTTGTAATTTTTTTAATGCTTTACTACTTCTACCTCCAGTTTTACAATATAAAATAATAATTGATTTTTTATCTTTTAACATATTCTCTATTTTTGCATCTATTTCAAAATTTGGAATATTTATGGCACCACTTAAATGTTCTTCTTGAAATTCTTGTTTGCTTCTTACATCTAGTAATATTATATTTTTATTATTTTTCTTCATCTCTAATAACTCAGCATAATTTATGCTATTATCATATCTTTCATGTCCTATTATTCTGTATATATAACTTAAAATTTTACTTTGCATTTTTAATCACCTAACAAAAAAACTAATATTAATATATAATATTAGTTTTTTGTTGTTTTGTTTCTTTTTTAGACATATTTTTAAAGTTTACGATTTTTTATTTGATAATTTTTCTACTTTTACCATCTCAATTATTATATATGTAACTACAATAACAAGGATTACAGGAATTGTAAATTGATTAATTGGAATTCTAACTATTGCAAATATACTAAGTATTAATAATAAAATCAAAATTAAGTCAATACTTACTCCTAAAAATATCTGAATTGGGTTTAATTTTCTGTACCTTATCATCATATATGCAAGTACTAACACAATTGATATTACTCCTGATACAAAGTATGGTTTTATAATATCTCTTCCCCTTAAGTTAGATATATCTTCATTTACAATTGTTGAAATTGTATTTTCAGTTCCATATTTTTCATTTATTTTATCAACTAAAGTTTGTACCTGTTCGTCAGTGGCATGTTTTACTCTTATTGAAACGATATTATTGAATATTTCTACTTCTTCTACTATAATTTTTTGCCCGTCCAAAAGCTTCTTTTGCTATATTTTCTATATCCTTTACATTATAATCTTTTCCAATGCTTATTTCAAATCTTTTATGACTCGTAAATGTAAGATCAAAATTCAACCCTATTGTAAATGTAATAATTAATCCTATAATAATTATTACAGCAATTATTGAAAGTGCAACTATTTTCTTTACTTTCATTTTTAACCCTCCATTTTTTACTTTCTATTAATTTCTAAAATTGTTTTTGTATATAAGAAATTATATATATTTGAAATCAATGTTCCCCAAAATAATGCTATTCCAAAACTATTTACTTGTGATTGTCTTGCAAATGAAAATACAATTGCAATTATTAATACTGGTATTGATATTGATATCAAACTTTTAATATTTTTTCTTAAATCTTCATTTTTATTTATTGCTAGAATTATAAATACATATGTTAATATAGTAGTTATAATTAATGCTGCAACACTTTGATAAGTAATTAATGTATTTGTGTATCTTATTATTAATAATAATACTGCAATATAACCAATTCCTGATATAACTCCTAATATTCCTTTTTCTTTATATCTTATAACCATAATTATATGTGTAATTGTTAGTATAACAGTAATAATTATAGCAAATATAAGTTTTATATTTTCAGTGTTTGGTATTAATAATTCATCACTTTCTATTACATATTCAATTGGATATGAACCACTGTTTAATATCATAAGAATGTTACTTGCTTCTATTAAATTCGTCTGTAACATTGATTGTGTTGTTGAAACAGATTCTATTGGATAAACTAATTCTTTATTTCCTAATATATTGCTATATGTATCAGTTTGAAGCTGTTCATCATCTATTTTAAATATTAGACTTCTTGTAACACTGTTTCCTTCATCATCTTTTAATTCTGAATACATCTTTTTAAGTTCTTCTACTTTTTTCTCTCCCTCTTTATTTAGCCTAATACTTAAATATACACCTTTTGAAGTCATATCATCTTGTATTATTTCACAATTTTTTATATAACTGTTATCAATTAGTACTTCATCTGTTTCACTATCTATTAATTCAAGTTCTCCTTTTGTAATTAGTAATCCAAGCATTTGTTCCAAATAATCTATATCTTCTGTTTCTAGCCAAATTGTTCCTGTGTTTTCATCAACCCTGAAATTATATTGTCCAATACCTGTTTTTAGAATTCTATTTTCTAGTACATTTTTAGACTTTTGGTAATTCTCCTTAGTTAGTACTTCTTCTTTATTTACTTTTACCATCTCAGTAGTTTCTCCCTCATGTGCCTCTTCTTCTGTTTCTCCTTCTTCATGAGTATGATTTTCTATTACATTACCATCTGCATCATATGTAACTTGCTCTTCTGAAGTATCTACAGCAAATTTTATTACTCTTTTACCTTCAAATTCCATCCCCAAATCATAATTTTTTAAATTATTTGAGTATGTATTTAAATTTTTTGTGTATATTCCTACAAATGAAATAAGCGAAATAACTATTACCAATAATATAAGAATTATAATTGTTAATCTTTTATTTTTCTTCATTTTAAATCCTCCTATAATAATTTTGTATCATTTATTATTAATTCAAACCATACATTTAAAAACTTTGCTGCAATTTTACTCATTCTTGTTCTTTCCATAAAAATTTCAAAATAATCAAGAACTGGGCATATTTTTGTATCTATTGTTAAATCTAATGTTACTATCTTATTTTTCTCATCTATAATAAATTTTGTATCTGTAACTGCATAGTTCACTCTATCATGTATATCAAATGTTGCAATATTTTTATTTACAACTCTATCTCTATGAACATCTGATTTGTCTGCAAGTATTAATGCTGCTGAAATTTCACTTACTGCTGTTCCGTGATCCTTCATCATGATTTCCTATTGCAGTCATTATTTCAGTTCTTTCTTTTACTGGCATTTCCATACTTTTTAGAATATTATACGCTAGTATAGCACCACTATGAGCATGATCCAACCTATTTACTGCATTACCTATATCATGCAAATATCCTGCAATTCTTGCTAATTCTATACTTCTTTCATCATATCCTAACTTTCGTAAAATTTCTCCAGCTCTATTTGCTACAATACTTATATGTCTAATTGAATGCTCCGTATAGCCTAATGCTTCTAGTTCTTTTTGTGCTCCTAATACCAGAGCATCAACTTCATCATTTTTCTTTACTTCCTCTAAAGTTATCATTTATACCCCCTGTACTTTTTAAATTTTATATTACTTTTATAAAAATATCAACCATTTTTTAAAATAAAATATATTTATTTAATAGGAGCTTATACATTATATCCATTAATTGTTTAAACACTCATGCATAAGCTACTTATCAAAATAATTATAAATTTTATTTAGAATAATATAAATAAAACAATATGCATAATTGTTTTTAATTAATTATGTATATTGTTTTAAAAAATTATATTAATTAAGATTTACAGTACTTTAAAACTGCTATTTGACAATTTAATTTTGTTACTTCTGTGTCAAAAAATCTTTTATATTGTATAAAAAGCAAGTAAATCGTCTTTAAATCAAACTTGTTGTAAAACTAAACTTTGCAATTTTTCTATAAAATATTAATCTTTACAACTGCTTCATATCCTTGTATAATTATTTATTATACAAGAGGTAATTTAAATGATAAAAATATATAATTGGAAAGAAAATATAAATGACGCAGAACTAAATAATGTTATTAATATCTTAAAAAATAATGGTTTAGTTATTTTGCCAACTGAAACAGTATATGGAATTGCTGCAAGCGCCTTTTCAGATGAAGCATGTAAAAAAATATTTATTGCAAAAGGTAGACCACAAGATAATCCATTAATCGTTCATATAGCAAACAAGGAAATGATTTATAATATTACAGAAAAGCCAAATAAAATAGAAGAAAAACTTATTGATACATTTATGCCTGGTCCATTTACTCTTATATTAAATAAGAAAAATTGTATTTGTAATACAGCAACATGTTTTCGGTACAACAGTTGGTATCAGAATGCCTAGCAATCCAATAATACATAAGGTAATTGAAAAAAGTAATATTCCTCTTGCCGCTCCAAGTGCAAACCTATCTACTAAACCTAGTGGAACATGTGTAGATGATATTATAGAGGATTTTTCAAAAAATATAGATTTAATTGTTGATGGTGGGAAATGCAATATTGGAATTGAATCTACTGTTGTAAAAGTTTTAGATGGCGTCCCTGTTATTCTTAGACCTGGTTTTGTTACTGAAGATGATATAAAACATGTAGTACGGTAAAGTAAAACTTAGCGAGCATCTATTTAGTGAAATTAAAAAAAATGAAAAAGCAGAAAGCCCTGGTATGAAATACAAACATTATGCTCCCAAAACCAAATGTGTATTAGTAAAATTTGATGTAAACCAGATATTTAAAATTAATAATTGTCTAAATACTAATGATAATTGTTGTGTTTTGGGATTTATAGAAGATAAAAAACTTATTAATGTTTCTGAAAATAAGTTTATTAGTTTAGGAAGTAAATATAATCTTAAAGAAGTTTCTAGCAATATTTTTTCTTGCTTAAGAAAAATAGATAAATTAAATTGCAATTTGGCTATCATTGAAGGATTAGAAGAAAAGAATTTAGGTCTTAGTATAATGAACAGATTAGCTAGAGCATGTGGAAACAATGTAATTTAGAAAAAGCATTGTAGTGAAAAATACATATATTTTAATTTCTGTATTATCTTAAATTCAAGCATAAAAATGTCCTCCTTTCTAGTCAAGAGAACATATTAGTTTTATACGAAAAAACAACCTACAAACTTTATAGTTTGTAAGTTGTTATAGTTTGGAGCGGGTGTCGTAGTTATTTACAACTTTTCTCTCATTAACGATTGATACAATAATCAATCAAGATAGATATATATTAACAGATTATTTAAAAATTTTCAAGATAATTATTATAAAAACTTTTACAAATATTTGTTTGCTTTATATTGCTTTATTGTAGAATATATGTTATACTAACCGACATAGGAAATGATGATAAGCAGATGTGGTTTTGCCACCAATCTTTACGAAGCATCGTAGGAAGGGTGGTGATGTTTATGGTTAAAGTGATACTATTTTTTATAATATCCTTTATGTTATCTTTAACATTAAACGTTGCCTTAGCTACAGTTCTGTATAAGAACTGGGTTGATAAGCAATTACATAAATAAAAAAATAAACCATTCTGCTGTGCTAGGCTAATGGTTTATTTTTAAATCTTTATCTTGGCAAGACCACAAATGTGGTTTGTCATTTCCTATATTTATTATACACAGGTTATTTGAAAAAGTCAACAAAATTTACTAAAGTTTATCTATCAATTCCATCGTAGTTGAATCTAATTCAAAATGCACACTTTACTACTACAAGACTTGTGTCCACGATTAAATGCACGATTTCATTGTTTTTTGTCGTTCTTTTTATTAAGTATACATTTTAAATATAATATGATATAATAAATGTTAGATAGGAGGAAAAATATGGACGACGTGTTAAATTACCTAGCAAAAGATGTTGTAGAAAAAATTGAGTATTGTTTGCCACTTAATATAGCAGATGATATGGATTCCTTTATGAAAAGTGAAGTTAGCATTAAAAAGAGAGCTGAAGTATTAGAACTTCTTTATTTACTCCAACTTTATGGCAATGCTTTTGTTTCTGTTGATCCTAGAGGCAAAATTACTTTAGTAACTTGTGTTAATTTTGTTTTGAGAGCAAAATCTAATGATGAAGTTGATGCTTATATTGAAAGTTTAAAATTTGCAGTTGACAAGTTTAGAGAGGCTGAAACTCATCCTTTAGAAACGATTAAAGATATGTTGAAACAACGAGAGGAATGTAAAGACATAATATTCTAATAAGAAGTTAAGAGGTCACAAAAAATAAAAATTCAATGAAAAATAATAAGTTCGTTTTCATTGAATTTTTTCATAAAAAAAAATGACTCCTTTCAAAGTCTAAGAATATATTTTTATTATATATTCTTTTTCTAGCTTTTTGAAGCCACTTCATTTCCCACTGGAGCGAATCACATACAAGTTACGAACTATGTTCTCTTTCTAAAAGTTATTATAAATCTAATTATATTTTTTATCAATATTAATTGTAAAAATCGTCTAAATATTCCTTAATTTTTGTCTTCTTGATATCTTCTTTATACCAATCTATTATAGAGTTTATATAATCAATGTGAAAAATATAGTTTATATCACTTTTAATTAAAATGTAAAATTCAATATAAAATTGATAAAAAAATACAAAATAGAATTGATAAAAAAATTCAATATTGTTTTTCCAGAAAATGCAAAAATTCAATTACATTTTCTGGAACTTTTTTATTTTCTATTTTCAACTTCTTCTAGTTTATCCTTTAAACGATAAGATGGTCCTGTAATTTTTATTACACTAGAATGATGTAATAATCTGTCTAATATTGCATTTGCTAGTGTGTTATCACTAAATACTTCGCCCCATTTTGAAAATGGTTGATTAGTCGTTATTATTGTAGAATTTTCTTCATATCTTTTTGCAATTAATTGAAAAAACAAATTTGCTCCATCTCTATCAACTGGTAAATATCCTATTTCATCAATGATTAACAATCTATATTTACAAAATTGTTTTAATCTTTGTTCTAATCTATTTTCACTGTGAGCTTTTTTTAATTGCATTATTAAGTCATGACAAGATATGAAGTATGTTAAATATCTTTTCTTAGCTGCTGCTATTCCTAAGCTTATTGCTAAATGTGTTTTACCAACACCACTTGATCCAACGAATAGTACATTCTCTTTGTTTTCCATAAATCTTAAACTCTCTAATTCTAACATCTGTTGCTTATTTATTCCTGGTTGATATGAAAAGTCAAAATCTTTTATTTCTTTTTCAAATGGAAA
>CALWZV010000004.1 GCA_944386115.1 uncultured Clostridia bacterium
AATTCTCTTATTGTTACTATATCTTCATTGCTTGCACAAGATACTCTTTGGAATAATTGATATTCATCATAGTACTTAAATATTGGTATATTCATACACTGTTTTTCAAATTTATCAAAAAATACTTCCATTTTCATTGGGATAAGTTTAAATATTTCCTCAGCTAATTCAATATACATTTTATCTTTCAATTTTGAATTTAGTTCTGTAAAATGTTTAAGAATTTCAGTCATATCAACACTTGCTTCATCTATTGCAATTTGAGCTAATTCTTCTCTTACATTATCACAATATTCAGATGTTAATGATGATAAATTCATTCCAGAAAAGAAAACATTTTTTATTGTATCAATATCATATTTTATTAGATCTTTTTGTACAAAAAAAGCGAAATATGCATATAATTTTACAATATCAATTAATCTTATCTCACCATTTTTTACAGTTTCTAATGTTTCATCAACAACTGTTGAAAATTCATCTTCTGGTATTTTCCAATATTCTTCTGTAAGCATTCTTTTATATGCAGGTAATTTATCTGTTCCAATTACATTCGTTATCTCCTCCATATCATTTTTAAATACTCTCATATTTAAAATTCTTGTTCTTACATATATCTCAATAAATTTAAAGAATCTAAAATCTGATTTGAAATTATAATAATAATTATTATCAAATTCTTTTATATAAAATTGTTTATTGTCCATTAATGTTCTAGATGATACCAGTAATAATTTATATTCTTCATTATTTTCTATGTTCATAAACTTATCTTTTGTTACTTTTCCGTGCTTTAATTTCAAATGATATTGCAATTGTAAATATAAGCATTGTTTGTAAAATTTTATTACTTATATTAGGATAACTTTTGCTTACAAGTTCATATATTCTTTTAAAATCATTTAATGCATGTTTTAATATTCTTAAGTTTCTTGTCCCACTTTTATTAAATGTTGATGTTATAAGATAAGTATTTTCTCTTAAAAATCTTATTAAATCTGGATTACTTTCATATCTCATTAATATTCCATTTATTATATAATTAAATTCTGGTGCATATTCAAAAGTTTCTCCTATTAATTTTTCTTTTATTCTTTCATAATCATTTGCTTTATCAAATACATATTCTATTTTTTCTTGTATTTTTTCTACCATTGGTTTATCTGTTTTATTTAATCCACCTTCTTTATCTAGAAGATATGTTGCTATAAATGTTTTCATTTCCAAATTTGAATTTTTTAATTTTGTTGCTAGCTCTTTTTCATTACATATTATAATTGTTTTTATGTGATCATGTTCAACGAAATTATTTATATATCCTAAAATATCTATAACGTCTACATTTGCTCTTTCTAAATCATCAAAACATAATATTTTATCTTCTGTTGAAAAAAATTTTGAATAATCTACCTTATCCCCATTTTGAGAAACTCCAAAGAAATTAGCCATATCTAATCCGTTTTTTGCATATTCTGGAATATGTGTTTGATTGTTTGCTTCCATATATTTTCTTAGATTTTTATCCATTAATTGCGTAGTTTCTATAAATATTTTTTTACTTATATCTTCCAAATTTGAAATTCCATATAATGACATATATATAGTCGTATATTTTCTTCCATTAAGTCTTAAACCTTCTATTTTATTTTTTATTTTATTATTCCAAAAATAAGTTTTACCACTTCCCCATTCTCCATTTATCATTATGGCATAATCTGTATAGTCAGATCTTACATAATCTAAAATACTTTCAACTAACTCTTCCATTTTTCTTATGCTCCTTTCTAAAAGTTAATCTTTTGCTATAGTTAAAATAGACACTTCTTTTACTCCTGCTTGTTTTACAATTTTAGCACATTCATTTGCTGTTGCACCTGTTGTATATATATCATCAAATATTATAACTTTTTTATTCCTAATTTTTTCAGCATTTTGTATCTTAAATGCACCTTTTATATTGTTTAATCTGTTAGTTTTATTAAGTGAACTTTGAATTTCCGTATTTTTAGTTTTTACTAATATATTTTTTTCATATGTTATTAGTTTTGTTTTTCCTATTTCTTTAGCAATTATTTCTGCTTGATTATATCCTCTTTTAGTCTTTTTTGTTTTATACATAGGCACTGAAATTATTATATCATAATCTTTTATAAAATTATATATTTTATTATCATTTACAATTAATTTCCAAAATGTATGGCATAGGTATGATTTTTCATTAAATTTATATTCAATGATTTTATTTCTTATTTCTCCTTCATATTTGAACAAATATGCGTGATATTTAAATTTAGAATTATTATATTTTTTAATTCCGAGATACATAAACATTTTCTATTTTCTTCATACATTTTGCACAAACATAATCACCAATTTCACCACAAAATCCACAAGCTCTTGGATATAATAAATCAAGTAGAATATTCCACAATATTACTTCCCCCTATAAACTAAGGTTATAACAATTTTGGTTTACTTTTCTAAAATTTAATTTGCTTTAATTTGTATTCTAATCCAGTATTTCTTATTTTACTGTCTGTATTATTAATCATATAATTTATAATATTTTTGTTTCCTATAACTATTAGTAACTTCTTTGCTCTAGTTATTCCTGTATATAGCAGATTTCTTGTAAGTAACATTGGAGCGGTTTGAGGAATACACATAATTACAACATCAAATTCACTACCGCTGTGATTTATGTATTGTTATACAGTAACTATGTTCTATCTGTTCCAATTCTGAAAATTCATACCATGCTTTTTTGTCATCATCAAAAATTATTTTTATTGTTTTATTAACATCATCAATATTTTCTACTCTTCCAATTTCTCCATTGAAAATTCCTGTACCATTTTCATTCTCTTTTTCCCAGAAGATATCATAATTATTCTTTACTTGCATTACTCTATCTCCTACTCTAAAAAATCTATCTCCAATTTTTTTCTGTAACTTGTTTTCTTCTTCTGGGTTTAGAACACTTTGTAAACTAATATTCAATTCTTTTGTGCCAAGAGTTCCCTTCTTTGTTGGAGTTAGAACTTGTATATTCTTAAAGAAATCATAATCGCCATATTTTTTTAATCTATCTTTACAAAGAGTTAAAACATCATAAAGTATTTTTTCTTGATTAGATTCATTGATATAGAAAAAATCATCACCTTGTGAGTCTATAAAACTCTCCCCATTGTTTACATTATGTGCATTTACTATTATTTTGCTTTTAGCTGCTTGTCTGAAAATTTCATTTAAACTAACAGTTTGTATAATTTCAGATGAAATCATATCTTTTAAAACATTTCCTGGACCTACAGATGATAACTGATTTATATCTCCAACCAGTACAAGTTTAGTTCCAATTGAAATAGCTTTCATTATATAGTTCATAAGAAATATATCAACCATAGACATCTCATCTATTATTATTATATCTGCATCTATTAAACCTATATCATAATCTACATTTGCAAAATTTTCCTCATCAGATATTTTTCCAATTTCTAATAGTCTATGAATTGTTTTTGCCTCTTTTCCCGTAGTTTCACTCATTCTTTTAGCAGCTCTTCCTGTTGGAGCACATAGTACTACTTTCATTCCTTGTAATTCATACAAATCAATTATGTTTTTTATGATTGTAGTTTTTCCGTGTTCCTGGTCCTCCTGTTATAATACATATATTATTTTCATTTACATCTTCTATAGCTTGCTTTTGTTTATCTGATAATTTTATTTTAAATTCTCTTTCTTGCTTTTCTATTTTTTTATTCAGATCTTTTACTCTTTTTATATTCTTTGATTCAATTATTAATTTTATTTTTTCAGCAATATTTTGTTCTGCTTTATAAAATGGATATAAGTATACCCATTCTAAATCATCTCTTAATTCTATTACTATTTCTTGCCTTACTTTTAAATTTATTAATCCATTTTCTATATTATCTTTATTTGTTCCAGTTAAATTCTCTATAAAAGTTATTAAGTTTTGTTTCAAAACACATGTATGTCCATTACTATTTGCTATTGAAATTCCATATTTAATTGCACTTTCTATTCTTTTTTGGTTATCAAAAGATATTCCTAAATCCATTGCCATTTTATCTATTTTTTTAAAATCCACGCCATAACTTATATCTAGTAAAATATATGGATTATTTTCTATCTCTGAAATAGCATCTTTTCCTAATTTGTCATATACTTTTTTGCAATTTTGAATACTTATTCCAAATTTCTGCAAAAATCCAACTATTTGCCATAATTCCCATTTTTCATTAAACTCTTCTGAAATTTCAATTGCTTTTTTTTCAGAAATTCCTTTAATACTTGCTAATTTTTGAGGTTCAAATTTTAGTATGCTTATTGTTTCATCTTTAAATGTTTCAACTATTCTCTTAGCAGTAGTTGCTCCAATCCCTTTTATCGTACCCCCAGATAAATAATCCACTAGTCCATCTAGTGTCTCTGGCATTATCTTCTCAAATGTATCAATTTTAAATTGTTCTCCATATTCAGGATGAGTAACATATTTTCCAATTAGTTTTAATGTGTCTTTTGAATTTATAAATGGCAAATATCCTACAATTGTAATAATATCTTTTTCCATTTTGAATGTTGCAATTGTATATCCATTTACTTCATTTTGAAATATTATATCTTCTATTTGACCTTTAATTTCCAAGTATATTTTTGCTCCTTTTTAGTTTATGGCTCTAGCATATCTCATATTAACATTTAGCAATGAATTTATTATTGTACTTATTTCTTCCTTTCTAATCGTTGCTTTTATTTTGTTAGTTGTTATATTCATTAATATTTGTTTTAACTCTTCGTTTTGTTTATTAATGCGTTCCAATTCTGCTTTACATGTTAAATTTAATATCTTGTTTTTAAAGTTTTTAGGCTTAACAAGAACTGGCAAAAACTTATGCTGCTCTGTTTCTGCTTTTTTAATAACATTTTGAATATCTATTTTTTCTCTATAATATTTAATGAAAGTTTCTTTAAAGCTTTCTAATATTCTATACTCAGAATATATGCCATCTTGTTTATTTGATAGATATATTAGAATATCACATAACATATCTTCTAGTTTTGGGTTTTCTTTTACAGTTAACTCTAGTATTTTCTTTTTCATTTCAATTTGACACAATTTTGCTTTTCTTAACTTTTCTTTTCCTAGTATTCTTCCAATCAATCCATTTTTGTTTTCTAATATTTCTTTTTCGATGTTTTGCAATCTTCTATATTTTAATTTTTTTAATAAAAAATACCCTCTTGTTTTTACTGCCTGCTCTAATTTGAATTCTTGACTCTTGTCAACTTCTTCTATTTTTTCTTCTACTAAATTTAGCTTTGAATTTCCATTATCTATTTCCATTTCTATAATCTCTAAATTAATACTGTTATCTGTCTCTTCTGCTATTTCCATTATTTTGTTTTGTAACTTTAATATATTGCTTTGAATATTACTTAATATGTTAGGATCAATTGTATAAAAAAATTCGTTCTCTATTCCAAAACATATTGATATGTTTTTTCTTTCTTCTTGTTTTTTTGAAAATGTTTCCAACTTATTACTCACATTATCTAGTTTTTCTAAAGCATCTTTTATTTTATTTAAAATAGTTTCTTTTTTTGCTTCATTAGTTTTTTCCATAATTTATATCTCCTGTCTTTTGATGAATTATTATTATCTTACTATAATTTATATTTTTTTTCAATACTTTAGTGTATTTATTTACCTGTTTTAGCAAATAATAATTTCATAAATAAAGTTATTATGGAGTTTTTATGAAAAATATTAAAAAAATATTATCTAATATTTTCTTATATAATGTTAATGAGAAATATGATTTTTCTCTACCTGAAACTATAAGTGAAAAAGAGGAGTTTAATAATTATATTCCACCTCTTAAAAACAATTCCAAAACTGATAAAGGATTATTAAAAAATATATGTAATTCTTTAAATAAAAATTTAGAACAGATGAAAATCGTTTATAATTCTCTTATAAATAGTGATGTTAAAATTAGAGAATTTACATTAATTGCTCAAAATAAAGAATATAAATCTTTTCTTTTTTATTTAGATGGTATGACAGATTCCAAAATTATAAATGATTTTATTTTAAAACCATTAATGCTTAGGAATTCTTCTAACACTCATGAAAATGAAGAAAATGATATAAGAAATAGTATTATCATTACTCAGGATAATAATAATTTTAATCTTGAAAAATATATTTTCTCCTCATTAATGCCACAAAATTCCGTAAAAGAAATCAAATCATTTAACGAAATATATAGTGAAATCAACTCTGGAAACTGTGCTTTATTTATAGATACATTAAATTCAGCTTTTAGTATTGATTCTAAAGGATATAAACAAAGAAGCATTTCTGAGCCAAGTAATGAGATTGTAATTAGAGGTTCACAAGAAGCTTTTGTTGAAAATATAAGAACAAACACATCTTTACTCAGAAGATTTGTGAATAACGAAAACTTAATTATCGAAAGTACTACTGTTGGCAAAATTACTAAAACTCAAATAGCTATTTGTTATTTAAAAAATATTGCAAATACTGATTTAATTGCTGAAGTCAAATACAGGATAAATAACATAGATATTGATTATCTTGTGTCTTCAGGACAACTAGAACAATTTATTCAAGATAATAATAATGTTATTTTTCCCCAAATTTTATCAACAGAAAGGCCTGATAAAGCTTCTAATAATATTTTAAATGGAAGAGTTGTAATACTTGTAAATGATACTCCTTATGCCTTAATTGTTCCTGCTACTTTTTTTGATTTTCTATCATCTCCAGAAGATAGAAATTTACCATATCAATATTCGAATCTCGCACGATTCGTAAGGATTATTGCCTTGTTTTTTGCTTTATTATTACCTGGTCTATATGTTGCAATAACAAATTATCATCATGAGTTGATTCCTACAGAATTGTTGTTTACAATGGTGGCAGCAAGGAATTCTGTTCCATTTCCAATTATTGTTGAAATTTTAATTATGGAAATTTCTTTTGAACTTATACGAGAAGCTGGAATTAGAGTTCCTAGTCCACTTGGCCCAACAATCCGGCATAGTAGGAGCATTAATTTTAGGTGATGCTGCTGTAAAAGCTAATATTGTAAGTCCTATTCTCATTATTATTGTAGCAATCACTCGGAATATGTTCCTTTGCTATTCCTAATTTTTCTTTAGGATTTAGTATTAGAATATTTAGATTTTTATATATAATTTTAGGGTATTTATGTCGGACTTTTAGGCATAGCTACAGGTATATTTATACAACTCGCAATTTTAGCTTCTCTAAAATCTTTTGGAGTTCCTTATTTATCACCATACTTGCCAGTAACTAAAAAATGTGGAAATTATGGAATTTTTTTAGGTCCAATTTGGAAAAGGGATAAAAGAGCAGACTTTTTAAACACCAAAAAAATTGATTCTCAAGCCAAACTAAGTATTAAGTGGAAAAATAGAAAAGAAAGGTGATTAAATTTATATGAAAACTATAAATAAATTAGGTACAATTGAAGCAATATGTTTTTTACTTATAATTATCGTAAATCAAATTATTATCAACTTGCCTAAAAATCTTATAATTAATACTGGTTCATCAGCTTGGATTAATATTATATACTTAGCTGTAATAGTTGTATTAATATCTCTTTTAGTATGTAAAATGTTTAAGCCTTTCCAAGGTAAAGACATAGTAGATATTGCTGAATTTTTAGGAGGAAAACCTCTTAAAATATTTGTTGGTTTTTCATACATCTTGCTTTTTGTATTGATTTCTGGAATTTTTCTAAGATATTTTTCAGAAACATTAAAACTAATTTATTTTCCTAACTCTCCAGTATATTTCATTTCTCTATTTTTTATAATTGGTATAATTATTGCAAACAAATTAGGTTTTAGATCGGTTGTCCTTGCTAATTTATTAATTGTACCTATTGTATTTATAGAACTTTTTGTGATTTTTATTTCTGTTTCAGGTAAGTTTGTACCTGAACGAATTTTTCCAATATTAGGCTATGGAATAAATTCTACATTCTTCAGTGGGTTGAGTAATATTTTTGCATTTGCTGGTTTTTCAGTTTTATATTTCTTAATGCCTATGCTTAATAAAAAAGATGATTTCAAAAAAATTACAATTATTTCTATTATCTTTTCTAGCATTTGTTTATTAGCGAGCATTTTAACTTTAATATTGGTAAATTCTAACATTACAACTTCTGAGGAACTTCTTTCAATTTATTCTCTTGCAAGAATAATTGAATACGGAAGATTCTTTCAAAGGGTTGATGCTATCTTTATTTTTATTTGGATGTTATCAACATTTTCATGTATTAGTATTATTCTAATGTTAATAACTAATATATTTAAAAAAATAACTAATACTACAAATTCTTCTGCCATGGTTTATTGTTTTGCAGTTTTAATAATGGGTCTATGTTTTTTACCACAAAACATATCCCAACTCATATTCTTAAGTACTTCAATATATAAATATTTTATAATTATACTGGTGTATATTATAAGTTTATCTATACTTGTTGGAGCATATTTGAAAAAAAAATCTATTCATACAGGAGGCAAAATATAAATGAAGGGAAAAATTCTTTGCTTAATCTTAATTATTACTTTATCAATTTTTTCTTTATCTGGTTGTTATGATGCGATTCAAATTGAAACTCTTGCATATGCTGTTGCTATTGGAATTGACGAAGGAAGTGAAAATGTTTTGAATCTTTCTCTTCAAATAGCATTGAATACTTCTTCAAATTCAGAAGGCAATGCCTCTTCCCAATCTTCTGATTCAACAGTAATAAGCGTAGAATGCTCTTCTATTCAATCTGGAATAAATCTAATCAATAGTTATATTAGTAAACAAATAAACTTATCTCATTGCAAAGTAATAGTTATATCTGAAATATTAGCTTACAAAGGAATTTCAGAATATTTATATACATTAATTAACAATATCCAATTAAGACCAGATTGTAATCTTGTAATAAGTAAATGTAAAGCAAGAGATTTTTTGGAACATTCTAAACCAACATTAGAGCAGTTATCTGCTAGATATTACGAAACAATTGTGGCTACTGCAAAACACACCGGTTTTTCTGATAATATACATCTTTTTGAATTTTTTAATGATCATAGAGATGAATGGATACAGGCATCAACAATTTTAGCTGGAGTTAATACCAGCAACACTCAAATTAAAAGTAACGGAAATAATTTTTTTGATGCAGACACAAGTTATACTGCTTCTCAAACTCCGATAAAATCTGAAAACAATATTGAATATAAAGGTCTTGCAGTCTTCTCAGAAGATAAACTAGTTGGTGAATTAAATTCAATAGAGACTATATGTCACCTAATGGTAACTAATAGATTAAAAGATTGTGTGCTTTCTATTCCTAATCCACTCAAGGACAACTCTTCGATTACATTGTTTGTTAGCAAACGAAAAAACACGGAGAATTCAGTTTACCTAGTTAATAATTCTCCATATATAAAAACCAATATTTTTTTAAAAGCTAATATTCTATCAATGGATTCTGGTGAAGATTTTTCTAGTTCTGAAGATTTACTCCAAGTCGAAAAGACTTTAAATAACTATATTGAAGAAAATGTACTATCATATTTATATAAGACATCAAAAGAATTGAATTCTGATATTGTTGGTTTTGGAAGACATGTTGCAAAAAATTATCTTACAATACAAGAAGCAAATAATTCAAAATGGCTTCAAAATTATAAAAATTCCTTTTTTAGTTGTATTGTCAATTGTAATGTTGAATCTTCTTATGCACTTCTTAAAACCTAAGGAGGAGGGTTTACTATTATAAGATTTGTTATTATAATTTTAACTATTTTTATGCTGATTAAAACTATCAGTTATGGTATTTATGAATTAAATCAGAAAAATAAAGCAGGAGCTATATGTATATTTATATTGTCCATATTTTCAGCATTCATTTTAAATTATTCTGTAATATATTTAAGATAAAAACAAAGAGAGCTTAATTTTAACATTAAGCCCTCTTTAGCCTTTAATTATAAAATAGCTGTTGTGAAAGATGCAACTCCCATTAATGCCAATATCCAAACTAAAACGAAAATTGATACTGAAACTATACCCATAATTAAACCAGCTTTTGCCATTTTCTTTGCGCCTCTTTTTGAACCAATTATTCCAAATATTATAGCCAATATAGCACATGGAATAGCTATATACCAAACGCAGAAAAACACTAATGAAACAATACCTAAAACCATTGATGCAATACTTAATCCTTTGCTTTCTGGTTGATTATTTTGTGTTCCTTCAGTTACTTTTTCTTCATCCATTTTATTTCCCTCCCCTTTTATTTAATTTATTATATTTCTAAATATTGTATATATTATTAATAATACACCCCATATTATTATATGAACATTTTTTATGTACAAGAACTTAAATTTGTTTTTTTTTCTTATAGTGTTATATATATACACAATATTTAATATCATTAAATATAAGAATGTAATTACTATAAATGCATTCATTTGAATAGCTTGTATAAAATTAAAATTCATTAATTCTATAACACATCTTGTTCCTCCACAACTTGGGCAAAGTAACCCCAATTTATTATAGAAATAACACTCTGGTAATATTTTTATTAAATCCATTTTTACAGTAATATATAGGGATATTACACATATTATAATAATAGATTCAATTTTCAACATCTGTTTTGTTTCTTCGCTATATTTCCCCATAAACTTATTATACATTATCATTTCATTGATGTCAAATTTTTTATTAATTTTTACAATAAAAAATATCCAATTAATTTTATTATATGGATATTTATTATTTAATTTAGATTGGGAAATTAAACTTATTTATAAGTGCTGTTTAAAATAATTATATTATTTTAAATTACATATAATATACTAGTTGCTATTGTTAGAACTATAAACAAAACTCCTAATATTATTGTCCATCTTTTTAATTTTCCCTCTTTGGTTCTTCCTTTATTTTTTTCATAAAAGCTATTTGAACTTGAACCTACAATAGTACTTGATGCACCATTGTCTCCTTTTGCTTGCATTGTAGCAATTATAATTAACATTAAGCATACTATTGCATATATTCCAAGTAATATATATTTTAAAATTTCCATAATTACCTCCAGTTTTTATTGGCATTAGCTATATAACTTTAAATATTTTAGCATAAATACTTTAAAATTGCAAATATATTTGCAAAATTCAATATTAAAGTTTATAATATTTTTATGAAAAATTTAATTGTTGATAATAAATTTAATAAAAAGACTTTAAGTTATTATTTATTACATAAATTTCCATCTCTTTCGATTAATTCTATATATAAGGCTTTAAGAAAAAAAGATATTGTTTTAAATGGTGTAAGAATAAAAAATGATATAATTTTAAATTGTGGTGATCATATTACAATATATATTTCAGACAATGTTTTGAATAATTCAAATTTTTCTATTATTTATGAAGATGATAATATATTGATTATTGATAAGCCATATAAAATTGATATTCCTTCATTAGCTTCTAATATGAAAGAACAATTAAAATATTCTTTTATTGAACCATGTCATAGGCTAGATTTAAACACCCGTGGAATCGTTTTATTTGCTAAGAATAAAATATCTCTAGAAACATGTTTAAGGAAATTTAAAAACCAAAGATTTGAAAAGCACTACCATTGTGTCGTATATGGAATTCCCAAGAATAACTATGGAAACTTAAGCAATTTCTTATTTAAGGACTCCAAAAAAGGTATTGTATATATATCTAATATTAAGAAAAAAGGATATGTTCCTATAAAAACAATATATAATGTAATTTGTAACAACATACAAAAAAATATTTCATTACTTGATGTGCAAATTCCAACACGGTAAAACACATCAAATAAGGGCTCATTTAGGCTATATTGGTTTACCAATTATTGGTGACCGGTAAATACGGTATAAATCAAATAAATAAAAAATTTGGTTATAATAGGCAATTATTATGTAGTTATAGTCTAAAATTTCTTAAAGATAATAATTCCTCTAATTTAGATTATCTTAATAATAAGGAATTTAAAATTAATACTGAACCTTATTTAGAATTGTTTGAATGATAAATCAAATAGATAACAATAAGAAGGAAATTAATAAATGTAAAATAACTTATTAATTTCCTTCTTATTAATTTTAAATTATGATTTTTAATTTTTTGTTTCTGTTTCTTCTTTTTCTTTAACCTGTTCTACGTTTTCTTCTTTTACAGTGTCTATTACTTCTTCTTTTACAACATTTTCTGTTTCTATTGCTGGAGCTTCTTCTTGAGCTTCTCCTACATCGTCTTTGGCATTAGATGTTTCTTCAGATAAATCTTCTTTTAATGTTATTTCATTTGTAACAATTCTTGCGCCGATTTTTTCTTTAGTTTTAGCAGATTTACCAATTCTATCTCTTAAATAGAATAGTTTAGCTCTTCTAGCTTTACCCACTCTTACAACTTCAACTTTTTCTACTAATGGTGAATGTACTAAAAATGTTTTTTCAACTCCAACACCATATGCTATCTTTCTTACTGTAAAAGTTTTATTTACTCCTCCACCTTGTACTTTTATTATAATACCTTCAAAAACTTGTACTCTTTCTCTGTTTCCTTCCTTTACTCTTACATGAACTCTAACTGTACTTCCAATATTAAGTTCTGGTATTTTATTTTTTAATTGTTCATGTTCGATTGATTTTATAATGTCCATTTTTATTCTCCTTTCTTATTTATTTTTATGAACATATCTATTTTATTAAATCTTGTCTTTTTCTTTTGGTTATTTCAAATGATTTTTGTTTTCGCCATTGTTCTATTTTTTCATGATGTCCTGATAATAGAACTTCTGGTACTTTTCTGTTCAAAAATATTTCTGGTCTAGTATATTGCGGATATTCTAAAAGGCCTTCTGAAAACGATTCTTCTTTTATAGATTCTTCTTTTATTACTCCTTTTACATTTCTACTTATACTATCAATTAACACCATTGCTGGTATTTCACCTCCAGTTAGAACATAATCACCTATTGATATTTCTTCTGGTTCTATTTCTTCTATTACCCTTTCATCTATTCCTTCATAATGTCCGCATAATAAAATCAATTCTTTTTGTTGACTTAATTGTTTAACCATTTCTTGTGTTAATGTTTTCCCTTGAGGAGATAAATATATTGTTTTCACATTTTTCTTTTTTAAAGATTTATATGCATCATATACTACATCAGGCCTTATTATCATTCCTGCTCCACCGCCATATGGCGTATCATCTACCTTTTTATGTTTATCTCTAGAAAAATCTCTTATATCTATTATATTTAGTTTTATTATTCCATTTTCTATTGCTTTTCCAATTATGCTATATTTTAATGTTTCAAACATTTCTGGGAATAATGTTAGTATATTAAACTCCATTTTATATTAGTCCTTTTATTAAATTAACAGTTACCTTTTTATTTTCTAAATCGATTTTTTCTATTACAGATGATATTGCAGGTAATAAAATTTGTTTGCCTAAACTGTTTCTTACAACATATACATCATTGCTTCCAGTTTTAAATATATCATCTATTATTCCTAATTTCTCACCATCATTAGTATATACTTCAATTCCAATTAAATCTCTAATAAAATAAGTGTCTTTTGGTAATTTTATTGCATCTTTTCTATCTATGTACATATATAAATTTCTATACTCTTCTGCTTGTTCTATCGTATTAATTCCTTGTAGTTTCAGTATAACGATGTTTTTTATATATTTAACATTTTCAATTAAATATTCTTTTTCATTTATATATATTTTTTTTAATTTTTCAAATCTTTTTATATTATCTGTATATGGAACTATTTTTAATTGCCCTTTTATACCATATGTGTTTACAATTTTACCAATTTCTATATATTTATCCATATTTACCTAACCTATAAATTCTATAGTAACTCTTTTTTTCTCTTTAGCTGCAATTGCTTTCATAATGCTCCTTATTGATCTTGCTAATTTGCCTTGTTTACCTATTATTTTTCCCATATCGTTCTCTGCAACCTTTACTTCATAAATAACCGCTGTTTCTCCAACTATTTCGTTTATTGAAACAGATTTTGGGTCTGCAACTAAATTCATTATTATTGTTTCTAATATTTCTTTCATTTTTATCCTCCTAGTCTTAAATAGTGTTTGCAAAATGATATAAAATATTATTATGCATTGTGCTTGATATACTATTATTTACTTTTTTCAATTAAAGTTTTTACTGAATCTGTTGGTTTTGCACCATTTCTTATCCATTTTTCAACTTTTTCTTTATCTATTTTGATTTCAGATGGATTACACATTGGATTATATGTTCCAATTTGTTCTATTATTTTTCCATCTCTTGGTGATTTTGAATCTGCAACCACTATATGATAGAATGGAGATTTTTTTGCACCTGCTCTTTGTAATCTTATTTTTACCATATCTTTCACCTCCTTAAAATTTAATATATATTTTTAAAATTATTGACATATTATATTTATTTGAATTTTTTTAATTGTTGTGGATCTATGTTTTTCATTATATTATTTAAGCCTTTTCCATTTTGAACTTTCTTCATCATCTTTTGAGTCATTTCAAATGAATTCATAAATTTATTTATATCCTGTACAGTTGTTCCACTCCCGCTTCGCAATTCTAATTCTTCTACTTGCATTTAATATTCTTGGCTCTTTTCTCTCTTTTGCCGTCATAGAACAAATTATTGCTTCAATTTTTACAAATTCTTTATCATCTATCTTAACATCTTTTAACTTATTTAACCCAGGTATCATATTTAATATTGAAGAAAAAGAACCCATTTTTTTCATTTGTCTTAGTTGTTTTAAATAATCATCTAAATCAAATGATTGCTTTTTTAGTTTCTCTTCTAGTTTAATTGCTTCTTCTTTGTCAAATGCCTCTTCTGCTTTTTCAATAATTGATAATACATCACCCATTCCCAATATTCTGCTAGTCATTCTTTCTGGGTGAAAAATTTCTATATCACTTAATTTTTCTCCTGTTGTTGCAAACTTAATTGGTCTATTGGTAATTTTCTTTACAGAAAGTGCAGCACCACCGTCTTGTATCACCATCTAATTTTGTAAGTATTACTCCATCAATTCCTAAGTTTTCATTAAAACTCTGAGCTACATTAACAGCATCTTGTCCTGTCATTGAATCTACGACTAATAATATTTCATGTGGCTTTACTCCAGCTTTTACATTTTTCAACTCGTTCATTAATTCTTCATCTATATGAAGTCTTCCTGCTGTGTCTAAAATTATAACATCGTTTAATTTAGACATTGCTTCTGAAACAGCTTGTTTACTTATGTGAACTACATCTTTTGAGCTTTCATTTGCGAAAACTGGTATGTTTAACTGTTTCCCAACAACTTGTAGCTGTTTTATAGCTGCAGGTCTATATACATCACATGCAACAAGTAGTGGCTTCTTTCCCTGCTTCCTAAGCAAGTTTGCGAGTTTGCCTGCTGTTGTTGTTTTACCAGAGCCTTGTAATCCTACTAACATTATTATTGTTGGTGGATTCGGTGAAAAATTAATTTTGCTTTCAGTTCCACCTAACAGTTCAGTCATTTCATCTTTTACAATCTTTATAATCTGTTGCCCTGGTGTTAAAGATTTTAGCACATTTTGACCGAAGAGCCTTTTCTTCAACAATCGAAATAAACTCTTTTACTATCTTATAATTTACATCTGCTTCTAATAATGCCAATTTTACTTCTCTTAGTACTTCTTTTAAATCTGATTCTGTTACTCTTGCTTTGCCTCTTAATTTTCTTGTAATTTCTTGTAATTTTGAGCTTAACCCTTCAAATGCCACTTGCTTTTCCTCCTTTGTTTTATACTAATATATTTAGTTCTTTTTTTACTTCTTCTAATGTCTTTGAAATTTTCTTATCAGAATCACTTTCTTGAAGTTTGGCAATTTTAGATAAAATTTCTGCAATTTTAGCTTCTCTTTTTTTCGCGTTCTCCATAATTTTTAGCTTTTCCTCTAGTTCGAAAAGTTTACACTCTCCTTTTTTTATGTTATCTCTTACTGCCTGCCTTGTAATGTTATAATTCTCAGCCATTTCAGATAAGGATAAATCTTTATTATAATAATCATCTAAAAAAGAATATTGCCTTTTAGTTAACATCTTACTATATAAATCCATAAGCATGCTGATTTCAACATTTTTATCCATACTTAATTCTCCTTATTGAAATGTAATGCTAATATACTTTACACTATTTTCTCTTATTTGTCAAGTCTTTTCTGTGATTTTTATTATACAAAAGATAGTATTATTCCAAATAAAATTTAAAATAATAAATTTTTACAGCTATAATTTACATTATTACTCCTAGTAAACATAGACTTAAAAATAATAATGATATATATGATACTTTATAAGTTGACTCTTCTTGGGTATTTTTGTTCTTTATTTTATCACTAGATAAGCACATCATTATTAATGGCAATACCGGAAACATATATCTCATTTGATATCCTACAACATTTTCTTTTCCAACTGGTGTGTAAGATAAATATAAAGCTGTTGTTGTCATTATAATTGTTAATATTGCCGTTATTATAAATATAATTTTTTCTCTTTTGTTGAAGTTTTTACTATCATCTGTTATTCCTACATATACGATAAACAAAAGAATATAGAAGAATATATTATCAAAGTTTTCTCCAAAAAACATTGGTGCATTTATGTATGCAATTTTTTCAAAATCTGAGAATACTCCTTTTATATTAGAATATAACATACTGATGTATTGTTTCGGGTTTTCAATTATGTATTGGATTTGTTCTTTTACATTAGTACCTTCAACTCTAGGATCACTTATTTGCTCTAATTGGAACATATACATAATCCCCATATTTATTAGCAATATTAAAAGTGTTAATCCTATTAGTAAAAGAACTTGTTTTGTATTATTTTTTAAAATATTTTTTATAGGTAAGATTAATATTATAAATGAGACAAGTATATATCCCATAGATTTACAACATATAACTAACCCAAAGGCTAAACTTAAGATTAATAATTGTTTGTTTGATATTTTTTCTTGCTTTTGTAATTTTAAGCAATAGGCTATAAAAACTACTACTGCTCCCATGGTAAATCCATCCATTGAGTATACACTAGCAAGAGCCAATAGCATTGGCATTAATGAAATTGCTAAAAAAATATTATGTTTATATGGAAGTAATTTTAAAGCAAATGCTATCATAATTAAATATGTTATTAAGTTAAATATTCTTCCTGTTATATATATATCTGCTATGCTTCCACCAAGCACTTTAGCTAACATTATTCCAATAGCTGATGGTATATATGTAATTGGGTTATATGGTGCTGGTAATGAATATATATCAGTTTCTTCTTTTCCAACATATTTTTCTTCATATTTTTCAGAAAAATATTTATCAAATTCTATAAAATTTATTTTCTGTTCCATATTATGTAATTTTTCATTTAGTATAGGTTCATTAAAATTAAAATTTCCGAAGTGCTAAATTGTATGCAGATGTAAAATGCCTTTTCTCGTCTAGTTGATTATTAAATGGTATTGTTATAGAAAATATAAAACCTATTGATAAGCCAATTATTATAAAATTTTTTATTCTGTCCTTAGATATATATAGTATATTTAATCCAATTATGATTGTAGATAAAACTAAGCACGAATATATTTTTATTGAAGATTTGTTTATATTTTCAAATAATAAAATAGTTTCAATTATTACTAAAAAGACCATTCCAATTAATACAACATAAAATTTTCCCTTATCTTTCTCTTGTTTAGTATGTTCGAATATAAATTTTATTATAAAAAAAAATAATAATATATATACAATTAATCTGAAAACTGATAAGTTGTAGTCTGTTTCTCCAACAATAAAGCTTACATTGCAATAAAGTAGTTCATATACTGTAATTAATATAATATATATTATAATATTTGTTATGTTTATTGTCTTTTTACTAATCATTTTTTCCCCCATTTTCCAATACAACAATTTCTTTATTGAAATATTTGCGAACTGCTTCATTTCTCCAATCATTTGGATTTGTTGTTATTTCATCAAAAAATAAAACATAAGGTTTTGATTGTATTTTCTTTATTTTTACATTTTTTATTTCATCATCATTGTATATTTTAGTTATTTCATCCATCTCTTTATCATAATCTTTTGCTTCTCCTGTAAGAATAGATTTTGTTGCACTTATACTTGTTAAATTATAGCTATTTATTGTTAATATGGCAATTATAATAAAAAGCAATGTTATAATATTTATCCCCACTTTTAATGGATTAAAATCTATATATTTTTCAATATTTTTCTTTACTAACCATCCTATAATATAAAACATATTTGCGAATAATAAAATATAGAACAAATAATACATTATATTTATCAACCTTAATGGTCCTGTCCATCCCATAGCATAAATTGGTGGAGTAAATCCGTGCAGAAAAAATAGAAATTGATATTAAAATAAATAAAACTGGATATTTGAATGAATAATCTATTCTTTTTACAATCTTATATATTATAGGTGCTAATAATAAAGCAAACAAGATTACCCATATATTTGTTTGTTCTTGTATAAATTTAAGTCCCTCTAATATTGATTCTAGTATTGCTCCTACTATACCTGGAGTATTTTTATATTGTTCTGCTCTTACAGAATTGCCTGGTGCAACCATACTTATTATTAGACTAATAATACATAAAAATTCGCAAAATAATAAAGCATATTTTTTATTATTTCGTGTTATAAATAAATATAATAAAAGAAATGCTAACAAAATATTTGTTAATAATGCTGTTGTATAATTACTTCCACCTATTAAAATACATAATATAGCTATCAAGGGAATTAGTATAAGATTTTTTCCCTTATTTTGGCATTTTAAAAATTTTAATATCAGTGCAAATAAAACTAAACTTAATGAATAAAAAAATGTATAAAATATTGCTCCATTATACCAGTAAAAGCTTTGAACTGGTGATGGAACAAGTTGCATTGATAAAAAAATTATTAGTGATGTTATTAGTATTGTTTCAAATTTATTTGCTTTTAAGTAATCTATACATACAGTTTTCCATAAAAATATATTAGATGCTATAAAAGTAAGGATTAAAATAATTGTACTTAATCCATAAAAGTTTTCTCCAAAAATTGCTGGTTGAATTGCCATAAAAAACATTGCAGAAAAAGTTCCTTGCCATTCTATGTAGTAATTTCCAACATGTTCAATTGCTGCTTTTATAACTTCAATAATTGAATGTGTATCATTCCAAGCCATATGTGTTAGTAATCCATATGTATAATCGTCAGCAGATGAATGATTGTATTGTGCAATATATATTAATGGAATTATAGAAATTAATACAATTGTTAACATTATTATTGAAATACAAACAGTTTTTTTGTCTTTTGCCATTTGAATCCCCTTCTTTTTAATCATTACTCTTTATTATCATTTTTTGAGATTTTTTCATTTAGTATTCCGTATTTCTTGGTTTAATCTTATTATCATCTTATTTTGTTTTGTTATTACAATAGTTATATGTACAATATAAATTATAAGTATTATTATTCCTAATAATAATAACAATGATGGCGGATAATATATTTCAAATATATTTGCTATATATTCAATTATTTTAGGGAATATTGATATTGCAAGTATAATAATTCCAAAAATTAGCCATAGTATAGAATACTTTTCATCAATTTTTTCTTTCTTTACTAAATATAAAATAAATAATATAAATAATATAGAACCTGCTATTGCAAATTTATATATCATAGTTTATCTTCTCCTTATTCCAACGATTATTAGTGACAAAATAACTTTTAACATATAACTAATAGATTTTAAAGGAGATATAGAAGATACACCTGTTTCTCTTTTTTTCATTTCTACAGGTATTTCTCTTATCTTTTTATTCATCAAAATCATCTGCATGTTTGTTTCTGGTTCTGGATAATCATATGGATATTTTTTAGCAAAGATCTTTATAATTTCCTTATCTACGGCTCTATATCCAGATGTTGTGTCATATATCTTTTCACCTGCTAATATTTTAATTAAAATCGATGTTATTCCAATTCCCAATCTTCTAAAAAATGTTTGTTTGTAACTTGTTTTTTCTATAAATCTTGAACCGAATAATCATATTATATCCTTTAGTTGTAATTAAATTCACCATATCAGCAATGTGTTTTGGATTATGCTGCCCGTCTCCATCCACTTGTATCGCAATATCATATTTATATTTATATGCATATAAATACCCTGTTTGAACAGCCCCACCTATTCCTAAGTTATTGGGTAAATCAATCAGAATTGCAGATGTCTTTTTAGCTTCTTCAAGAGTATTATCTGTTGATCCATCATTTACAACTAGAACATCACAGTTTTTATATTCTCTTTTTACAGTTTCTACAACATTGGCAATAGATTCTTCTTCATTATAAGCAGGAATTATTACCAAAATTTTTAGGTTTTCCATATTTTCTCCCTATTATAAAGTCCTTTTATTGCACCATATTAGAATTAATTTGTTTTGGTATGTTCATTACCAATATTCCTATTATTATAAAACTTACTCCAATTATTGCTTGTACACTAATATTTTCTTTTAAAATAAACTTTGAAGCTATTAATGAAAGGATTTGCACTATTCCAGTACAAATTGGAAATATATAACTTAATTCAAACATTATTACTATTCTAGTAAAAAGCAAGAAACTAAATATATAGCAAACAAATCCAATAGCACTTATCCAATTTATGTTAAAGTTGATTACTCCTTCTTTAATAAAAAAAGTACCTGTATTGCCTCCTAATTTCATAAAAACAACTCCCAATGTTGTTAATATTAAATAAACTACTATTAAAATATATTTCATGTTCCTCTCCTCTTTTACAAAAATATATTATAGCTCTTCTGCAAATCCTTTTTGCAATTTTTTAAAAATGAAATATCCTATAACTAGCAGAATTATTGAAAGAGCTAACAGTATTAAAAGATTATTCATGTTTGGCATTGTTTGATAATAAAATATACTTCTATATCCTTCTATAATATGAGCCATAGGATTTAATTGCATTATTGTTACAAAAGGTTCTGGCAAAGTGTCTAATGAATATACTATTGGAGTTGCATAAAACATTACCATTAAAATTATTCCAATAATATGTTCTAAATCTCTAAAATAAACTGTAATACTTGATAATATAAAAGAAATTCCTAGTAATAATATATATTGTATAAGTAATATAAATGGATATAATAATATATATGGTGTTACCCCTAGTCCATATATTATAACAAATGCTAATATGATAATTGTTGAAATAACAAAGTTTACAGCATTACTTGTTACAACAGAAATTGGTAAAATTTCTCTTGGAAAATAAACTTTTTTTATTATATTACCATTAGCAATAATTGTAAAAGCAGCTTGATTTACTGTTGTTGTAAAAAATGTCCATGGTATTAACCCTACACAAACAAATATTGTATAATATGGTATATCATTTTTTAATATTAATGGAAATATTAATGCATATACGGCTAACTGTAACAATGGATTTAGAAATGACCATAATACACCTAAAATCGAATTTTTGTACCTACCTCTTATTTCTTTTTTTACATTTGTTTTTAATAATTCCCTATATTGATATAAATTTTTAAATATTTCCATTTTTAATTTTTCCTTTCTTTTATGCTGTTATTTTTATATATTCTGGAATTACATCTTTTGGTTGTCCATCCATTCTTATTTTTCCTTCATGTAGCCATATTGCTCTACTACATAATTCTTCAACTGCACTTAAACTATGTGTAACATATACCATTGTTTTTCCTTGCTTTCTTAGTTCCCTCATTTTATTAAAGCATTTTTCTTGAAAATGTTGGTCTCCAACAGATAATATTTCGTCTATTAATAAAATCTCTGCATCAACATTTATTGCAACAGAAAATGCAAGTCTCATATACATTCCTGAAGAATAAGTTCTTACTGGATTATCAATAAATTCTTGTAATTCAGAAAATTCAATTATAGTATTTAATCTTTCATCAATTTCTTTTTTAGTTAAACCAAATATTGATGCATTAAAATATATGTTTTCTCTTCCGTGAAAAATCTGGATGAAAACCAGCACCAAGTTCCAACAAAGATGTTAGTTTTCCATTTGTTTTAATTATTCCTTTATTTGGATATATTATTTTAGTCATTAATTTCAATAATGTTGATTTTCCGCTACCATTAACCCCAATTAATGCAACAGCTTCTCCGCTTTTTATATCTATATTTATATCATTTAAAACATCTCTTTTTTCTTTTCTGTTTCTATTAAAAAACAATAGTTTTTCTTTAAGTGTACTAGCTTTATCATAGTAAATATTAAAACTTTTATATACATGTTCTACTTTAATTGCTAAATCCTGGTTTTTCCCCATTAAAATTACATTCCTTTCTATCTCAAATCATAGTAATTATAACAATAATCTTATTTACAGTCAATTAAATGCAAATATAAATTTATACTCATTTTTAAAATTATTTTTTTTATAAGTTGTTTTACATTTCTTATTTGTATATTATCAACTATTTTTCTATTTTTCAATTTAGAAATATATATTTTCCTATCCTTTTTATTTAATGTTTTAGCTTTATTTAAAATTGCATTAGTATAAAATTCCTTTATTAATTTCTTACTGGTTTGACTAATTTCATATGATTCTATTTTTTTTATCATATTATCATAAAATGCTAGAACATCATTTGCTCTTTTTAATGTTTTAGAGTAGTCTAAATTCCTTGTAATACTATTTTGAGTTTGTAAATAATTATATCCATATATATTTAATGAAATTACTGTTTTTGCCTTTAAAATAACTAGTGGAATTAATCCAAAATCTTCATGATACATACCTTTTTCAAAATGGAAATTATTTTCTTTAAAAAATTCTTTTCTATATAAATATCCACAAGAAACCTCTAGAAATTCATCCAACCCAAATAAATTTTCAAATGCTTTTTCTCCATTAACACATTCAAAACTAGGACTTGGTATCTTTCTAATTTCTTTATAATTTTCATCTACTAATTTTATTTTAAATTTTATTATATCTATTTTTTTATCAATATATTTTTCTAATCTTAAAAATAAATTCTTTTCTATAAAATCATCTGAATCTAAAAAAGCTACATATTCACCAGTTGCATATTTTAATCCATAATTTCTTGCATCTGATAAACCTCCATTTTCTTTTTCCAAATAAATTATTTTATCCTTGTATTTCTCTATTATCTTTTTGGAATTATCTGTTGATCCATCATTTACTACTATAATTTCTGTTTCTAAATCTTGTTGTAACACAGAATTTATACATTTATCTATATATTTTTCAGTATTATACACAGGTATAATAACACTTATTTTTTTCATTTTTATTTGAAATTTTCCTTTCGCAAAGCTTTAATATTCAACAAATTCTTTTACATATTCTTTTGTTTTTTTATCAAATTCTTGTTTCCACTTTTTATATAAGCCCATAATTTTTTCTTTATTTTCTATGCAATACAATATCTTTTCTTTAATATATTCTTGATCATCTTCTCTTGAAACAACAACATAATTTTCAAGTTCTGTATTGGTAAAATAATCATTATTGTTACCAATTAAACATGGTACTCCTGATTCAAAACTTTCTATTGGAAACATTGGAGAACATTCTGTAAAAGTTATATATAAATTTATATCATTGTTTTTAATTCTTTCAAGTAGTTCTTCTGTTGGAATATAATCTGGCAAACTTGTATAATCTAAATTCATAATTCTTGCATATTCTAGAATTGCTTCATTTGTTGGTACTATATCTACTATACTGTTTTCAATTAATGTTGTTGCTGATATTTGTGTATATATGTTTTTTAATTCTCTACTATTTGCATTATATATCCCTATTCTAATTTTCGAATCTTTTATGTTTTCTCTTTTTATTGTATTCGTTGTTTTTACATTGTTCATTAAATAAAATGTATTATAACCAGACTTTTTATAGAATTCTACCATGCTTTTTTTCACAAAAGCCAAGGCGTCAATCTGTTTTTCCTCATATAATTCTAAAACTTTTTTGTTTAATCCCCATGTATAATCTGAAAGTACTTCATAATTGTTAGCATGCCATATTACTTTTATTTTTATTTTTTCATTTTTTCTTTTTATTTCTCTTAATACTTCTATCCAGCCATCTACTATTTGACTAAATATTACTGATTTTATATTACATTCACATATTGCATTACTGATTTTTTTTATGTTTTTTCTTCCAAAAACTTGTTCTAATGGGACAATATTTTCGAAAAGGCCTTTTGTAGAATTTGCAACCCCAAGCCATGTTGGATTGTATAAAACTATATAATCAGAATTTTTGTATTTCATATTTAATATTTTGCATGCCTCATCAACTCTTTTAGAAAAATATAACTTCTTTTTTTTCTCATCTTTATAATTTAACAATTTATATTTTAATTTACTTAATATGTGATATATTTTTCTTAGTATTTTATATAAAATTCCCTCTTTTTTTATATATTTTTTAAATTTATTTTTTATCTCTTTCAATTTACTATCCTTTCAATTAATCTAGAAATTCTTTAATACTATTTTCTGCTTTTTTATTATATTCTTTTTTCCAAATTTCATATGATTCCATAATTTTTTCTTTATTTTGTATACATTTATTAAGTTTTTCAGCAATTTTAATAGGATTATCTTCAGCTTCAACAACTAAATATTCCTTTAATTCACTGTTTAAAAAATCCTCATTATTTCCAGTTATACAAGGCACTCCAAGTTCCATACTTAAAAAGAAAATCGTATGAAGATATTCTGTAAATGAACAAGATATATTTATATCGTTTTCTAATATATTATTAAATATATTTTGTTCATTAATTTTTTGGGCTTTTGAGTTAATTTTCATTATTTTTAAAAACTCTGTCATTTTATAATCCAATTCATTATAGTTAATAATTGAATTATCTATAAACTTACCAACACTTAGTTGGTTAAATATATTCTTATCCCAAGTATAATTCAATGGATATATACCAATTTTTATTTTACCTTTTTCATTTTTTATTTCATATTTTGAATCTAATTTATAATTTTCTAATATATATGATGCATTATATTTTTTCTTCTTGTATACTTCATATTGTCCTTTTTTTAAAAAACCAATTTTATCAATTATATTTTCTTTTGATAATTTCAGCAAATCGAAGAAATTATTTCTTTCATAATCATAATAAAGTAATGCATCTGAAGTATTGCATATTACTTTTATTGGATTTTTATGTTTTTCTCTTATTTTTCTTATCATTTCTGCCCAACCAATTTCTATTCCAAAAAAGATTATTTGTTCATTATCATTTTTAATTTTATTTTCTATTGTTTTTAAATTTTCTGTTATTTCTTTTTCAGTCCAACCTATCTCTATCTTTTCATTATTCTCAAACATGTTTTTTATAATGAAAGTGTCTTCTTGTTTTTTTTCTCCATAAAAAAGGGTGTAATTTTCCTGCATATTTTCTCCTCTATCTTCTAAAAATTTTTCTTAAAGTTGCTTTAAAATTTAATATCCATTTTAACACATGTAAATTATTATGTACAAAAAAAGCTTCTTTCCATTCCTCTTTCAATAATAGTCTCCTACATTTAAATAAATCCATTTTATCTATAAAACTTAATTCCATTTTTTTACTTACATACCCACCTGTTCCAAATGTATCATTATGAATTAAATTGTAATAACACTCTACTATTGGTTTTGGTGGTTCTTTTCTTAGATTTGTCAATATATTACTTACATATTCTTTAAATTCAGATGCTTCATATGGATGAATTTTCATATATTCATTTATTTTTTCTGCACCTTTAAACATTCCCTTTTGTATATGTAGAGTATATTTTTCAACTATTTCTACTTCATCTGTTTTCGCTTTTCTTATTGCTTTTCCATCTTTGTAGCCTACAACACTGCCTGAGTTTGGATTAAAAAACATTTCTAATAAAGTCAATAATCTTGCTACATCTTCACGTTTTACTTTATCATTAAGTATAAAACTATGTTTAAGGCTATTCTCTGGCTGAATATTATAAAATTCAAATAAATTATAGTAATATCCATCTATTTTCTTTTTGTCAAATATATAGCATAAATTGTCTTGTATTGTTCCTCTCCATCCTATGTCTACTACAAACAACGGTTTATCATCATTTTTTATGTTCATTTTATTCATATATTCTAAGATTTCTGTTTTCTTATTTGCCAGTTCTTTATTAATCTTTTCTGAAAATTCTTTATCATGAAATAGTTCTTGTACTCTAATATCAAACCATGGGTTGTCTATCCATTCATCAATTTCAATTTCATGTTTTTCTATTATATTCTTATATTCTTTTATATTTATATTTAATGTCTTAAATAGAGCTTTCATAGATTGGCCTCTGTATTGTGACCAAAGTCTCAACAATTCCGGAACAGATATTTCTTTTAATGAAGCTGCAAAAGTTGCCATTCTACTTACTTCTAGTATTTCACATTCAGGTATTTCTACTTCAAATGGGCTATTTTTTTTAATTAGTTCATGAATTTTTATAAAAGTTTCCCCTTCTCTTGTAAAATAATATACCTTATTAATTTTATTTAAAATTGCATATTCTATTATTTCATAAACAAAGAAGTATAAAATTGGTGAAAGAGCAATTCCTATATTATATAATTCTTCATCATAGGTTTTAGCATTAATTTTCATACTCTCAATATCGAAATTGAATTTTCTTTTTCTCTCACATTCAAATCCGAAATTATCGTTTTTTTCAATTTTAATTGTTTCTATCCCTAATCTATTTGCAACCTCTATATCAGAATATAGATTATCTCCAATATGTATATGTTTGTCAGGTGTTATATTGTGTTCTTTTTCCACTAATTCATATAATTTACCACTTTTTTTATTTAATAAATAATCTGCCGAACTATATATTTTCTTTATATCACTATATACTTTAAGGTTTTCTAAAATATCTTTTAGTTCTTTTTCTCCCATATAAAAATCTGATATGCAAAATTTACTATTATTCTTGTATTTTTCAAATATAGGCTTTATATCATTATTTAAATATGTAACCTCTTTTTCTTCTTCTATTTCTTTTTCCACTAGCTCTTCACTTATATCTACTTTTTCTTTGAAAACCTCATCACATAATTTTTTAAATACATCTGAAATTTTATATTCAAAATCATTGCCTAATTTTTCATTTTCTTTTCCGATTGTTTCTTCTATTTTGTTTCTTTTTTTCAATAATTTATATATATCTTTGTATTCATCTTTTAATATATTATTATATTTTAGCCAAATATACCTAGAAGTTTTTAATTTCACCTCTTCTGGATGACATTTTCTTTTTATTATTGTATCCCATATGTCAAAGCTTACAAGTTTATCCATTTTTATTATTCAACTCCTATCATATTTTTTCTCATTTTATCACATAATTATTTTTAGCGTCAAGTATAGGAAGATTTTAAACAATAAAAATGGAGAAAATTTCTCTTTCCTCCATTTTTATAATATAATCTATTAACTTTATTTTGTGAATTTTATTTGATTATTATTGCAATTTATTAAATAACTATGGTATTTTCCTATATTTTGATTTTTAAAATATACATTCATCGTTTTATTCTTTGATGTATTTCTGTTGCTACCAGAACTTACTTCAAGCACATATTGCTTACTTGTATCTATTCCTTCTATAAATCTATCAAAATAATATGTGTTTGTTCCTGTTGCTGTTACAAATACAGGTAAATTTGCTTTCCCATCTGTTGATTTTAATCTCATTATTGGTTTTGCACTTGGTACTGTTGACTTTCCGTTTACCCATTCTACTATTATTATTTCTCCATAAATATATGCATTCTTATTTGATGAACCTAATTTCAAACTCTTAATCTCACTATTTATATTTCCTACATATGTATTAAGTTTAAACTTAATTTGGTTATTATTTAAATATAATTTATAATCATGGTAATTTCCAATATTTTGATTTTTAAAATATACATTCATTGTTTTGTTTTTAGATGTATTATTACTGCTACCAGAACTTACTTCAAGCACATATTGTTTACTTGTATCTATTCCTTCTATAAATCTATCAAAATAGTATGTATTCGTTCCTGTTGCTGTTACAAATACAGGTAAATTTGCTTTTCCATCTGTTGATTTTAATTTAATTATTGGTTTTGCACTTGGTACTGTTGACTTTCCGTTTACCCATTCTACTATTATTATTTCTCCATAAATATATGCATTCTTATTTGATGAACCTAATTTTAAGCTCTTAATCTCACTATTTATATTTCCTACATATGTATTAGAATTTATTTTTATTTTATTGCTATTTGTTGTTACTTTATATTTTGAGTTACTTGAACTAAATGATGCGATACTTGCTTTAGCAGTATTGCTTATTAATTTTTCCAGTTTATTATTGCTTTTAACTTCGATTATGTATTGCTTATTTGTGTCCAAATCATCAATAAATTTATCAAAATAATATTTGCTTCCAGATAAATAATTTATAAATATTTCACTTGATATTTTACCATCTGTTGATTTTAAAGTAACTGTTGGCAATTCAATTGGATTTCTTTTCATATCATTTATTTTTTCTGTAATGCTTATTTCACCATATATATAATTTCCATTTTTGTTATTGCTAACATTTACAGACAATACTGTTGCTTGCAATTTATTGTTAGTTCTATCAATTCTAAATTTCTCTGCCATTTCTATAATTGCTTTAGCATCTGCCATTGCCAATTTTTTTATGTTTGCATCTGAACTTATATGTTGCAAATCAAATCTATTACTAATAAAGCAATGTTCTACTAATATACTTGGAATTCCATAATACATTGGATTCCTTATAATTCCATACCAATCAGACATGCTTCCATCTAAATATTTTTCTCCATCTGTGCTTAGTTTTATCTTTGGCTCTAAACCTCCCCAATATGGTATGCCAAGAGCATGCAAATTGCGAAGAATCTTCTGACCAAGCATATATGAATATTCATTAAACCTTACATTATTTTTGTTACAAGTAATATATACTTCAGTTCCTCGTACTGTAGTTCTATCAGATGAATTAATGTGAAAGCTTATCATAAGATCTGCTAAATTATTCCTAGCAATTAGTCCTCTTTCTGCTAATTCTGGATTTCCATTTTTGGTTCTTGTAAGTACTGTCTTTATTCCATCTACTTTATCTAATTCTTCTTTTACATAATTTGCAATTTTCCAATTTATTTCTGACTCAATATATTTACCATTTGTTGCACCCGGGTCATCTCCCCCATGACCCGGGTCTAAAACTATTACAATATCATTATCTGATGCATAAACACTTGCTCCCAATATAGCTAATATTATTATAATAAACAAAAATATATATTTAATCTTATGTTTCATTAAACTCACTCAACCTCTACTTTAAACCTTTTTCACAATATATATTTCTATATTTAAAATTATAGTTTTCCAAATTTCACTTTATTATCTTCTAAGAATAAAGCATAGTTTCGGTAATTTCCAAGAGTTTGATCTTTTAAATATACATTCATAGTTTTATTCTTTGAAGTGTTTTTGCTACTTCCAGAACTAACTTCTAAAATATATTGTTTGCTTGTATCTATTCCCTCTATAAATCTATCAAAATAATATGTGTTTGTTCCTGTTGCTGTTACAAATACTTCTAAACTTACTTTGCCGTCTGTTGATTTTAATTTCATTATTGGTTTTACACTTGGGACTGTTGACTTTCCATTTACCCATTCTACAACTACTATTTCACCTGAAACATATGCGTTTCCACCTGATGATCCTAAACTAATCTTTTTCAATTCACTATTTATATTTCCCACATACGTATCTAATTTAAATTTTATTCTATTACTATTTAAATATAAGATATAATCATGGTAATTTCCAATATTTTGATTTTTAAAATATACATTCATACTCTTATTAGGTGAAATATTTTTCTTATCTCCAGAACTAATTTCAAATATGTATTGTTTACTTGTATCTATTCCTTCTATAAATCTATCAAAATAATATGTGTTTGTTCCTGTTGCTGTTACAAATACTTCTAAATCAACTTTGCCATCTGTTGATTTAAATCTCATTATAGGTTTTGCACTTGGGACTGTTGATTTTCCATTTACCCATTCTACAACAATTATTTCACCTGAAACGTATGCGTTTCCGCCTGATGATCCTAACTTAAAGCTTTTTAATTCACTATTTATATCACCTACATACACATTTAAGCCAAATTTCATTTGATTTTTTTCAAAGTATAACTGATAATCGCCATATTTACCTATAGTTTTTGTTGGAAAGATAATATCCATCGTTCTGTTTTCTGATATATTTCTGTCATCTCCAGAACTTAATTCAAATATATATTGTTTACTAGTATCTATTCCATCTATAAATCTATCAAAATAATATGTGTTTGTTCCTGTTGCTGTTACGAAAGCTTCCAAACTCACTTTTCCATCTGTTGATTTAAGCCTTATAATTGGCTTTACACTTGGGACTGTTGATTTTCCATCTACCCATTCTACTATTATAATCTCTCCTGAAATATATGAACTTCCATTAGCCTTCCCTAAGCTAAAACTTTTTAACTCACTATTTATATTTCCTACATATGTACTTCCAGTATTTAATGGCCTTGGTGCAGCAGATTCTGGCATGTTTTCATATATAGGTATTATAAATGTAAAACTACTATCTAAGATTCCAACATCAATATAGCTTTCCCTTATTTCAGTTCCTTCGTTTTGTGCTGCTAGAATATTTGCCATATACTGATGATTATAATAATCAGGCCCTATTACATCAAATTTTTGAAAATACAATGTATCTTGTCCTATGGCAATATATTTTTTAGCAACATACTCCGCACCTCCAAGTATTGATGCTTCTGGAGTAGTCCATCCATTTTGTTTTGCGGTTTTCATTGAATTCTGCTCTATTGTTAAATTTCCTGTTGCATATGCACCTATGTTATAGAAATTATAATATGATCCGTCTTCATCTGTTCCAACAATTAAAGAATCTGGGTTATGACCTTTTTCTTGAAGCATTCTTGCTACTAAGTGATATGGGCTCACTTTATGAGTAGTTCCTGCTTCAATTATTGTGTCTACATATGGACTTAAAAATGTCCCATCGCACATCGCAACTATAGCATCTTTACTTGCACTTGATTCTGATAAACTTTGGAATTGAAATACATCTGTTTCATTAATAGAGTTTCTTGGATCCATCATATATTCTAATGCTGCCTTTGATGGACATGTCCAACCAGTTTCATATTCATTTCCTTTACAAATAGTACAGTGCCAGTCTCCATTATATCTCGAATCAGTTGTTGGAACTAAGTTAGCTCCATGATTTGAATATTCTGAGTTTATAACCTCATTCCAATCTAATCCTGTATAATGTAGCACAAAATTCCAACTTGGATGTTTACTTTGTAATGATTTTATTAATGCTTTATAACCAGGATATTTACTTTCATTTATACCATTAATATCTGTACTCGTTTTTACAGCTTCCACAGAATTTTCTATTAAGCAAATGCTTAAAAAAGTTAAAATAAATATAAAAAATATTATTAATCTTTTGTTTTTTATCATAAACACTCCTTCTTTCATACTTTATATTTATTAGTATATATTATAAGTAAATATTAGACAATATTTTTATATTAAAAATCTTATAGAAATTTTTTCCACTTATTCTATGTTAATTGTTTTATCAATTATATATTGTGGTCTATTTTTAGTTTCATCATATATTCTTGACATATATTCTGCCATAATCCACATTGATAATAGTTGAACACCTGCAAAAAAAGTAATCGCAACCATTAATGAAGTCCAGCCTGCAGTTAAATAATTCAGTTTAAATATAAATGATATTATTGCATATACTAAAATAACAAATGAAATAATAATTGAAGCAATTCCTAAAGTTCCAACAATCTTTAAAGGCTTTATTGAAAAACTTATTATTCCATCAGATGCTAATTTTAACATTTTCTTAAGCGGATATTTCGTTTTCCCTGCAAAGCGCTCTTGTCTCTCATATTCAAAAGGAATCTGTTTAAAACCTACCCAACTAAATAACCCTCTTAAAAACTTATTGTGTTCTGGCATACTATTTATTACATCTATAACCTTCCTATCAGCAAGCCTAAAATCACCTGTGTTTTCAGGTATATATACATCTGATAATTTATTAAGCATTTTATAAAATGCTCTAGCCGTAAATAATTTAAAAGCTGTCTCTCCTTTTCTTTTTTTTCTTTTGGCATATATTACTTCATTTCCTTGTTCCCATAATTTTAACATATCTTTTATAAGTTCTGGTGGGTCTTGTAAGTCTGCATCAATTATTACTATAGCTTGTCCTTTTACATATTTTATTCCAGCAGTTACTGCAGCCTGATGACCAAAATTTCTTGAAAAAGATATAACCTTTACATTTTTATCTTTTTTAGCAATACCTTCCAATATTTCTAATGTTTTATCTTTGCTTCCATCATTTACAAATATTATTTCATGATTATAATTCTCAAGGCTTTCAAGTACATTTTTTACTCTTTTATAGCATTCCTCTGCAACATCCTCTTCATAATACATTGGTATTACTACTGAAACCATTTTTTTCTCTTCCATATCTACTTCCTTATAAATTACATTTTTTTAAATTATAATTTAAAAAAAATTATAAGTCAACATTATGTATTAGAAATTTTGTCAACTATTTTCTTACACTCATCCCATTGCATTATTTTTACAAAATCATAGTCTTTTTTTAATTTACATAGAATCTCCTTACATGAATCACTTGAATTTAAGTCAGCAATTATAATATTTTTTAAATCTAATTCTTTTCTATATACTATATTAAACAACAGAGAACGTAATTCACATTCAATTCTTTCCTCTTCATCTTTTATCCCAATTATCATATAAATACCTTCACTTTTTGTATTCATAAAACTACTAATTATGGTTCTAATTATCTCGATTAATCCATATAATGCTAATGTCCATAACAATCCAGATATAATAAAATTAGTCATATAACTTTCCTCCAATATATCATATGATTGTTTATTAATTCTGTTACTAATTCAAAAATAGATTCTTATTTACATAAAAATCTATTTCGAATTATATTTATTATTTAATTATATTTTTATAATTTTCTCCCATGGTAGATTTTCTTTTCCAAAATGACCATAGTTAGTCGTTTCAGTAAAAATTGGATTTTTTAAATTTAGGTATTTAATTATTCCATTAGGAGTTAAATCAAATTTCTTTATTTTTTTTATTATTTCTTCCTCTGATATAATATTTGTTCCAAAAGTATCTACATATATTGATATTGGATTTTCCATACCAATACCATATGCAATTTGTATTTCACATTTCTGTGCATAACAATTTGCTACAATATTTTTGGCAATGTGTCTTAGCATATAAGCAGCTGATCTATCAACTTTTGTTGCATCCTTACCAGAAAAAGCTCCTCCTCCATGTTTGCTATATCCACCATATGTATCTACAATAATTTTCCTTCCAGTTAACCCTGTATCTCCTAAAGGTCCTCCAATTACAAATCTTCCAGTTGGATTTATATAAAATTTTGTATTGTCATCTATATATTTTGAATCTATAGTTGATTTAATAACTTTTTCTTTTATATCGTTTCTTAATTCGTTTATATCTACATTATTCTTATGCTGAGCAGATATCAAAATAGTGTCTATTCTTTTGGGAATATTGTTTTCATATTCCACAGTTACTTGTGTCTTTCCGATCTGGTCTTAAATAATCTAAAATTTTTTCTTTTCTGACTTCTGTTAATTTTCTAGATAAATTATGTGCTAGTTCTGTAGCAAGTGGCATATAATTTTTTGTTTCATCACATGCATATCCAAATATTATTCCTTGATCACCAGCTCCACCAATATCAACTCCAATAGCTATATCTGGGCTTTGCTTTGATATGTTTATATCAATCATACAAGATCTATAATCAATATCCTGATTTTCATCATCATATCCAATTTCTTTAATTACATTTCTAGTTATTTTCTCTACATCAATAATTGCTAATGTAGTTATTTGACCAGCAATTGTTATTTTATTTTTAGATGCAAAAGTTTCGACAGCAACTCTTGAATTGCTGTCTTGTTTTAAACATTCATCTAATATACTATCTGATATGTAATCACACAATTTATCTGGATGTCCCTCTGTTACACTTTCTGAAGTAAATAGATAATTTTTCATTTTAATTTTTCCTTTATTATAGTTTTTATTATATTAATTGTAATATTGCCATCTCTGCTGAATCGCCTCTTCTTGTTCCTGTTTTTATAATTCTTGTATATCCTCCAACTCTTCCTTCATATTTTGGCGCAATTTCATTAAATAATTTTGATGGTAAATCAATATTTTTTCCATTGCTGTCTTTTACTTTATCAAGTTTCCTCATTATTTTTCTTCTTGCATTTAATCTAGATGGCATATCTTTTTGCCTTTTTTCTGTTATTTCTTCTCTTACTACTTTTAAATATTCTTTTCCATTTTTACTTTTTACTTTTTCAGTTTCTTTATTTCCTTTACTATCTAATTTAGCTCTTGAAACTTTTACTTCAACTGTTTCATAATTGTCTTTTTCTTTAATAGCTAATGCAATTATACTATCAACTATTGATTTTAACTCTTTTGCCTTTTCTTCTGTTGTTTCTATCTTTCCATTTAAAATCAAACTAGTAGTTTGACACTTTAAAATTGCTTTTCTATGTGCAGAATTCATACCTAATTTTCTGTTTCTAGCCACTTTTATTTACCTCCTTACCCTTATAAAATTAGTCATCTTCTTTAGCAAATTCTAATCCTAAAGAATATAATTTATTCATTACTTCATCTAATGATTTTTTTCCTAGATTTCTTACTTTCATCATATCATCTTCAGTTTTGTTTGCAAGATCTTCTACTGTTGATATTCCAGCTCTTTTTAAGCAATTGTAACTTCTCACTGATAATTCTAATTCTTCAATTGGCATTTCTAGAACTTTTTCTTTTCTAGATTCTTCTTTTTCTATCATTACTTGTGTGTTTTTAGCTGTTTCTGAAAGTTCAACAAACAATTCTAAATGTCCAGTCATAACTTTTGCAGCTAAACTAATTGCCTCATACGGTTTCAAACTTTCATCTGTCCATACTTCAATTACCAATTTGTCATAATCAACCATCTGTCCAACTCTAGTATTTTCTACTTTATAATTAACTTTTTTTACTGGAGTAAATATAGAATCTATAGGAATAACTCCAATTGCTTGATTTGGTTTTTTATTCTTTTCAGCTGTATTATATCCTCTACCTGTTTCAACAGTCATTTCCATTTGAACATTTCCACCTTCTGCAACTGTTGCTATATGTAGATCTTTATTTAATATTTCTATAGAACTATCTGTAATTATATCACCTGCTGTTATTTCACCTTCGCCTTTGAAATCTATCTTTATAGTTTTTTCTTCATTTTCATGACTTTTTATTCTAACATTTTTTAAATTAACTATTATTTCTGGAACATCTTCTACAACATTTGGTATTGTTGAGAACTCATGAACAACACCTTCTATTTTTACACTAGTTATTGCTGCTCCAGGTAAAGAAGACAATAATATTCTTCTTAAAGAATTTCCTATTGTCATCCCGTATCCTCTTTCTAAAGGTTCACATGAAAATTTCGCATAATTTTCTTCTTCATTTAGTTCTAGGCATTCGATATTTGGTTTCTCGAATTCTATCATTTTTTTACCTCCAACTTTTCACTTATATACTATTATTTAGAGTATAACTCTACTATTAAGTGCTCTTCAACTGGTAAATCTACATCTTCTCTAGATGCTAATCTTATTACTTTTCCACTTAGAGTTTTTTCATCTTTTTCTAGCCACTCAGGAACTGGTCTTGCTGCATTTGCTTCAACATTTTCTTTTATTATCTTACTATCTTTTCTTATTTCTCTAACAGCAATTACATCTCCAGCTTTTACTAAGTATGATGGAATATCTACTTTCTTTCCATTAACTTCGAAATGTCCATGTGTTACAAGCATTCTTGCTTGAGCTCTTGAACTTCCATATCCTAATCTATATACAACATTATCTAATCTGCTTTCTAATAATTGTAATAAATTTTCACCAGTAATTCCTTTTTTATTTGATGCCATTTCAAAATATTTTCTAAATTGTTTTTCTTGTATTCCATAGAATGATTTTGTTTTTTGTTTTTCTCTTAATTGTGTACCGTATTCAGAAAGTTTTTTCTTTTTTTGTCCATTTTGTCCAGGTGCATAATTTCTTCTTGTTATACTACATTTATCTGTATAACATCTTGAACCCTTCAAAAATAGTTTCTGACCTTCTCTACGGCAAACACGACACTGTTCGTCTTTATATCTTGCCATTTTATAATTTCCTCCTTCTTGAAATTTTTATACTCTTCTTCTTTTTGGTGGTCTACATCCATTATGTGGTATTGGTGTCACATCTTTTATCATACTAATTTCTAGTCCTGTTGTTTGTAAAGCTCTTATTGCTGCTTCACGTCCTGTACCAGGTCCTTTTACAAATACTTCAACAGTTTTTAGTCCATGTTCCATAGATGCTTTAGCAGCTGTTTCTGCTGCTTGACCAGCTGCAAATGGTGTGCTTTTTCTAGAACCTTTAAATCCTAATTCACCAGCACTTGCCCATGAAATTACATTTCCTTTTATATCTGTGATTGTAACTATAGTATTGTTAAAACTAGAGTGAATATGTGCTTGACCTTTGTCTATATTTTTTCTATCTCTTCTTCTAGTTGTTGTTTTCTTTGTTACATTCTTTGTAGCCATTTAGACTCTCCTCCTTATTTTTTACTCTTGCTTACTAGTTTTCTTGGACCTTTTCTTGTTCGAGCATTAGTTTTTGTTCTTTGTCCTCTAACTGGTAAACCTCTTCTATGTCTTATTCCTCTATAACAGCCTATTTCTGTTAATCTTTTTATATTTAAAGCTACTTCTCTTCTTAAATCTCCCTCAACTTTGTAATCTTCCATAGCTTTTCTTATATTATTTATTTCTTCATCTGTCAAATCCTTTACTCTTGTGTCTGGATTAACATTAGCTTCTTTTAAAATTTTGTTTGAACTTGTTCTACCTATTCCATATATATATGTTAAACCTATTTCTACTCTTTTTTCTCTAGGTAGGTCAACTCCTGCTATACGAGCCATTATTTTGCACCTCCACTTATTATTCTATAATTGTGTTTTCTAAAAAAAATTAATGGAAATGATATTTTATAAAATTTAAGGACACAAATTTTATAAAATCATTAATTTTTTTAAAGAAATATATATAAACACAAAATATTTTTTCAAGCCGCAACATATTTTGTGTTAATATCTAAACTAACCTTGTCTTTGTTTGTGTTTTGGGTTTTCACAAATTACTCTTATAACGCCTTTTCTTTTTATAACTTTGCATTTTTCACATATTTTTTTTACTGATGGTCTAACTTTCATTTTTTTCACCTCTTTTATCTTATTGCTTTTAAATTTTATTTGTCACGCCAGGTAATTCTGCCTCTTGACAAATCATATGGAGAAAGTTCTACTTTTACCTTGTCACCTGGTAGTATTTTTATATAGTTCATTCTAAGCTTTCCAGAAATATGTGCTAATATTTGATGTCCATTTTCTAGTTCAACTTTGAAATTTGTATTTGGTAAGCTTTCTATAACTTTACCTTCTACTTCAATTACATCTTCCTTTGCCAAAGTTTTTCCCCTCCATTTTTAACATTTAAGTAAGCTATTAAAGCCCATTAGAGCTTGTATTCAATAAGCGTTAATATTATATAACAGTTTTATACTATTGTCAATATTTCTGGTTCTTTTTCTGTAATTAATATCGTATTCTCATAATGTGCAGATAATTTTCCATCATATGTTACAGTAGTCCATCCATTTTCAAGTATTTCTATTTCAAAACTACCCTCATTAACCATTGGTTCTATTGCAAGTGTCATGCCGTACTTCTAATTTAGGTCCTTTACCAGGCTTTCCATAATTAGGGATTCCTGGATCTTCATGCAAGTTTCTTCCAACCCCATGTCCTTGAAAATCCTCTACAACAGAATATCCATTCTTTTTTACATATTCTTCTATTGCATGTGATATATCACCTATTCTAAAACCGTACTTTAGCAAATTTTATTCCTTCAAAAAAGCTCTTTTTAGTTACATCTACCAATCTTTTTCCTTTTTCACTAACATTTCCAACTAAATATGTTCTTGCCATATCACCATGGAATCCATTTTTATATGCTCCTAAATCTACACTAACTATATCCCCATCTTTTATGTGAACTTTATCTGATGGAATTCCATGTATTATTTCATTATTTATTGATATACATGCTGTTGCTGGAAAGTTTTCTATTCCCTTTATTCCACTAGGATAATTTTTAAAAGACGGAATTGCGCCATTATCAATAATTTCTTTTTCTGCTATTTTATCTAATTCCATTGTTGTCATTCCTGGCCTTATTGCTTTTTCCACTGCCTTATGTGCCATAGCTGTTATTTTACATGCTTCTTTCATTAGCTCTATTTCTCTTTTTGATTTTATCTCTATCACTTTAGAATACAACTCCTTATTTTTCCAAATATTCTTCTATTTCTTCTGCAATGTCTTGTGATGTGTTTTCTGAATGTATATTTACTTTTACAGTATATAATATATCTTTATTCTTATAAAAATTTATCAATCCTTCTGATATTTCATGATATGTTTTTAATCTATTTTTTAAAGTCTCTTCATTATCATCTTCTCTTTGAATTAATTTTGTACCACATTTATCACATATTCCAGATACTTTAGGAGGCTTAAATTCTATGTTGTATATTTCTCTGCATTCTGGGTTTGGGCATGTTCTTCTCTTTGTAATTCTTTCTATTATATCATTATCAGACAAACTAAGGTTTACAGCAATTTCTACTTTTTTATTTTGCTTTGCTAATAATTCATCTAATTCTATCGCCTGTTTTACTGTTCTTGGATATCCATCTAAAATTACTCCTTTTTCAACATCTTTTTCACAAAGCCTTTTTTCAACTAATTGTATAGCTAATGCATCTGGTACTAATTTGCCTTCCAAAATATATCTCTCAATCTCTTTTCCCATTTCTCCTTGCTTTTTTACATAACTTCTAAAAATTTCTCCACTTGATATATGTACAATTCCCAATTTTTCTGATAATAGTTTTCCAACAGTTCCTTTACCTGTTCCCGGTGCCCCAAGCATTATAATAATCATAAGAAAAATCATCCCTTTCCTTTTATAAAAATTTTTCTTTAAAATATCATTTTTAAAATAATTATATAATCAGCTTAAAAATAACATCTTAAACATTTTATAAAAATCAAGTTGAGACTGACATGCAAATAAATTTTATATGCAAGTCAGTCTATTTAAATTCAATTTAATTATTCTAAAAATCCTTTATAATGTCTCATAACAAGTTGTGATTCTAATTGTTGTACAGTTTCCAAAGCAACACCTACAACAATTAATATTGATGTTCCTCCAAATGCAACATTCAAATTAGTAAATCTCATAAGCATTGGTAATATTGCTATAAGACTTAAAAATAAACCTCCAAACCAAGTTAGTTTTGATATTATTCCAGATAAATAATCTGTTGTTGGTTTTCCAGCTCTTATTCCTGGAATAAATCCTCCATTTTTCTTAATATTATTTGAAACTTCTGCTGGATTAAATGTAGCATATGTATAGAAAAATGTAAATGCTACTATTAATACTAAATAAACTATTGCATTTGCTATTGAATAACCAATTGGTACACTTGATGATGATGTAGCAACTGAAAACTTGTAAATTGTAGCCCAAAACCCTGTTTCAGCAGCTATATTATTATTAAACATTTGTATTATCATTGCTGGGAATGTCATAAATGATGATGCAAAAATTACTGGTATAACCCCTGCCATTGCAAGTTTTAAAGGTATATGGGTATTTTGGCCACCATACATTTTTCTTCCCACAACTTTTTTGGCATATTGTACAGGTACTCTTCTTTCTGCTTGTTGTACAAATACAACTCCTGCCACTAATATTATCGCTCCTATAATTATACCTAAAGCTGTAAGTAATCCAGTTGTGCTAAATCCTGCATCTGTTATAACTAGCCTATATAATGTTGTTGCAACCATAGGCAAGCTTGAAATTATACCTATAAAAATTATTATTGAAATTCCATTTCCAATTCCCTTTGATGTTATTTGCTCACCTAACCACATAAGTAATGCCGTTCCAGCTACTAGCGATAGTACAACTAGTGCTCCAGTTAAAAATCCTGGGTTTATAAATATTCCTGAAGATTGGTATGATAAATATATACCTGTTCCTTCTATTAAAGCCAATAGTATTGTAAGATATTTTGTATATCTATTTATCTTTGCCTTTCCTTCTTCTCCTCCTTCTTTCATTAATCTTTCTAAAGAAGGAATTACCATTCCTAGTAGTTGTAATACAATTGATGCTGTAATATATGGGCTAATTGTCATCGCAAATATTGAAAACCTTGAAAAAGCACCACCTGAAATTATATCTATAAGTCCTGATAATCTTCCACTACTGCTTGCTTGCATTATATCATTCAAAGCAATTGCATCAACTCCAGGAACTGTTATATAACATCCAAATCTGAATACTATTATTAATACTAATGTATATAAAAGTTTTTTTCTTACATCTGGTGTTTTTAGTGCATTTTTTATTGTTTTAAACAATTTCTATCACCTCGGCCTTTCCCCCTAAGGCTTCTATTTTTTCTTTTGCTGATTTTGTAAATCTGTTAGCCTTTACATTTAATTTTTTATTTAATGTGCCTGTTCCTATAATTACTATTCCGTCATTTATTCTGCTAATTATTCCTTGTTTTAGCAAAGACTCAGCAGTAACTTCATTTTCTTGGCTTTTTTCTAACATTGCTAAAGTTACTTCTGTATATTTTTTCGCATGGATATTAGTAAATCCTCTTTTTGGTAATTTTCTATATAATGGTGTTTGACCTCCTTCAAATCCTAATCTAACTCCTCCACCACTTCTTGCTTTTTGCCCTTTATGTCCTCTACCTGAAGTTTTACCTAATCCAGAACCTATTCCACGTCCTAGTCTTTTTTTGGTAACTTTTTTTACATTTGGTTTTAGTTCACCTAATTTCATGAATTACACCTCCTACTACATTATCAGAAGCTTAGAGTTTAGAATTTAGAACTTTTTTATTGTATAGGAAATTTCTAACGAAATTTCCGGAACAACAAGATTAATTTTCCTTGGGCAGTGCTTATTTGCGAAGCAAAACGCTACAATAGGCAAAGCCACTTTTCTTATTTTCTAACTCTAACTTTTACTTCATTTTATTTTTTACTTGGAATTTAGTTTGTAAAATAAAGTTCTAAATTCTAAACTCCAACTGTTTGTTTTAAATTATTTCTTCAGCTTTCTTATCTCTCTTTTTAGCTGTTTGTTCTATAGTGCTCATATTTTGTAATGCATTAATCGTAGCATATACTACATTTCTTGGATTATTTGTACCAATTACCTTTGTTTTTATATCTTTATATCCAGCTAATTCTAATACTGGTCTAACACTACCACCAGCAATTATACCTGTACCTTCTGCACCTGGTTTTAAAAGTACATTAGCTGCACCAGATTTTCCAATATATTCATGTGGTATAGTAGTTCCAACTATTGGAACTTGTATTAAATTCTTCTTTGCATCTCCTATTGCCTTTTTTATTGCATCTGGAACTTCTGCTGCTTTTCCATTTCCAACTCCAATATGTCCTGCTTCATCTCCAACAACTACTATTGCACTAAATCTAAATGTTCTACCACCTTTAACAACCTTTGCTACTCTGTTAATGGCTACAACTTTTTCTTTTAATTCAACTGCATTCTCTTCCATTAAAATATTTTTTCCCTCCTTTTATATTATTAAAATTCTAATCCTGCTTTTCTTGCAGATTCTGCTAAGGCTTCTATAACTCCATGATATATATATCCGCCTCTATCAAATACAACATTTTTTATGTTTTTTTCTAAAGCTCGTTTTGCAATTAAACTTCCAAGTTCTTCTGCTGCAACTTTATTACTATGTTTAGTTTTTATTTCTTTATCTAATGTAGATGCACTAACCAAAGTATTACCTACTGTATCATCAATTATTTGAACATATAAATTACTGTTGCTTCTATAAACACATAGTCTTGGACGTTCTGCAGAACCAGATATTTTATTTCTAACTCTTTTATGTCTTCTTTCTCTTTCTGCTTTTCTATCTACTTTTGCTATCATTATATCTCTCCTTTCTATGTATAAAAACATAAACTATTTTAAATTTTATTTTTTACCTGTTTTTCCTTCTTTACGTCTTATAACTTCTTCTTCATACTTAATACCTTTTCCTCTATATACTTCAGGAGGTCTCTTTGTTCTAACAATAGCTGCACATTGTCCAACTAATTCTTTATCAATTCCTCTTATTATTATTTGGTTTGGATTTGGTACTTCAAAAGTTATTCCAGCAGGTGCATCCATTTCAACTGGATGAGAATATCCTAATGTTAATACTAGTTTGTTTCCTTTTTTTGCTGCCCTATAACCAACACCATTTACTTCTAAATTTCTAGTATATTCTTGTGTAACACCTATAATCATATTATTTATTAATGTTCTAGTTAATCCATGTAAACTTCTATTAAAAGCTTCATCATTTAGTCTTTTTACATTTACCATATTATTGTCTACTGTTACAGTTATATTTTTATGTATTTCCTTTTCCAATGTTCCTTTTGGACCTTTTACTGTAACTTTTGAACCATCAACTTTAACTTCAACTCCATCTGGTATTGTTATAGGTTTATTTCCTATTCTAGACATAATTAACTGTCTCCTTTCTTTTATTTAATAAATTACCATATATATGCTAAAACTTCTCCACCGGCATTTATTTTTCTTGCCTCTTTATCTGTCATTATACCTTTTGAAGTTGAGATTAGAGCAATCCCAAGTCCATTTAATACTCTTGGTAACTTATCTTTATTTGCGTAAATTCTTAGGCCTGGTTTACTTATTCTTTTTAAACCAGAAATTACTTTATTTCCATTTGCATCATATTTTAAATTTACCCTTATAATTCCTTGTTGTTCATTTTTTATTTCTTCATAAGATTTTATATATCCTTCTTTAACCAATATTTCAACTATTGATTTTTTCATGTTTGAAGAAGGAATATCAACCATTTTTAATTTAGCATTATTTGCATTTCTTATTCTTGTTAGCATATCTGCTATTGGATCAGTAGTATTCAACTTTTTCTTTCCTCCTTTTCTTTTATTCTACCAGCTTGCTTTTTTTACACCTGGAATTTCACCCTTATGTGCTAATTCTCTGAAACATATACGGCAAATTCCAAATTTTCTTATATATCCATGTGGTCTTCCACAAATTTTACATCTACTATATTCTCTTGTGGAATATTTTTGTTCTTTTTTTTGTTTTACCTTTAATGATTTTTTAGCCATGTTTTCTCCTTTCTAACTAAATTAGTTTCTAAATGGCATTCCTAAAAGAGTAAGTAATTCTTTAGCTTCTTCGTCAGTTTTAGCAGTTGTTACAAATATAATATCCATTCCTCTTAGTTTATCTACTTTGTCATACTCAATTTCAGGAAATATTAATTGTTCTTTTATTCCCATTGAATAATTTCCTCTTCCGTCAAAAGAATTTGCTGAAACTCCTCTAAAGTCTCTTACTCTTGGTAATGCAACATTAAATAATTTATATACGAAGTCATACATTTTTCCAGCTCTTAAAGTTACCTTACATCCAACTTTTGAACCTTCTCTTATCTTAAATGCTGCAATTGATTTTTTTGCTGTTGTAATAACAGGCTGTTGTCCTGTTATTTGTCTTAAATCATTAATACTATTCTCAAGTGATTTTGGATTATCTTTTATATCTCCTAATCCTATATTAATAACAACTTTTTCAAGTTTTGGAACTTGCATTATTGATTTGTACCCAAATTTTTTCATTAATTGTTGTTTTATTTCTTTTTCATATTGTTCTCTTAACTTTTCCATTATTATTTAGTTTCCTCCTTTCTCTATTTTATTTCTGCACCGCATTTTCTGCAAATACGTACTTTTTTATCATCTTCTACTTTATATCCTATTCTTGTTGGTTTTCCACATTTTGGGCATACTACATTTACTTTACATGCACGTATTGCACATTCTACTTCAATTATTCCGCCCTCTTCTCCTTGTTTTTTAGGTTTAACATGTTTTTTTCTTACATTTATACCTTTTACAATTACTTTATCTTTTTTAGGTATAACTTCTAACACTTCTCCCTTTTTTCCTTTATCGTTTCCAGATAAAGCTTGAACTGTGTCACCCTTTTTTATATTCATTTAGGATTTCCCTCCTTCTTTTCTGATTAATTGTTCTATAATACTTCTGGTGCTAAAGATAATATTTTCATATAGTCCTTATCTCTTAATTCTCTAGCTATAGGTCCAAATATACGTGTTCCTCTTGGTGTTTTATCATCACGTATTATAACTGCCGCATTTTCATCAAATCTTATATATGAACCATCAGGTCTTTTTGTATTTCTTGTAGTTCTAACAACAACTGCTTTAACTACATCACCTTTTTTTACAGTTCCATTTGGAATTGCACTTTTTACAGATGCTATTATTGTATCTCCAATTTTAGCAGTTTTTCTATGTGAACCACCTAAACATCTTATACACATAATTTCTTTTGCACCCGTATTATCAGCTACCTTCAATACTGTTTGTTGTTGTACCATTCTAAGGTTACCTCCTTTTTCTACTATTTAATTTCTGCCTTCTCAATAATTTCAACAACTCTCCATCTTTTATCTTTAGATAGTGGTCTTGTTTCCATTACTTTAACTCTATCTCCTTGTTTGCAACTATTTTCTTCATCATGAGCTTTAAGTTTATATGTTCTTTTTACTATCTTGCCATATATTGGATGTCTTACACTTGTTTCAACTGATACAACTACTGTTTTATCCATTTTATCAGATGTAACTGTACCAATCATTACTTTACGAAGATTTCTTTTTTCCATTATTTTTCTCCTTTCAATTCACGCTGTCTTAAGACTGTCTTTATTCTTGCAATATCTTTTTTTACTTCTTTTATTCTCATTGGGTTTTCTAATCCATTAGTAGCTAAACTAAATCTTAAATTGAATAATTCCTTTTTTAATTCTTCTACTTCTTTTTCTAGTTCAGGTGAAGACATTTCTACTATTTTATTAATCTTCATCTACATTCACCACCTTGTTTTCTTCTTTTACTACAAACTTTGTTTTTACAGGTAGCTTATGCATTGCAAGTCTCAATGCTTCTCTTGCAGTTTCTTCAGATATACCAGCCATTTCAAACATTACTCTTCCTGGCTTTACCGCTGCTACCCAATATTCTACTGCACCTTTTCCACTACCCATACGAGTTTCTGCAGGTTTCTTTGTTATAGGTTTGTCTGGGAATATTTTTATCCAAACCTTTCCACCTCTTTTAGTAAAACGAGTCATCGCAACACGGGCTGCTTCAATTTGATTTGAAGTTATTAAACCTGCTTCAAGTGCTTGTAAACCATATTCTCCATCTGTAACTTTATTCCCTCTTGTTGCTTTTCCTCTATTTCTTCCCTTTTGCATTTTTCTATATTTTGTTCTTTTTGGCATTATTGGCATTATGCTTCCCCTCCTTCTTTTCTATGTTTTTCTGGGAAAACCTCTCCTTTATATATCCAAACTTTTACTCCTATTTTACCATATGTTGTATCTGCTTCTGAGAATCCATAATCAATATCTGCTCTTAATGTTTGTAAAGGAATTGTTCCTTCTTTGTAAAATTCTGTTCTTGCCATATCAGCTCCGCCTAATCTTCCAGATACTGATGTTTTTATTCCTAGTGCTCCAGCTTTCATTGTTTTTTGCATGCATTGTTTCATAGCCCTTCTAAATGATATTCTTTTTTCTAGTTGATTTGCAATATTCTCTGAAACTAGCTTTGCATCTAAATCCTGATTTTTAACCTCTATAATATTTAAGTTAACATCTTTTTTTATTTTGTTTTCTAGTTCTGCTTTTAATGCTTCTGATAAGTTTCCGTTTTTTCCGATTACAATTCCAGGTTTTGCAGCATGAACATTTATTTTTACATATTTAGCAGTTCTTTCAATTTCAATTTTTGAAATACCAGCTGCTTCTAGCTTCTTATTAAGCAATTTACGTATTTCATAATCTTCTACTAAATAATCAGCAAAATGTTTTGAATCTGCATACCATTTAGAATTCCAATCTTTTATTACGCCTATTCTTAATCCATGTGGATGCATTTTTTGTCCCATCTTTATAATTTCCTCCTTTTATGTTGGGAAAATCCCAAATTATTCTCTCTCTTTTAGAACTATTGTTATATGACTAGTTCTTTTTCTTATTCTTACAGCAGATCCTTTAGCTGCTGGTCTTATTCTTTTTAATGTTGGTCCTTGATTTGCATATATTTCTGATATATACAATTTTGTTCCATCCATGTGATGATTGTTTTCAGCATTTGCAATTGCTGACTTTAATAATTTTTCTAGAACTTCAGATGAAGCTTTTGGTGTATATTTTATTATTGATAATGCTTCATTTACATTTTTTCCTCTAATTAAATCTGCTACTATTTTTACTTTTCTTGCTGATATTCTTGCATATTTTAATTCGGCTCTTGCTTGTACTTCTACGGTTTCTTCTGGCATTTAATTTCCCTCCTTACTCTAAGTTTTTTATTTATCAACTTTGGTTGTTTTTTCTCCTGAATGACCTTTAAATGTTCTTGTTGGAGCAAACTCTCCAAGCTTATGCCCAATCATTTCTTCTGATATATAAACAGGTACATGTTTTCTTCCGTCATGTACTGCTATTGTGTGTCCAACCATTTGTGGATATATTGTTGAAGCTCTTGACCAAGTTTTTAATACTTCTTTTTTTCCACTTTCATTCATTTGCTCTACTCTTTTTAATAATTCAGGTGCTACAAATGGTTGCTTTTTTGCTGATCTTGACATGCTTATTTCCTCCTTTTTACAATAAATTTATCAGATTTTTTATTTTTCTTTCTAGTTTTATATCCAAGTGCTGGTTTGCCCCAAGGAGTAAGTGGTCCAGGATGTCCTATTGGTGCTTTTCCTTCACCACCACCGTGAGGGTGATCGTTAGGGTTCATTACAGATCCTCTGACAGTTGGTCTTATTCCCATATGTCTTTTTCTTCCTGCTTTACCTAATTTAACATTTTCATGATCTGTATTTCCTATTGTTCCTATTGTTGCTCTACATCTAGATAATATTAATCTCATTTCTCCTGATGGAAGTCTTACGTGAGCATATTCTCCTTCCTTCGCCATCAATTGAGCTTCTCCACCTGCTGTTCTAACTAATTTTCCACCTTGACCAGGATTTAATTCTATATTATGAATCATTGTACCTACCGGTATGTTTTCTATTGGCATACAATTTCCTGATTTTATATCAACATTTATTCCTGATATTACTTTGTCTCCATCTGTTAATCCTATTGGTGCTAATATATATGCTTTTTCACCATCTTCATATTGAATTAAAGCTATATTACTTGAACGGTTTGGATCATATTCAATCCCAATAACTGTTGCCTCCATATCATCTTTTTTACGTTTGAAATCTATTATTCTATATTTTTGTCTTGCTCCACCACCTTGGTGTCTTACTGTTATTCTACCATAAGAATTTCTACCTGCATTTTTCTTTTTTGTTGCTAATAAAGATTTTTCAGGTGTTTTTTTAGTTATCTCTTCAAATGTAGAAACAGTCATGTTCCTTAATGATGGTGTAGTTGGTTTGAAATGTTTTATTCCCATTTTATTCTTTCCTTTCTATTTTGATTTTTTTGTCCTAGTTTTAAATCTAGATAATTTAAATTTTATGCACTAAATGCATCTATTGTATTTTTATACTTCTTATTTGATTTTACTTCTTTGCCACCTTTTGCTAAGTATTTTGTTTCAGTTGGGTTTGTATCTATTGTTACAATTGCTTTTTTCCAATTAGATGTCATTCCAACATGTACTCCAACTCTTTTTTCTTTTCCTTTAACATTCATTGTATTTACGCTTAGCACTTTAACCTCAAATAATTTTTCTATAGCATTTGCTATTGAAATTTTGTTAGCATTTTTTGCTACCTCAAAGGTGTATTTTCCAAGTTGCATATCTTCATTACTTTTTTCTGTTATTATTGGTCTTATTATTATTTCTTCTGGTCTCATATTAAGCATACACCTCCTCTAATTTTTTTACAGTTTCTACTGGTAGTATTAATTTTGTATATTTTAATAAGTCAAATATATTTATTGTATTAACTGTAATCGTTTTTAAATTTTCAATATTTCTTGCTGACATATAAACATTTTTGTTTTGCTCTGGTAATATCATCAAAGCCTTTTCATTTACTTTTAAATTCTCTAATGCTTTTACCATTTGTTTTGTTTTTATTTCTTTAAATTCAACTTTATCAACAACTATTAATTGTTCTTCTTGAAGTCTAGAGCTTAATACTGATTTTATTGCTAATCTTCTTTCCTTTTTATTTACTCTATATTTGTAGCTTCTTGGTTTTGGTCCTAAAGCTATTCCACCTTTGATCCAATGAGGTGCTCTTATACTTCCCTGTCTTGCTCTACCTGTTCCTTTTTGTCTCCAAGGTTTCTTGCCACCACCAGAAACTTCAGCTCTTGTTTTTGTACTTTGTGTTCCTTGTCTTTGATTTGCTAAATAGTTTACAAGTACACTATGTACTACTGTCTTATTTGGTTTTATTCCAAAAATTTCATCATTTAATTCTATAGTCTCTATTTTTTTACCTTCTATATTATAAACGTCTACTTTAGGCATTCTTCTCCACCTCTTTCCTAATTAACTGCTCTAACAGTATTTTTTATTTTTAGTATTGCACCTTTTACTCCAGGTACACTTCCCTTTACCAATATAACATTTTTATCCAAGTCTACTTTTACAACTTCTAAATTTTGTATTGTAACCATTTCTCCACCCATATGTCCTGGTAACTTTTTACCTTTAAAAACTCTACCTGGTGTAGAAGTAGCACCCATTGAACCTGGTCTTCTATGATACATAGATCCATGTCCCATAGGTCCTCTATGTTGTCCATGACGTTTTATAACGCCCTGAAATCCTTTGCCTTTTGTTTTTCCTTGGATATCAACTTTTTCGCCTACAGCGAAAACATCTGCTTTTAATTCATCACCAACTTTGTAGTTTTGAATATCATCAACTCTAAACTCTCTTAAATGCTTTTTTGGTGATATTTTAAATTTTTCGAAATGTCCTTTTTTAGGTTTTGTTAATTTTTTTTCTTTCACATCTCCTATACCTAATTGTATAGCATTATATCCATCTGTTTCTTCAGTTTTTATTTGTGTAACTGTACATGGACCAATTTTTATAACTGTTACTGGAATAACATGTGATTTATCATTAAATATTTGTGTCATTCCAAGTTTTTCTCCTAAAACTGCTTTTTTCATTATTTATTTTCCTCCTTATTACTATTGGCTGACTTTTTAATCAGCTTGGTCTTAAGATATTTACCTTCTTTTCTCTTCAGTTTATAACTATAATTTTATTTCAATTTCAACACCAGCTGGTAATTCTAATTTCATAAGAGTATCAACTGTTTTTTGTGTTGGATAAAGAATATCAATAACTCTTTTATGTGTTCTCATTTCAAATTGTTCTCTTGA
>CALWZV010000005.1 GCA_944386115.1 uncultured Clostridia bacterium
ATATCCACAAGAAGTATTTAAATATATCTAAATACTTTACTCCTCCCACCCATAGGCATACTTGAAAGGAGGTGAAAAGAGTAATGGCTGGGAGTATAGAAAAAAGAGGAAAAAATAGTTACAGGCTAACAGTATCTGAAGGATTTGACCTAAACGGAAAACCTATGATACACAGAAAAACAGTACACGGAACTAAAAAAGATGCAGAAGTTGAACTAGCAAAATTTGTTACTGAAGTACAAAATGGCTTAGTTATAGATGGTAAATCTCTCAAATTTTCTGAATTCACAGAAATATGGAAAAGAGATTATGGTTCAAAAGAACTTGCTCCATCAACATATAAACGATATTGCAGAATGTTAGAAACAAGACTTTTACCATACTTTGGACATTTCTATATTAACAAAATTAAACCAACAGATATTATGAAGTTCTATGATTTACTTGAAAAAGATACTCAATTAGTTAGAAAAAAAGGTAACAATGGTTCAAAAACAAAAAAGCCCTTATCTGGTAAAACAATTTTAGAGCATCACAGATTATTAAGAGCAATGCTTCATAAAGCAGTTTATTGGCAATTAATAGTGGCGAATCCTGCTGAACGTGTTCAACCACCTAAAGCTAGAAAACCAAAAAGAAGATCTTATGATGATGAGCAAACTAAAATATTACTAGAAAATTTAGAACTATTACCTAATGAAGATACTAAATACAAAGTTGCAATCATTCTTACAGTATTTACCGGTGTTCGTTTAGGTGAGTTAATGGGATTAGAATGGCAAGATGTTGATTTCAAAAATGGAATTATCAGTATTAATCGTTCTAGTCAGTACCTAGCAGATATGGGAGTTTTCACAAAAGTTCCAAAAACAGAAAGTTCCATTAGAGAAATTGCAATACCTGAATTTATCATTTCTTTACTTGAGGAATATAAATTATGGTATGAAGAACAAAAATCGATTTACGGCGAATTATGGACCGATTCTGATAGGTTATTTGTACAAGCAGATGGCAAACCAATGCATCCTTCTACAATTAGCAAATGGTTTGTAAAATATGTTGGTCAAATAGGATTACCTGTAATTAATTTTCACGGATTAAGACATACAAATGCAAGTTTACTAGTTGCACAAAATATTGATATAGCAGTAATTTCTGCGAGACTAGGTCATGCACAAATAAGTACTACACTTGACTTTTATGTGCATCCACTACTTTCTCATAATAGAAAAGCTGGCTATGCACTAGAAAACTTATTATTACCAACAAGGTCTTAATTTGAACTTTTTTCTAATTTTCACAAATTACAAATTTTCACGATGTAAAAAGGTAAAAAACTTTGAGATTATATATCTCTTTCCCAAAAGTTTTTTACTATAAATTTAAAAATTTTATTGCAATTTACATTATTAAATTATGTTAAAAATTTAAAATATTTATTTATAACATTGTAATGTAAGTATAAAATTTTAATGAATTTTTATTGATATTTATGGCATTTGAGGTAATTATTTTACCCAATTTTTACCCAATTTGACATAAGAATGCCATTTTCAATCATTATTGCAACCGATTTTAAGGCATAAAAAAACACCTACAGTCATTGAAACTGTAAGCATTTATGTTTTGGTTTCGGGGGTAAGACTCGAACTTACGACCTTCGGGTTATGAGCTTAAAAGCGACATTTTTATTTAAAATATACTCTCATATTCCAATGGTACAATATCTTCATAAAGCAAAATAAACTGTGAATTAATTTGCCTATTATCATGATAATGTCCAAAATACCATTTTTTTAATTCACATTTTTCTAATATTTTTTGTAAATAATCTGTAAAATAATCTCTCTTATATGTTCCACCACTATGTATAGCTTGTACACTTGTAGGACAACAATGAGTTATAATATAGTCTACTTTATAATTTGCCTTTTCTAAATTATTTATTCCATTTTGCATTTCTTCTTCAGCCGGAAGTTCTAAATCCCACCAAGAATATCCCCTTATTCTAAAATATGCTCCTCTTTTACGATATTCATATATTTTTTCCTCTTCATCAAGATTTAGTATTCCATCTTGTATATCATGTGATTTTGCACCACCAAAAGCAAAAAATCTTTTTCCATCAATATTAAATATCTCTCCACGCATTAAATGTATTACTGAATCTCTTATTTTATGAACTCTCCCTCCATGCCATTTCTCTATTGGATAATTATATAATCTTGTAAAATTCTCATGATTTCCATCTACAAATAATGTTGTAAAATTCTTTTCATTTAACCAATCTAACCAATATTTTTCATATGTGCTCTCTACTAAGTAATTCCATATTCCTCCAAAGTCACCACATATGATAACATAATCATTTTTTGTCATTTCTTTTTGAATTGGAAATTTATCAGTTGAAAATCTAGTAAAATCCGAATGAGTGTCACCTGTAATGTAAATCATATTTAGCTCCTTTTTTAAGATTTTATTATTTTCTCTATATAATTTAATATTTTACTAATAGCATCCATATCTAATACTATGCATACGCCATCTGGAGATAGTGCCTTTGTATCTTTATCTATAAAGGCTATAAATATCCTAGCCATTTTATCTTTTCTAGATATATTTTCTTGCTCATAATTATTGTTTTGATATTCTTCTCCATAAGGATAGAAATAAATTTTAAAAGATGGTTCTATTGGTTCAAAACTGTAGTTATTTTCAATTTTATCGTTAATAAACTCATTTAGGACTTTATATAAATTCTCTGCTTCGATGCATTCTATTGTATGGATTATCTATTTTAACATACTCATTTTCTATGCCAATATACAAATTACACCAGCAATCATCTTCGTCTAGCTTATTAAATTTTCTGTACTTTTTATTAATATAGTTATCTATACTAAACTTCAACTTATTATATCCATCATTTATCTCTACCATAATTTCTCCTGCATCTTGTATTTTATTTTAATATCCATAATCAGCTTCTAATCCATTTTGTTCTCTATAAATACCTTTAACTAAATATTTAATAATATTTTTCATCTCATAGGCAGCTCCTATCGAATAATCATCATAGTGCATACCATTTGCAGTAAAATTTTTTAGATGTATTAAATATGAATTTCCATCAGAAATTTTATCTATTGAATATTCTATTTCAAAATAATCTGAAAATAGTATATCACATATATTTTTAACTTGCTCTGCTTTCTCTTCTTTTATAAATGCATAATTCCCTTGTAATTTCTCATAAGCATTTAATTGATCTTTAATATTTACAAAATAAACCTTTTCGCCATTGCTTTTAATTATGTATTTATTATCATTGTTATATGTTGATATCTCATCTTTGGGAATTACTTCATCTGTCCATTCATCATATTTTATGTTGTCACTAAATCCAGTATATCCATATTGTTGATACTCTTTATCTAAATCTCCTTTTACTGAGAAAACAATAATAGTCAAAATAATTATTCCTATTATAATTACCCATCTCAGTTTATATAATATATACATTCCACCTATTTGAGATAATATATCATTATTTTTTGACATTCACTTAGTCTCCTTTATATAATTCAATTTTAGTCTGCTATCAAAACACCTTTATTTTTTGTCAAAAATATTATACTAGTTTTTCTCACAGCTGTCTACTGTTCATTTGCTTTTTTATCAAATTTTTGATCATGAGCATTTACTGCATATAATCTATAGATTATATTATATTATATTTAAACTTGTCTTTATGAGTTGCAGAATAACTAAATATAAACAAAGGATTAAATTTTTTTAACATTTCTTTCGCTTTCCCCATCTTTTGTGGTTCATCTATAATAAAAATTGGATTTCTGTTTTTGATAAACTAAAAGCGGTCCCAAAAATTAGAAGATTCTAATTGAAAAATAAATTTCGCATCTACGCTGTTTCTATAACACAATTTAAAAAAGAGCAAAAGAACATTTAAATATAAATCGTTTTTCACTCTTTATTTTTGATATACTATTTTACATTATCCATTTAATTTTATGCAGAAAACATCGTTCACATTGTTTATTATTTTAAATTTTCACCAAATATAAAATTTACTATTCTTTCACTGGCATTTGCTGTAGCTGTTTCTATATCAGATTTTGTCCAATATGGCTTTGATTCATTTTTATATTTTTCTACTAGATATTGTGCCAATGGATATTTACTCTCAACATACCCAGATTTTTCACTAATTTCTGTTGATATTTTAGTTCTAAACCATTCATTACCAATCGTTCGATTTATATTATATTCTAATAATATTTTATTACCAACTTTATTAATATAATTAGAAAACATATCATCATTTTCTATTTCAGCATCATTTTGAATGGCTTTTATATTTTTACCACTTTGTGGCATAATGTGTTCAATATCAATATCTGCACTAATTTTTAATTTTTTACCATTTTCTTTAGCAAATAGATATTCATTTAAATAAACTATATCATTTTTTTCATAATCATTTATTCTGGTTAAAATATTATCTTTTTCCCAGCATTTATTAATATGCTGATCGAAATCAAATTTAATTTCTTCAAAAGAAATAGATTTATTGGCAAGTTTTATTTCTTCTTTAAAAAGAAATGACTTAAAATTTGAACTCGAATAACCAGCATCTACCAATGATAAAATAGCAAATAGTCTAAGCATTAATTCTGCCATATTTTCAATTTCATTAATAAGATGATTTTTGTTTTCTTCGTCAATAATAAATTTTTGATTATCTCCATTAATAAAATAAGAATCATATCTATGAAAATAACTAGCTAAAAATAATTTTGAGTTATCATTAAAGTTAAACAAGACTTTTATTGTACTATTGTCTTTCGCAATATTCCATATTTCAGCAAGTTTAATTAATTCATCACAAAATTCTAATGGTCTTTTAATTAAATTTATATTCAGTTCTGTATAATATCTTCTTAATCCTGGAGTAGTAACATCAATATTTCCACTAGCATTAATTGTATCCTTATTAATACTACGATATAAATACATTTTTTGATTTAAAAGTCCATTTATACTTACAATTTTTTCTCTCTCCAATTCGTTAGTTAACTCAATCAAATATCTCCATTTCTCACCCAAGATTTTTCTTTCAGTATTGTCTTTAGTTGCTGCAAACATCTTTGAATAAATAATGTCCGAATCAGTTAGTGGCATACCATCAGAATTTAACGAATTAAACATAGTTATTGCTTGTTCAACTTTCCAACTTTTAATTTCAATTACTTGGCATTCTTCTAAAATTGTTCTCGTAAATTTGTTCAAGAAGTCAATTTTGTTTAAATCCTCTTTAAAATAAAAATGTTTATAGTTTTTAAAAAAATTAGTATATCTATTATCTTTTTGTTTATATGGAATCTTAATGGCACTTCTTTCTGCATCTTCATATTTTAAAGATTTCATAATATTTACAAGTTCTTCTTTATATGTTTCTTGATTAGAATTATTTATTAAATTATTAAAACTATTATATACTTCTTGATCTTTTTTATCATTTGGTTCGTCAGTTATATTATCTGGATCAATTTTATATAGTATACTAATTAAATTTCTTCTTCTTTCTCTAAGTCCTCTTTTAAGTTGTTCTGATTCAGGATCATCAACCATCTTTTCTAATGTTTCATTTATTTTAGTAAGTAGCGCTTTTAATAAAAGCAAAAATGTTGTTGTTCTTTGTTGTCCATCTATTAATCCTAACTCTGTATCATCATTTGAACAGTTTATTATAATAGTTCCAAAGAAGTATAAATCTTTACTTTTACTTTCTATAAAATCAGTAATGTCTGACCATAGCTTATCACAATTTGAAATTTCCCATGCATACTTTCTTTGATATTCAGGAATTATAAATTTAGCATCATCTTCTAATTTTAAATAAGATCCTATAGTTACTAATTTAGGTTCAATATTTTTAGCCATAAGTTCCTCCTTTATCTAACAAATAAATTTTTATATTATTAAGTTTTCTTATTGCTGTTAATGATTATTTTGTCTTCTTTAATTTATCTCCTACATAAATCGTATAACATATATCATATACTTCACTACTTAATAGGACTTCATTTTTATTGGTCGAATATTTTATTACATTTTGAAATTCAAGATTAAATGATACTTCAATCACATGTTTGGTTTGGTATGTACTTTTCGACTTTAAATTTGATTTTCATACCTTGAAGATCAAATTTTCTCAACATAAATAATTACTACTACTTTTCTGATTTTCAAATATTATATCATATTCTTTTACAATTGACCAATCATTATGTTTTTATTATAAGAAAAGTGGCTTCGCCTATTGTAGCATTTTGCTTCGCGAATATGCACAATCCAAGGTAACTTAACCTTGTTATATATGGAAAAATCAACATATGGTCAAGATAAAAGTCGATTTTTCCTATACAATAATAAATCCTCTGTAAATTGATTTAACAGAGGATTTTCCTTTGGTTGCGGGGGTAAGATTCGAACTTACGACCTTTGGGTTATGAGCCCAACGAGCTGCCAACTGCTCCACCCCGCGATATTCTTGCTACTTTTTAATTATAGTCTTATTTTTTCTATTTGTCAACAGTTTTGATAATTTTTCTTTGCTGGTGACATTTTTTATGAAAACCTTTTCTATATTTCTTTAATATTATATTCATCTAGTTTTAATTTATACACTAATATTTTCTTTTATAGCCTCAAATTTGCTATCTCCTATACCGGTAACATTTTTTATTTCTTCAATGGTTTTAAATTTTCCATTTTTCTCTCTATATTCTATTATTTTTGTAGCTGTTGATGGTCCAATTCCTTGCAGAGTGTCTAATTCTTCTTGAGATGCAGTATTTATATTTACTTTCTTATTATCATCGCTTTTGGAAATAGGATTGTTTCCGGCTTCTGTTGTTATATAAATTAAATTTTCCTTGTTTTCCCCTTTTGTTGGTATGTATATTTTTTCACCATCTTGTACTTTGTATGCAAGATTTATTTCACTTGTGTCCGCACTTTCAAGTTCTCCTCCTGCAAGCTCAATAATATCTGCAATTCTTGCACCTTCTTTTGTTTTTACAATACCTGGATTGTTTACTGCTCCAGTTATATGTACTATTATCTCTTCTTCATTTATTTTTTCTTCAACTATTTCAATTTCTTCATCTATATTTATATATTCTTCTTCACCTGTTTTGCTTGTAATATAATATCCTATGACGAAAAGAATTATGCAACCTACAACTGCTAAAATTATTTTTTGATTTTTACTTAATTCAATCATAATAAATCTCCTTTCAAAATTATAAAACATATTGAAATTTGTCATAATTTAATATATATTAATTAAAAATACTTTTTTAAAGTTACGGAGGTAAAAATGTTAAAAAGGTTTTTGACTTTATTTATATTATTTTTTATTATCAGTTCCAACTTAGTTTTCGCTGCTGATTCTTCTAGTTTAAATATAAGTTCACCATCTGCTATACTTATTGATGCAAAAACAGGAAAAATTTTATATGAAAAAAATGCTTATGAAAGAATGTACCCAGCAAGCACTACCAAAATTATGACTGCAATATTAACATTGGAAAATTGTGACCTCTCAGATACAGCAATAGCAAGTTATAATGCAGTAACAAGTATTCCTATTGGATATAACACTGTTAATTTAGAAATTGGCGAAGAACTTACAATTGAACAATTATTACATTTATTGCTTATACCTTCTGCAAACGTTGCTGCAAATATCTTGGCAGAACATATTGCAGGATCAATTGAAAGTTTTTCTTCAATGATGAATACAAAAGCAGTAAGTATTGGTTGCAAAGATACTAATTTTACTAACCCATATGGTTTACATGATGAAAATCACTATACAACAGCATATGATTTAGCTCTTATGGGGCAATATGCAATGAAAAACGATATTTTCAGAAGTATTGTAAAGAAAACTTCATATATTCTTCCTCCTACAAATAAATATTCTGAAAATGACAGAGTTTTTAATACAACGAATGACTTAATAAGACCTAACTCAAGTACAAGAGCAGATAATTACTATTACAAAAATGCAATTGGAATAAAAACTGGTTACACAAGTTATGCTAAAAACTGCTTAGTTTCAGCAGCAAGCAGTGATGGGCTAGAATTTATAGCAGTAATTCTTGGTGCAGAGCAATCGCCTGAAGGATTAAGTAATAGATTTCTAGAATCTAAGGCTTTGCTTGAATTTGGTTATGATAATTATACAATTAGGAAATTGAAAGAAGCCGATTCTATTGTTAAACAAATTGATGTAAAAAATGCTACAAGGGACACTAAACATTTAGATTTACTTATTCAAGAAGATATAGATGTTTTAACTGAAAAGCAAAACATAGATAAAATAATTTTACCAGAAATAACTTTAAATGAAAATATAGAAGCACCAATTGTTAAAGGCGATATTTTAGGTAGCATAACTTATACAGTAGAAGATATTCCATATACCACTAATCTAATTGCTGGTGCAGATGTAGAAAAAAGTTCTTTTTTAAATTATGTAATTACTATTATTTTTATATTACTTATTTTAATACTTATAAATAAATTTGTAAATAAGAAAAAGAGAAAAAAATCATTTAAAGTAAAAACCTATTAAAAAATATCCCATAGATAGGGATATTTTTTAATAGGTTTTTTATTCATAATCTTTTCCTATAATTATGGTAAAATCCACATTTGAATCGTCTTCTCCTATAGTTATTTCTCCAATTGAAACTATTTCTTTTAATTCTTCAATTGTTTTTTCATTCTTTTCTGTTCTGTTGATTATTGATGTTTTTTGTGATAGTTCTGTTGTTCCTGTTTTTACTACATTATATTCTTCATTTTCTAGTTTTTCTATTAGTTCAGATAAATTTGAATTTTTTCCACTTGCATTTAATATCTCTATATTTATTTCTGACTTTTCTGTTGCTTTTGTTTCTTCATCTTCCACAACATTTAATTCTAAGAACATTTCCTGTACCAATTCTTCTGTTTCATCTTCGTCTGCAAAAAATAATGCTACATTATTTCCATATCCAGGCTCTCCAGGTAATGTTTCTGTTCTAAGGTTGTCCATACTAAAATTAACGGCATATGGAATATAATCTTTAAGTACAGAAAAATCCATATTAGTTTCAACATTTTCTTCTACGATTTCTAAGAATTCATTAATTTTAAATATATTTTGAGGTTTTACAGTTTGCTGAATTGTTGCCATAATAAATTCTCTTTGCGTTCTCATTCTTCCTAAATCTTCCATTCCATATTCAACTGGATATGTTGAGCCATCATTATTGTGTCTAAATCTTACTACTTGTTCTGCCTTATTTCCGTCCAATAATTGATATCCTTTTTGTAAATCAATATGAAGTTTTTGGCTGTAATCATCATATTTCATTCTTATAGGAACATCAAAATAAACTCCTCCAATGGTGTCAACTAACTCCTTTAATGCTTTTGTATCTATTACAACATAGTTTGTTACTTCAACTCCTGTTAATTCACTTACAGCTTCTACTGTTTTTTCTGGTGAAATACTATATTTAGCATTTATTTTGTCATTATATGTAGCATAATTTTTATTTACACCTGTATATGTGTCTCTTGGTATTGAAAGCATTGAAGCTTTTTGAGTTTTAGGATCATATGCACATAATATAATAGTATCTGTTAATCCTTCACTCTTTCCCATAGCAACAAAATTTATCTGTGGTAGATTTTTTAAAGTTTGCTCATCATGTCCAAGTGTTGTTGCTATTATTCCTTGAACTCCTCCACCATTTCGAGTAACTTTATATGCAAATACACAACCTCCTATAATCAGCAATATTAGTATAAATAAAAATATTTTTAGTCCTGTTCTTTTCTTTTTTTTGGTTGGTTCTACATTATTTTCTTTTACTTTTGCCAATTTTTACACTCCCCTATTATATACTTATCTTCCAGCAGTATAGCAGATATACAAATAAATATCAAGTTATTTTATTTAAAGTTCACAAAAAAGACATAAACCGACAAAAAGCATTTATATAAGCTTTTTATATAAATGCTTTTTCAGTCTCACTTCACATTCATATTATTAGAATAGCATCATTAATAATAAGTTTTTATTATACATGAAACTTCCTATTATTGAATTATTAATTAGTTCTAGTATTATTGTATTGCTTATCATTGGTGAAATTAGAGATATTAATGCCAATAAAACATAAATTATTAGCAATGCCCTTATAATACCATACAATATTCCACCGCACTTTATTAAATTGATTTAATATTGGTAGTTTAGCAACAAAATTAGCTAATGCTTTTACAAACATTAAGGCAATTTTTGCTATTATAAATAGTGTCAAAAATGTCCCAGCTCTTATTGTTGTTTGCGCAATTTGTTCTGCTACAATATTCATACCAGCTTCTGTTGCCTCTTCTGTATATTCATTTATGTAATCAACTAATATTTGTGAATCATTTTCATCTTCTTCATTTTCATTATCACTAAAATTGTTTATAATTGCTGTTTCAATATTTTCACTTAAATCTGTATTATTAATTATAAAATTTGATATTGGTATAAACAATATGAATGCAATTATCAAAGATAATATAAATGATACAATTTTAAATGCAACACCTATTAAACCTTTTTTGTATGCAGTTATTGTGCTTAATATTATTATAGCAAGAATTACTATATCAACTATAATCCACATACTATCTCCCCCCCTTATAATTTTATTATTTCTACTCTATCTTTAAATATTATTCCAGCTATATCATTAGAAATTGTTACATCTTTTACTTCCTGTGATGATGAATATCTCTTTATAAGCCATCCATTCGAATTTATAAAATGAACTTCTGCACCTAAATTTAATGCAATTTTAGAATCATATGCTTTTATACTACGTGGTGTTCCATCCAGTTTATAATCGTTCTCACTATTGTTATTTAAATCGATAATTTTAACTAATGTTTCTGAATTAAATATTCCGTTTGACATTGTAGATATTTTTAGTAGCTTGTTTGTAAGGTCAATACTCGCAAAAATAACATTGGAATCAAATTCTGTAATATTATTTACTGTCTCGTTTTGTACCATTTTTATTCCCTCATCATACATATATAAAAGTTCATTTCCATTTTTATATTTTATATTTGTTATTAATTCATAATCTGTGTTTAGATTTGTATAAATTATAGCTTCTTTTGGATTCGTTAAAGCCTTTTCTATTGAAACTATCTTTATATTAGATTTAATGCTAGTTCCGAGATGTAATACATTCTGCAATTGCTAAATATTTGTTATCATCTGATATATCTGTGTCTACCCCATATGTTTTTGATAAAAATGTTCTAAATAATTCTTTGCCTTCTGGATTAACTGTTACAATAATATTTTCTGAAAGTATAAGTGAAATATATCCATTTTTATTTATATTTATTTTCGATATATTCCCATCTAAATCCATTTGCCATAATATATTTCCTTTTGATATCAAATATAGTTTTCGTCCGTCTTTCTCAGCAATGGCCAGGAATCTATTATTTGATTCAAATAGTGGATTAGAAATTGTTATTTCTAATTCATGTTCTTTTCTTGCATCAGAATTATATATTTGTAATTTATTCTCTTGTAATATTACAATCTGATTATTGTATGCATATATATATGATTCAATTTCTGGATTTATTTCTATTTTTGGAAGATCTTCTTCTGTTATATCTTTTCTTAGTATATTTTTATCTAAAAAATCTCTTACCGCTTCATTCTTTGAATACAAATATGTAAGAACACCAATCAGTATAATTAATATGATTACTATACTAATAATTATCCAGTGCTTTATATGAAATTTTTTTTTGTTTTCTGTTTTGAAAGTATAATATTTCAAATTAAAAACATTCCTTTCTGAATATATTCATAAATATTTATATCAATAAATATGTTTTTTTTCAATATTATTTATAAATTTAATATTAAACTTGTTATATTTTTCTTTTTTACACATAAATATATGATAGCAATTTTTTGATTTAAATTAATATAAGGTGGATTTTATTTTATGAATAAAAAAACTAAAATTATTTTTTTTATATTTATTTATGTTTTTAGTATGATTTTATTTTTTAATAATGTTTTTAGTATGACACATTATCAAGAGACAGATTTTGTTACTGGTCTAGTTACTGCTAATGCTTTAAATGTAAGAGAAGGTCCTAGTACAAATTATAAAATTGCTAGTGTAGTTTATAAAAACGATTATATAAGAGTTTTTGCAAAAATAAATGATTGGTATGTTATTCAAACAGATAGTGACATAATTGGAGCTGTTAATAGTAAATATGTAAAACCTATATATCCTTCTAACAATGCAAATAATTCAACAAATTCAACTTTAAGTGCTGATGAACAAGAAGTTTTTAATCTCATAAATGTTCAAAGAAATAATAATGGATTAAATAGTCTTGTTATAGATGAAGAATTGCAAAAAGTCGCTAAAGATAAAGCACAGGATATGGTTGATAATTCTTACTTCTCTCATACTTCTCCTACTTATGGTACTCCATTTGAAATGATAAAAAACTATAACATAACATATAAAACAGCTGGTGAAAATATTGCTGGTAATTCTAGTAATGAAGGAGCAGTTAGTGCTTGGATGAACTCTTCTGGGCACAAAGAAAATATTTTAAATAATAGTTTTAATTATACTGGTATAGGTGTAGTTAATAGTCCTAAATATGGAAAAATATATGTTCAATTATTTATTGGTAAATGATGATATATAAAAAGGTGATTTTATGTTTAAAAGAATAATAATTGTTATTATATTAATCTTGTTCATATCATCAGTATCTTTTGCTGATGATATATCTGAAGAATTAAATAATGAAAACATACTTTTTAGCTCTCAAGAAGTGTCAACTGAGCCTAGCATTTTACCAGATATCTCTTCAAAGGCTGCAATTGTTATTGATAGAGATTCAAAAGCTGTTTTATATGGAAAAAATATTAATCAAAAACGAGCCATGGCTTCTACAACAAAAATAATGACTGCAATAATTGTTCTTGAAAATTGTAATTTAAATGAGACTATAACAGTTACAAATAAAGCAGCTTCAACAGGCGGATCAAGATTAGGACTTAAAACAAATGATAAAATTACTATGCATGATTTGCTTTATGGTTTATTGCTTTGTTCTCGGAAATGACGCAGCTGTTCAAATAGCTATATCTGTTGGTGGAAGTATAGAAGGTTTTGCAGATCTTATGAATAATAAAGCTAAATCTCTTCAATTAAGTAATACTAATTATGTTACTCCACATGGCTTAGATGCTGATGGGCATTATACAACTGCATATGAACTAGCTCTTCTAACTGATTATGCTTTAAATATCCCTAAATTTTTAGAAATTGTTTCTACCAAAACATACACCATAACAATCAATGGTTATCCCAAAACTATAAACAATACTAATGAATTACTTGGTAATTTGAAAGGAATAAATGGTGTAAAAACAGGTTTTACAAATATGGCTGGAAGGTGCTTAGTAACATCTTGCATAAGAGACGATTTTAATATTATTTGTGTAGTACTTGGAGCAGATACCAAAAATATAAGGACAACTGATAGTGTAAAACTTATTGAATACTGTTTTAAAAATTACAAACAAATTGACTTGAATAAATTAACTGAAGAGTATTTTGAACAATGGAAAAAAATTAATTTGAAAAGGATAAGCATAAATAAAGGTGATAGTTCATATTGTAAATTAAAACTTGAAAAAATTGAAATTCCTTTTTATCCAGTTAGAATTGATAAAATTAATAATATAAATTTCAATATTACTACTGTAGACACATTGGAAGCTCCCGTAAAAGAAGGTCTTATAATAGGAAATTTAGAAATTAAATTAGATGATAAGATATTGTTTAATATAAATCTATTAACATCTAATGCGGTTAATAAAAAGGGAATTATAACTTACTTAACACAATTTATAGAAAATTACACATTATATTTAGAACATATTTAACTTAGCCTCCTTCTGTAATATATACATGTCTAAATATGTTAGTTCCTATTATAAATTTTGAATTTTTAACAAAATCTTCTGTTTTTGATTGACTTTACACGTAAATTTTGTTATTATATATACAGTTTTTAATTTTTGCAGGTATAATTTAGTGGTAAAATACGGCCTTGCCAAGGCTGATTCGTGGGTTCAATTCCCACTACCTGCTCCATGTATGGTGCTGTAGCCAAGTGGTAAGGCACGAGTCTGCAAAACTCTGATTCGGCAGTTCAAATCTGCCCAGCACCTCCATAAAAGTGACTTTAATATAGTCACTTTTATTTTTGGGCTAAAAACATTTTTTAATTTAATATTACAAGCTCTGTTTGAATACATATATATTGGTGAGAATATGCATAATATTTTAAAAATATTTTTTGTTATAATAGGGAGCTTTGTTGGTGCTGGATTTGCTTCTGGTCAGGAAATTATACTTTTTTTTAATTCTTACGGAGTTAAAGGTTTTTTTAATATATTCTTATCTTTTTTTATTATTTCATTATTAATATATAAAACTCTAGAATTAATTCGTATAAACAAAATTAGTAATTATAATCAATTCTTGGAAAATTTAATCGGAAATAACAATAAATATATTAATTCTTTTTTTAGTGCTTCTATAAATATTTTTTTGCTTATAAGTTTTTTTATAATGCTATGTGGATTTTCTACATGTTTAACTCAAGAATTCAATATAAATATTATTATTAGCTCTATAATTAGTTCAGCTCTATGTTATTTTATTCTACTTAATAATGTAAATGGCATTATTAAAGTAAATGAATTTTTAATACCATTCCTTATAGGTTTTATAATCATTTTAGGTTTTAAACAAATTGATTCTTTTAATATTAATATTGTAAGTTGTAATACTCCTAGTGCTATATTAAGCGGTTTTATATATGCAAGTTATAATAGTATTATTTTAGTTCCTATGTTAGTAACATTAGGAAAATTCATTAATAATAAAAAAACTAGTTTTTTTATTTCATTGCTCTGTGGTATTAGTTTAAGTCTTCTTTCTGCTATTATATTTTTATTATTAACAAGAGTAGATGTAAATGTTCAAATACCAATTATTTATGCGGCAGGCAATCTAGGGCATTTTTTTAAATTTTTCTGTATATTTGTAATACTAATTGCAATATTAACATCAGCAATATCTTCTGGTTATAGCTTTTTAATAAATGTTACAAAATCAAAAAAAATGTATTTATTTTTTGCATTTATTATATGTTTTTTCCCAATCTTAATTTCTCAATTTAGTTTTTCTAAATTAGTTGAAGTCCTTTATCCTATATTTGGTTATCTTGGGTTATTTCAAATATTTTTGATTTCAAAAAAATAATATCACTTTTGCATATAGAATATCCAATATCAATTGATTAGTGTTTAATTAATTGATATTGGATATTTATTTTAAAAATCATATGTATTAACACAATTCTTCTTAACTTGCTTTTTACAAAATTCAAAAATATTTTTATGCACTCTTTAACTCTAATCTTAATTTATCAGCTATCATGGCTATGAATTCACTATTAGTTGGTTTTCCTTTTGCTGCTGATACAGTATAACCAAATATTCCATCAACACTATCTATTTGACCTCGCGACCAAGCCACTTCAATAGCATGGCGAATCGCACGTTCCACTCTACTTGGTGTTGTACCAAATGTTTTAGCTATATCTGGATATAATTGTTTTGTTATTTGATTTATTACATCTATATCATTTACTACCATCATTATTGCTTCTCTTAAATATTGATATCCTTTTATGTGTGCTGGTACTCCGATTTCATGAATTATATTTGTTACTAAAGCTTCTAAATTCTTTTCATCTTTTTTATCTTTTTCTGGAATATCAATATATTTTGTCTTTGGCTCTTTTCCTATGAAATTACTCTTTACAGGTATGTTTTTATAATTTTTTAGTTCTCTAATTCTTTTTATTAATAATTCTATATCAAGTGGTTTTACAACATAATATTCTGCTCCTAAATTTATTGCTTGTTGAGTTATTTTATCTTGCCCTACTGCAGAAACCATTATATATAATGGTTCTTTTTCTAATTTTGAATCTTTTAATTTTTCTAATACTCCTAGTCCGTCTAAATTTGGCATTATAACATCAAGTAATGCAATATCTGGATTTCTATTTATTATCATATCATATGCTTCATTTCCATCTTTTGCTACTCCAACTACTTCCATATCTTCTTGATTTTCTAAATAACCTGTTAATGTTTTTGCAAATTCCCCATTGTCATCTGCAATTAAAATTGAAATTTTTTCTTTCAAAATACTTACCTCCTAATTTGTAAAATTTTTACATTTGCAATTATATTATTTATTTAGATATAATGCAATAGTTTTCTGGAAAATTTTTCTATTTCTTAATATATTTTTGTTCTAATATATCGATTTGAAGTACTTTAAAATATTTATTATTTTTATTTAATATTTCTTCTTTTTGTTCATTTGTCACTTCTGCTATTATTTCAACATTTTTTTGATAATTATACTGTATTATATTTACTTTTTTTGTTTTCAAAAAGTATTTAAATCCTTCTAAATTATCATATTCGACTTCTATTTTCAGTTTATACCCTTTCTCTTGTATAATATATTTAGCCTCTTTTAATGCTACTTGTGCACAGCTACTATATGCTTTTACTAAACCACCAGTTCCAAGTAATATACCACCAAAATATCTTGTAACAATTACTAATATATTGCATAGATTTTGCTTTTTTATTATATCTAAAATTGGAGCTCCTGCTGTTTTCTTTGGTTCTCCATCATCACTTGCTCTTTCTATTATTTGATTGTTTTCTTCTATTCTGTATGCATATACATTATGGTTAGAATCGTAATATTTCTTTTTTATTCTATCTATTATTTCATTTACCTCATTTATATTTTCTACATGAAATATGTTAGATATAAACCTAGATCTTTTTTCTTCTACAACACCTGAATATTGTTTATCAATTGTTTTTATCATACTATTTACCATCTCCAGCTGTATAACCAGTAGAATATGCAATTTGAAGATTAAATCCTCCTGTATAAGCATCTACATCTATTATCTCTCCTGCAAAAAATAATCCTTTTATTATTTTAGATTCCATTGTTTTTGGGTTTATTTCTTTTATACTTATTCCACCAGAAGTTACTATTGCTTCTTCTATTGGTCTAAATTTTTTTATAGTAAGTTCAAATGACTTTAATAATTTAGCAATATTTTGTCTTTCTTCTTTTGTTATTTCATTAACTCTTTTTTGAGGATTTATTTTTGTCGTCTTTACAAATTCTTCAATTATTTTTCTAGGTAGTAGTTTGTTTAAACTATTCAAAAATTCTTTATTTTTTATTTCCTCAAAATCTCTTCTTATTCTTAGGTCTAGTTCTCTTAAAGACAGTGCTGGTTTTAAATCAATTATCAATTTTATATTTTTTTCATTTAATAATTTATCTATATTGTTATATCTTAACAAATGTGCAGAACTACTTAATATTATAGGGCCTGAGACTCCGAAATGCGTAAATAACATTTCACCAAAGTCTTCATATATTATTTTTTCATTTTTTATATCCTTTATTTTTATTTCAACGTTTTTTAAACTTAGTCCCTGAATATTCATTACTTTTGATTTTTCATATATTTCCAATGGTACCAATGATGGTTTTAAGTCAGTTATACTATGACCAACTTTTTCCGCCATTTTATATCCATCTCCAGTGCTACCTGTTACTGGATAGCTTTTTCCTCCTGTTGCCAATATAACTTTATCAGCATATATTTCAACATTTTCTTCTGATTTTATACCAAGTACTTTATTTTCTTTATCTATTATCACTTCTTTTATTTTGCAATTAGTTTTTATATTGACTTTCAATTTTGTAAGTTCTTTTTGTATAGCTTTTAAAACATCTTCTGCTTTATCTGTTATTGGAAATATTCTATTTCCTCTTTCTATTTTTGTTTCTAATCCATTTTGCTTCAATAGTTCAATTATATCTTTATTATTAAATTTATTAAATGCACTATATAAAAAATTGCCATTTCCTGGTATGTTTTTTATAAAATCAGTTATGTCCAAACTACTTGTTATATTACATCTTCCTTTACCTGTTATAAGCAACTTCTTTCCTAATGTTTTATTTTTTTCAAATATTGTTACTTTATTCCCGCTTCCTAGCTGCTGAAATAGCAGCTAGCATTCCAGCGGGGCCTCCTCCTACAACTAAAACATTCATTCTTAATTCACATTCCTTAAATTTTCTATTGCTTTTAATACTCCTAATTTCCCATATTCGTATGTTAGTCCACCCTGTTGAAATGCTACATATGGTTCTCTTATTGGTGCATCACATGAGAGTTCTATTGAAGAACCATTATTAAAACATCCTGCTGCCATTATTACTTTATCTGTATAACCAGGCATGTCCCATGGTTCTGGAATACTATTTGAATCTATTGGTGAGCCACTCTGAATTCCTTGGCAATAATTTATTAATTTCTTAGGATCTTTAAACTTTATTGTTTGCACAATATCTGTTCTTTTCTCATTAAATCTTGGTTCTACTTCATATCCTAGTTTCTCTAGCATCCTACTTGTAAATACTGCTACTTTTAAACTGTTAGCAACTACTTGTGGACTTAAAAATAAGCCTTGTAATATTTGTTTATTAATTCCAAGAGTTGGACCAACTTCTTTTCCTAATCCAGGTGAGGTTAATCTTTCTCCTGCCAGTTCTACAAGTTCTTTTTTACCGGCAATATACCCTCCATTTGGTGCTATTCCACCACCTAAGTTTTTTATTAATGAACCAACAATTATATCTGCCCCAAGCTCTAAAGGCTCCTTCTCGTCTACAAATTCTCCATAACAATTATCACACATTATTATTACATTTTTATCTATTGTTCTAATTTCTTTTATTATATGCTCTATTTGTTCTAAACTAATTGATTTCCTCACTTCATAACCTTTAGAACGTTGTATTGCAACTAGTTTTACTCCGCCATTAGAAATTCTCTTTTTTATTTTTTCTTCATCAAATTTATTTGCTATTAAATCTATTTGCTCATATTTTATGCCAAAAGATTTTAAAGAACTTGGATTTTCTTGTAAACCTATAACAGAATCTAGTGTGTCATAAGGTTTACCATTTATACTAAGCATAATATCATTAGGTCTTAAAATTCCAAATAAAGCTACAGTTAGTGCATGAGTTCCTGATATAAATTGAGTTCTAACGAGTGAGTCCTCTCCTCCTAAAACTTTTGCAAATATTTTTTCTATTACTTCTCTTCCTATATCATTATATCCATAACCTGAAGTTGAGTTAAAATGCATTTCTGAAACATTATAATATCTAAATGCATTTAAAACTTTTATGCTATTTTTTTCACATATGTTGTTTATTTTCTTATATTCATTATATACTTCCTCTTCAACTTCACTTGCTAGTTTTTCTATTTCATCACTTATACCAAATTCTGCATACATTTTACTATACTTCTCCTTTTATTTTTCATCGTCATTTACTTTTGTTTCAGGATTATTTTTACAAGCTTTAACCCATATTATTCTTTTATCTTCATATTCTTCGATTTTGTATGTTACATCTTTTGTTTCTACAATTGGATTCTCTTCTTCTTCTGGAATTCTTCCAAGTTTTTCTGTTAAATATCCTGATAAGGTATCATATTCTCCATCTTCAATATCTATATCTAGTATTTTTTTTAAATTGTGTATAGAAACACTTCCCCTTATCATATATGTGTTGTCATCAATTTTTTCGTATTCCTGTTCTACATCATCATATTCATCAAATATATTTCCAACTAATTCTTCTAATATATCTTCCATTGTTACTATTCCTGCTGTTCCGCCATACTCATCTACAACTATTGCCATTTGCTTTTTGTTTTTTTGTAACTCTCTAAATAATTCATTTATCATTTTAGATTGTGAAACAAAGTATGGCTCTCTCATTAGACTTTTTATTTTTACTTTTTTATTGTCTTTTAAATATTTTAATATATCTTTTATATATAATATGCCTTCTATTTCATCTATTGTTTCTTTATATACAGGTATTCTACTATATTTATATTCGTCTAACTTATCAAGCATTTTATCAATGTCTTCATTTATTTCTATACCAAATATATCTTTTCTATGTGTCATTATCTCTCCTGCTGTTTTATCATTAAATTCAAATACATTATTTATCAGTTCTTTTTCTTCTTCCTCTATAGAGCCCTTCTCTTCTCCAACATCAACCATTATTCTTATTTCTTCTTCTGTTACAACTTCTTCATCTGTTTCAGTAACACCAAAAATTTTAGAAACAATATTGGTTGAAAGTGTAAGTAATTTTACAAATGGTGCTGTAACTATTGATATAAATCTCACAATGCCTATAGTATAATTTGCCAATTTTTCATGATTCTTCATAGCGATTCTTTTAGGAACTAGCTCTCCAAAAACTAATGTGAAGTAAGATAGGATTATTGTGATGATTACAATAGAAATTGCTCTCCAAGTCTCAACACTGATTGCTGGTATTAAGTTATTTATCACCGGTGCTAATTTGTCTGCAAAAGCATCTGAAGCAAATGCACTTGATAAAAAACCTGCAAGTGTTATTCCTATTTGTATTGTCGCTAAAAATTTGCTTGGATTCTTTAACATTTTGCTTATTTGCTGTGCTTTTTTATTTCCTTCTTTCACTTGTTTTTCAATCTTAGCATCATTTAAAGATATAAAAGCTATTTCTGTTGCTGCAAAAAATGCATTTAATGCTATTAGTATAACTAAAACAATAATTTGTGAAAACATTAATATATTCTCTTCCTTTCATACTTTAATATGGTAATTATATATTTTCTAAGCTTATATGTCAATGATTTAATTATACTAACACATAATACTTAATACTTAACTAAAGAGCAAGTTTTAATATCTTGCTCTTTAGTCTTCCTATTTTATTAATATCCTGTTTTAGGTAATTTTATAACCTCTTTTTCTGTTGTTTCTTGATATTCTCTAATTATATTTTCCTGAGTTGTTTGTTCTTGTTTTTGACTTACATTTATAATTTCAACAGTATTTTTAATTTCTGTTACCTGCTCTTTTGAATTATTTACAATTACTGTAAGCTCTTCATTTAGCTGAACATTTAATTCTAATAGCCCAGTATATATATTATATCCTTCAGGAGCTTTTATTTCCTCTAAATAATATTTGCCTGGTAAAATATTTTCAAGTATTATTTTTCCATCTTCATCTGATTTTAAATTTTTATATACTATATTTTTATTTTCATCTAATATATTAAATTCTGCTCCTTCTATTTTTTCTTCTGTTCCTTCTTCTTGTTTTATAATAATAATTTTTGTAGCATTTTTATAATATTCTATTTCTTTTATCCCTTCACCTATTTCTATATATGAACCTGATAATGCATAATCTTGCAAGTTTGCACTTGGTGCTTTTGCATATAATATAGGTTTTGTTTTTACTTGTGCAAGGATTTCAATGTTAAAGTTTCCTTCATTTGTTAAATTTAATATTGGTATTAAAATTTTAAATTCTTCATTTTGCTCAAATGTTGTTTTAGGTGTATTATTTATGTCTGTTATTACTGTGCCTTCTGGTGAGTTACCTTCTATATTCAAATCATATGATGATATATTTTCTCCAGCAGTAGTTTTATATCTTTTTGATATATATCTAGAATCTTTTTCATCTATATTCCATGTTTTGTCAATTTCATTTATTTCTACATTTGGAGATGGTTTTGTTTCAGTAGAATTCATAGCATTTGTAACAATATTTACTAATGCATTTTTTGTTCTTTCTCCTGCTTCGCCAATTCCTTCATATTGATTAATATCATTTCCATGGTTTATGCAATATACAGCTTGCTTTGTTGCTGTAAAAGCTTCTATTTCGTTATTGCACCCTAGTTCAGCAGGTGTTTTATATGGATATCCATTTATAATTACCCTCCATATTGCTTGATTTTCTATTTCACCTGTTATAGTTGAAGTATAACTTCCATCTTCTACTCCTGGAAGTGTTTTATCTAAACAATATGCAGGATATTCAATTCCGTCTTTTTCATATACAGCAATTGTTGTTACAATTTCTATTCCATTATATTTTAACAAATTACCATATGTACCTTTTGAATATAAATCCACTTCTGACATTTCAAATGTTGCTAAACACATATTAGTTACTGTTAATAAAACGGCTATTATTATTGTTATTGTTACTTTTTTTATTAATCTCATTTAAATTTCCTCCATTTCTATTCCTTGTATACATCTTCTGTATTCTGGCTCATCTTCTAAGCATGTTATCAAAGTTATTGTATTTTCATTTTTATCTTCTAAATGCGTCCAATCAGTGTCCTTTATTATTTTTATTTCACATACCTCATACTTTCTAGTTCCATATTTTGTATTATATATTATTATGTCCCCATAATTTAATTCCTTTAAATTTTTAAAGTAATTAACATTATATCCTCTATTATGTGCTGCTAGTCCTATATTTCCATCCCATACACCTGTATTAGTAAAATGTCCTATATAATTATCCATTACTTCTTTTTCTGTCCCTTCTGCAATTGGAGCTTTTAGATTAATCTTAGGTATTTCTAATTGCCATCCATCGTTTATTTCATAACTTATTTTTCCACTTTCTATTTCTGATTCTGAATATTTTTTTACAGCTGCAATTACATTTTTTACATTAGTACAATCTATGGTTATAGTTTTTGCTACTTGTTTGCTACTTGTACCTAAGCTTACAAAGCTAGTGCTTAAACATATAGCCATAGTAATAACTAAACTAATTAAACTTACATTAGTTTTAGTATAACTAATCATTATAAAATTGTTTCCTCCTTGTTTTTTGGGAATTACTTTTTTCATTGAATTAAAAATTTTGTTTTGAAAAAAGTATTTAAAAGAATTAATTTTAAAATTGCAATTTTAATTTTATGAATTAATATTACTATATTTTTATTTATTTGTAAAGGATTTTTTATTGACCAAATTCGACATTTTTTAGCAATAAGATTTGCTTATATATTCACAAAAGGATGCGATTTTAAACGCATCCTTTATATATAAGGGTAATTATTTCTATAAGACTTTTATGGGGCTTTATATATTTTTACTTATAGGCATTCCTCCTTTCTTTTTTATTAGTATTTATGTATTTATATTATTTTCTCTCCTTTCTTATTTTTCCGTCTTAATCATATATTAGCATTATTATTTCCTCCCTCCTTTCTTTATTTGTTTATATTTTATATATCACATATGTTCTTTTTGTGAATGCTACTTGATGTTTTTGCAAACTTTAAAGCTCAAAAAATAACTATACTTTTTGAGCTTTTAAGTTTTTATTCATACATTTTTTTTATATGGTTTATTGCACTTTTTTCTAATCTTGAAACTTGTGCTTGTGATATTCCAATTTCTGCTGCTACTTCCATTTGTGTTCTTCCATCAAAAAACCTTTTTGATATAATCATTCTTTCCCTTTCATTTAGCTTTTTCATTATTTCAGCTATTGTAATATTCTCTGCCCAATGTTCATCTGTACCTTTTGTGTCGCTTATTTGATCTATTACATATATACTGTCTGCTCCATCATTATAGACTGGTTCTTGCAATGAAACAGGATCTTGTATAGCATCAAGGCTAAATGCTATCTCTTCTTTTTCTACTTTTAGCTCTTTAGCTATTTCTTCAACTGTTGGCTCTTTTTGAGTTTCTTTTAAAATTTTCTCTTTTATTTGCAAAGCTTTATATGCTAAATCTCTTACTGATCTACTAACTCGTATTGGATTATTATCTCTTAAATATCTCCTTATTTCTCCAATTATCATTGGTACTGCATAGGTAGAAAATTGAACATTTAGTGTTATATCAAAATTATCTATTGCTTTCATTAATCCTACACATCCTACCTGAAATAAATCATCCACATTTTCTCCGTCTTCCTCCGAAATCTTTGTATTATACTCAATACTAGTCTCAAATTTCCATTTATAAATCTCTCTCTTGCTTCTTCATCTCCTGCTTTTATTTTTTTTAATAATTCTTGTTTTTCTTGTGCTGTTAATATTGGTAATCTAGAGGTATTTACATTACTTATTTCTACTTTATTTATCACGTTAAAACCTCCTTTTAGAAACACTTACTTATTAAAAGTATTTCCAAAAGGAGGCTTAATATTCAATTTTCATTCGACTATAATCGTCTATTTTTGTTCTAAATATCTTTTTATTTTCATTGTTGTAGTTTTTTCAAATTCTTTTTCCCTGATATTAATATTTTTTATATGTTTATATGAAACTAAACTTTCATTTATTTTTTTCACATCATTCCATACAATCTTTTTTATTTCTTCTTGGGTTTTAGGTTCATTTTTAAACTTTTCTTCTATATATTCTTTGTCCAATATAATATCTGCAACAACCTCTATATCGTCTTTTGTTTTTCTTGAATATACCATAGATTCTTTTATATATTCATTATTATTTAGTAAACCTTCTAATTCTTCTGGATAAACATTTTTCCCGTTTTTTGTTATTATTACGCTCTTTTTTCTTCCTGTTATATGTACAAATCCATCTGAATCTATATATCCTAGATCTCCTGTATGAAACCATCCATCTGTAATTGCTTCTTTAGTAGCTTTTTCATTTTTGTAATATCCAAGCATTACATGTTCCCCTTTGGTTATTATTTCTCCAATATTTTCTTCATTTGGATTATCAATTTTCATTTCAGTATTTGTAAGTGCCATTCCAGCCGAATCATCTTTATAGTATACATCTCTATTTAGTGCAACTATTGGTGCACATTCTGTTAGCCCATATCCTTGTACAGCTAAAAATCCCAGATCTCTAAATCCTTTTGAAACTTCTGGATTTATAGCGGCTGCTCCTGCTATGAATATCTTTATTCTACCTCCTAAGTTTTCATGTATCTCTTTAAAGATTTTTCTTTTTAAATGTATTCCAATTTTATCCAATCCATTAGTTAATTTTATCATTTTTTTTACTAGATCTTTCTTACCTTGTTTTTCTATTCCTTCCCAAATTTTTTTATATATTGTTTCAAAAATTAGTGGTACTCCAAGGAAAACCGAAACCTTCGCTTCTTTTAAGTTCTTTTGTATATGTCTTAATCCATCACAATATGCAACTGATGCTCCTCTATATATTGGTGTTAAGAAACCACATGTACATTCATATACGTGGTGAAGTGGTAGAACTGATAAGAAAGTATCTTCTGGAGTTATTTCAATCATTTTACATTGCTCGTGTATATTAAAACATATGTTTTTATGTGACAACATTACAGCTTTTGATTCCGCAGTTGTCCCAGATGTAAACAATAATGAAGCCATTTCATTTACATTAATTATTACTCTTTCAAATCTTTTATCACCATTTTTTATAAGTTCTTTACCTTTTTCTAATAATTTTTTTAATGAATATACATCTTCTTCATTTTCTGTTATATCCATATTTATTTTTATTAATTCAATATTTTTTCCTATTTCAGTTATAGTTTCACTTAGCTTATTTGAATATATAATTGCTGAAACTTCGGCTCTTCTAATACAGTTTTCAACTTCTCTTTCTGGCAATTGTCTATCTAAAGGTACAACAACACCTGTTCCTGTAATTATAGATAAATATGAAATCGCCCACTCATATCTATTTTCACTAATTACAGCTATTCTTTTATCTTTTAATCCCAAATCTATTAGTGCAGTTCCGAAGTGCATCTACATCTTCTTTTAGTTCTGAATATAGTATAGGAATATAATTTTCAGTATTCCTTTTTACATAATATGCTGGTCTATCTTTATAAATTCTGCAACTATCTTCTAATAGTTGTTTTAAATCTCTTACTTCTCTTACTTCATAATATGGTTTATTTTTCAATTATTCCATCTCCTTTTTCAATTTACATTTAATTATATTCCATATTACATTTTTTTACAAGTAAAATTGGCAAAAATATTCATTTTATCCAGTTTTGCTTATTATATCTTTTTTCATTTTATTTATTATCTTTTTTTCTAATCTTGATATATAACTCTGCGATATGCCGTAATTCGTCTGCCACTTCTTTTTGCGTTTTTTCTTCTCCTGTTATAAATCCAAATCTTAATTCCATTATGTTTTTTTCTCTTTTATTTAATTTTTCTATTGAATTTTTTAGTAATTTTTTATCTACCTCATCTTCTATTCTTCTTGAAGTTATATCTGGCTCTGTCCCTAATATATCTGATAATAATAGCTCATTACCATCTCCATCTTGATTCAATGGTTCATCTATTGAGACTTCTTGTTTTATTCTATTACTTCTTCTTAAATACATTAATATTTCATTTTCTATACATCTTGAAGCATATGTTGCAAGTTTTATATTTTTGTTTGTATTAAAAGTGTTTATAGCTTTCATTAATCCTATTGTTCCAATTGATATTAAATCTTCAATCCCTACACCAGTATTTTCAAATTTTTTTGCAATATATACGACTAGACGCAAATTTCTTTCAACTAACACTGTTTTTGTATTCTCGTCCCCATTTGATAGTTTTTCTAATAACTCATCTTCTTCTTCATTTGTAAGTGGAGGAGGTAATATTTGTGTTCCACCTATATAATAGATTGAATTGTCATTTAATTCATCCTTTCCTATACATCTAACAAATATAGTATTTATACTATATTTTAGCATTTCCAACAAGTTCATTTGTACTCCTTTCTAAAACATCTAATCCAACTAATGAATTATAATTTCCTGTTTTGCTTAATTCTTTATCATATATAGCAATTATTACATTTTCCACAATATTTTCGCAATCGTCGTTTTTTACTATTGCTTTATCAGCTTTTACTCCTAATAAGAGTCCATTAGTTTTTCCTAGAGATGTAAATGGTATTATTCTAAAATTTAAATTATATAAGTTTTCTACAATTTTCCCCTTTACTATCTTTTCTGTATTTTCTAATACATCTTTTGGCAATATGTTTTCTAGTTTATTAGATTGTACAACAATAACAGGGTATCCAGTTATTGGCTCTTTTAAAGAATTTCCGGTGTCTATCATAGCTCTTAATATTTCCTGCTTATCTTTTATATATATTTTTATATCGCAAAACATATCTTGTTTAGTTATCTTAGTTTTTATAACTCTAAATGCTGTTTGAATTATTATGAAACCTATTATGGCTCCAAGTAATGCAATTTTTATTGGGTATGTTCCAATTAATAATCCATTTTTTGTCATTATATTTTCTGGTTTTATAAAATATAATAATGCAAATGCCGTTCCGCCAAAAGCAAAAGAGATTAAATAAAATATTATTAATTGCTTAAATAGCATTCTTAAATTTTTAGGTTTAAAACATATGTATACCATTACAACTGATAATATTATTTTAAAAATCAAATTAGAATATATTTTAAAAATGTTCATAAAAGAAATTACAGCATAAATCCCTCCTATTAAACTAGATATTATTATTCTTAAAATTCTTAAGTTATTTCTTGTTACTACTCCTGTTGCAAATAATATTGCGTAATTCATACACAAATTTTCTAATAATACAACATCAACGTAGATAGTCATATTCTACCTTCTTATACCATCATCTTTAATAGCTATTTTATATTATTTTTTCTTAAAATTATGTCATTTCATGAAGGCGAAAAAAAGAAATGATCTACAAAATGAGATCATTTCTACAAACTTATTTCATTATTATTTATTTAATCCCTTATTTTTTCTTAAAAATGGAGGAATATCTAAATCATTCTGAGAATTGCTACTTTCAGTTGGTGTTGGTATAGAATTTAACTTTTTGTCCCATGCTTTACTTACTAAATTATCTACTCCTATACTTGAAATTTTGTCTTCATCTTTTTCAAATCCTGTTGCTATAACTGTTATTACAACTTCATCTTCTAATGTGTCGTCTGTAACAGTACCAAATATAATATTTGCTTCAGGATCTGCACTTCTTTGTACTAACTCTGCTGCTATATTTGCTTCATGTAATCCAATGTCACTTCCACCTGTAATATTTATTATTACACCACTTGCACCTTCTATTGATGTTTCAAGTAATGGACTTTGAATTGCTTGTTTTGCAGCATCTTCTGCTCTATTTTCTCCGCTTGCTCTACCTATTCCCATATGTGCCATACCTTTATTTAGCATAATAGTTTTTACATCTGCAAAGTCTAAATTTATAAGTCCTGGTACTGCAATTAAATCTGATATACCCTGAACTCCTTGTCTTAATACATCATCAGCCATTTTAAATGCTTCAATAATAGATGTTTTTCTATCAATAACTTGTAATAATTTATCATTTGGTATTACTACTAATGTGTCAACTTTTCCTTTTAAATTTTCAATTCCACGTTCTGCTTGTGACAATCTTTTTTTACCTTCAAAAGTAAATGGTTTTGTTACAACTCCTATTGTTAATATTCCCATTTCTTTAGCTGCTGATGCTACAACAGGTGCTGCTCCTGTTCCTGTTCCTCCACCCATTCCTGCTGTTACAAAAACCATATCTGCACCTTTTAATGCCTCTGCTATTTCTGATTTGCTCTCTTCTGCTGCTTGTGCACCTATATCTGGGTTAGCTCCTGCACCTAACCCCCTTGTTATCTTTTCACCAATTTGAATTTTCATTGGTGCTTTTGATAACCTAAGAGCTTGGTTATCTGTGTTTATTGCTATAAATTCTACATTTTTAATGCCTGAATCTATCATTCTATTTACTGCATTATTACCTGCTCCTCCAACTCCAATTACTTTAATTGTTGCTGTTCCATCCATCATATAATCTGCTTTATCATCATATTCCATCATAAAGTTTATTCCTCCCTAATATATTATATTTTTAAAATTTATAGACTTTATTTTAGTGATTTAGCTCACTTAGGCATTTAAGATTATGAATAGAAAAAATCTTTTATTTTCTCTATTACATTTTTTAATATGTTTTTTTCTGTAACAACATCTATACTACTTGAAACAGTTCTTGCAAATGGTTTGTTAGCTACATATCTTATCAGTGCATATGCTGTTCTATAATTAGCTCCTATTGTGCTTATTAATCTTCCTGTTGCCATTTTTACAGGTATATTCAAAATTATTTTTCCAGCAACATCACTTTTATTTATATTTGTAATACCTTGACCTGTTAGTATGACATTATTTACTTTAGATTTTATTCCCTGGCTCATGATGTCTTTATTTACTAATGAAAATATTTCTTCAACTCTTGCTTCTATTATTTCTATAAGCTCAGAACTTTTTATTGATTTGTTTCTTGAATTTCCTTTATATGTATTTAACATTATAGGGTTATCATTGTCAATAAAAGATTTTAGAGCTAGTCCATATTGTTGTTTTAATCTTTCAGCTTCTTCTTGACTTATTTCTAATACTAATGAAATATCATTTGTTATATTATCTCCACCAACAGGAATTGTATTTGTATATATAAATGTCTGTCCCTCGAAAACTCCTATGTCAGTATTCCCAGCTCCTATATCCAATAAAATGATATTGTCATTTAATTCGTTCGTGTCTAATACTAAATTTCTTTCTGCTAATGTTACTGGAACTAATCCATCTATTTCTATTCCTGCTTTTTTTAGTATTCCCGAAACTTGTCTTACATAATCTTTATCAGCTAATATAACTTGTGCTTGTAGAGTGAAACTAGAACTTAAATTTCCAACTGGGTCATCTACAATATTTCCATTTTCTAAAATAAATTTGTCTGGAACTATATCTATTAGAATTTTATCTTCTGGAATTTCTATATCTTTTACCTGAACTATAGCTGTTGAAACATCTTTTGTAGATATTCCTGCATACTTGTCCTTTACATCTTTTGTTATACTGTTTTGTACAATTGTTGCATATTTTCCTGGTATTGTAATATAAGCAGAATTAATTTTTAAGTTTGCTGTTTCTTCCGCTTCTTTTATTGTTTTAGAAATAGCAGTAGAAATTTCAGCTTCATCTATTATTTTTGTCTTTTTTATACCAGAACATTTACTTTCGCATGTAGCAATGACTTCTATTTGGTTGAAATTATTGACTTCTCCAACAACTGTACTGACTTTAGATGTGCCTAAATCAACACCTACGATTATGTCCCCTACTGCCAAGTTTATTCCTCCATTTTTACTAAATTTGTTCTAAATAAGAATATATTATTTTATAAAAAATGTCAATAGAATTTGTCACATTTTTGTAATATTTTTGTAATAAATGTAATATGATTTTCTGTATCTAAAATGTGCCATATGATTTATAATATAATGCAAAAAGCAGGTTCTATTTTTATATATAATTACCTGCTTTTTTAGCTTATATTTTCACAATTTTTGCACCTAAGCTATTTAATTTTTCATCTAAGTTTTCATAACCTCTTAATACATGTTCTATATTATTTACTCTTGTTTTTCCGGTTAGCAAATAGTCCAGCAAGTATTAATGCAGCGCCTCCCCTTAAATCAGTTGAATTTACTTCTGCATTAGATAATTTTCTAACACCTTTCATAACAGCCATCTTCCCTTCTATTGTTGCTTTTGCACCCATTCTTTTTAATTCATTTATATATTTAAATCTATTTTCAAATATATTTTCTATTATTACGGAGGTTCCTTTTGCAGTTGTAAGTAATGCTCCAAATACTGACTGCATATCTGTTGGAAATCCTGGGTATGGCATTGTTTTTATTTCTATCCCTTTTAGTCTATTATTTGATTCAATTTTTATTATATCACTATTTACTTGTATTTTACATCCACATTCTTCTAATTTAGCTATTATTGGTGCAATATGTTCTGGTATTACATTTCTTATAATACCTTTTCCTCTTGTTATTGCTATACTACAAAGCAAAGTTCCTGCTTCAATTCTATCTGGCATAATAGTATAACTAACATCCTTTAATGTTTTTACACCTTTAATTCTTATAATTCCTGTTCCCGCTCCTTCAATATTTGCTCCCATTTTATTTAACATTTCTTGTAGGTCTTGTATTTCTGGCTCTCTTGCAGCATTTTTTATAATTGTTTCTCCCTCTGCTAAAACTGATGCAAGCATTAAGTTCTCTGTTGCACCCACACTAGGAAAGTCTAGGTGTATTTCTGCTCCTACAATTTTATCTGCCATACATTTTATAAAACCAGATTCTTCTATAATATTTATTCCCAATTTTTTAAATCCCTGTAAATGCAGATCTATTGGCCTACTACCAATATCACAACCACCTGGATATGAAAACACTGCATTTTTAAATCTACCTATTATTGCTCCTGCTAATATTACTGAAGAACGCATTTCTCTCATTAGTTTGTCTGGAATTTCATGTGTTTTTATTTGTTTGGAATTTATTGTTATCTTGTTTTTATTTCTTTTTACTGTACATCCTAGTACTTTTAATATGTCTGATGTAAATTTTATATCATATATATCTGGAACATTATATAATTTTGTTGTCTTACCACTTAGAATACTTGCTGCCATTATTGGTAAAGATGCATTTTTTGATCCTGATACATAGGTTTCTCCTTCTAATTTTTTTCCACCTTCTATTATGTAACTAGACATTTTTTTCACCCTTCCATTTTGTTATTACAGTAATAGTTTATGTTTCCTTTACGTAAAAGGTGAATGTGTTCTTATCATTATTTGTTCCTTAAAAAAGTGCATTACATTTAATACTTTTCCTTATCTGTTTATTTGCATATTTTTTATTTTAAAATATGCTATTTATTATGTCTTTTACCTTTGATAGTTTGCCATATCTTATTATATCTTGTTGTTCTTCATTTGATAATCCTTTTACTTTTTCTACTAATTTTTCTGTTTTTTTATGTATGTCAAATGAAATTGACTCACTAATTTTAATTCCATTATTACTTTTTATTGTTATTATTTCTGGCTCTATTTCGAAACCATTGTTTTCTATATATTGGGTAATGTTTTCATATTTTGAATTATCTCCTATTATTTGCCTTAATAATTTTGCTAGTTCTCTTGCTTTTAATTGTGACATAACTAAAAAAAACATATCCTCGACAATAGGTTTTACTTGCTCGCATTTAATTTTTCCTGCTACCAGCTTATATATCTCATTTACTGATATATTGTTTTTTACACTATAATTATTTAATATACTTTCTTCTGGAATTTTAAGTTTTTTACCTGTTCTTGCAAAATCAATTACTTTTCTTTTTAATTCATGAACTAATTGTTGGTTTTGTCCTTCTATTTGTTGTAATAATGAAAAAATGTCTACAACCTCTTTTTGAACATCTATTATTTCGTTTTTTTCAATATCTCCATAATGTATTAGTTCTAATGATGAAAATGCATTTTCTATTGTTTTTGCCAATAAATTGTTATTTATTGTATTAGAGATCAAATGCTCCATTTTCCCCATTCTTTCAAGTAATGTTAATTTAGCAATTATCTTATTTTTCTCTAATTGTTGTTTTTCATTTAGAGCTTGATAATTACTAATTCTTGCAACTGGAGCTTTGTATGTAATTTCTTTTCTTGGTTTTGCTCTATTTTGTTTTAATGTTTTTCTTAAAGTGTACTTTTCTTCTATTTTCTTACATATTTCCTTTTTTGTTTTACTATTATCTATTTCTGAAATTCTTTTTAAAAGTTCGCTATTTGTTGATATAGAAAAAATATATTCATTTATCTTTTTTAATATTTCTTCTAACATATATTGACCAGCATTTACAACCTTTTTTCCCATTTTTCTCTTAGGAACTTTTACTATTATATATTTATCTTTGTAAAATCCTCTTCCATAAAAAATAGCCACATTACTATTACTTGAAAGAGAAATGCAATTTGTATCTTTTCTATAGTGGGGCTTTATATGGTCATATACCTGTTCTAGGCTAATTTCATCATTTTTCTTATATTTGGCTACTCCATTTTTAGAATCTTCTTCATGTCTTTCTCTGTCTGTTCTTATTCTCTCGAAATCGCCTTTATTATCTAGTATTGTTTCTTTTTCTAAATCTTGATTATCTGCCATGTTTAAAGCTCTAAAAAAGTAATAGTTTTCTTCATCTTCTATTATATTAAATTTACTTACATCAAACAAACTCTCCATTATAATAATTTCCTTTGTAATATTTTATTATTCTTAACTTAAATTTAGCTTTTTATAATTTCTTTAATTTCATTCATATGTTCTAATGCACATTCATAACCTTTTTTATAACATTTATTTATTTTACTTATATCTAATATTCTAATTTCACCTGTGTCTATTACTATTGTATAATCACTTTTATTTAAATCTTTTTCTGCAATTTTATTAGACATTATATCAATTGTCCTTATTGCTATACTATACATATTGTTTCTTACTGATGTATCTTGTACAAAGAAATTTACCCCAATAACTTTATCTGCCCCTGCTTTTTTTAATTCAGATATTGGTACATTATTTAAGACTCCTCCATCTACAAATATATGATCTTCAAATTTAAGTGGTGCAAAATATACAGGAAAAGAGGCACTTGCTCTTACAGCTTTGCCAACAGATATATCTTTTATATATTTTTCTCCTTCCATTTCTGCATTTGTGAAAATATATTCTTTTCCATCTTTAATATCTACTGTTGGTATAATTGTTGGTAATTGTAATTCACCTATTCTTTCTATGTTTTTATATCTTGCAATCTCATTTAATATAGTTTCTATATTATATCCAGAACGCATTCCATCTACCATTAAGCTTTTGTTTTCTCTCATACTCGAAAAAATATAGCTAGGATTCGATTCAATCATTGCTTTTGCTGAATAGTTAAATAAGTTAAGCATTTCTTTTGCATTATATCCCATTGCATATAATGAAGCTACAATACTTCCAGATGATGTTCCACTAATCATATCAACTTTTATATTGTTTTCTTCTAATGCTTGAATAATACCAATATGAGCTGCTCCTTTTACCCCTCCTCCAGCTAATGCTAAACCTAGTTTCATATTTTTTCCTCCTCTAAACAAAATTTTATAAGTTAAAACTTTGTGGCAATAATTCTTCTATTAAATATTTTTTGGTTTTATTCCCATTATATACAGTATATATTTCAAATTCTTTATTAACAAATTCACTCATAAACTGCCTACAATAACCACATGGAGTAGTATAATCTTTATCCCCTATTACCAATATTTTCGTAAAATTTCTTTCTCCTTCAGATATTGCTTTAGTAAATGCAACTCTTTCTGCACATATAGACATTATTCCATGGTTTTCAACATTACACCCTGTATATATTTTTCCTTCTTTTGTAATAAGAACTGCTCCTACTTTAAAATTAGAATATGGTACATATGCATTTTCTTGAGCTTTTTTTGCAATTTCTATAAATTCTTCCATTTTTATTTTCCTCTCTTTTCAATTTTATTTTTTTAATTATATATTAGTTTAATATTGTTTTCAATAAAAACTTCAACTTAAGTTTATTGGTAAATTTTAATTATTTATATATTAATCATCAAATATTTGTTTATTTTTGTTATTTTGCTTTATTTTCAAGCAAAAATGGTATATAATATTAAATAATTTTAATATTCGGAGGTTTTTATGACATACAATTTTAGTGAAATTGAAAAAAAGTGGCAAGATTATTGGGATGAACATAAAACTTTTAAAACAGATATTTATGATTTTAGTAAACCTAAGTTTTATGCATTAGATATGTTTCCATATCCTTCTGGTCAAGGATTACATGTTGGTCACCCTGAGGGTTATACTGCAACAGACATAATATCTAGAATGAAAAGAATGCAAGGTTACAATGTGTTACACCCAATGGGCTGGGATGCATTTGGTTTACCTGCTGAACAATATGCAATAAAAACAGGTAAACATCCTTATTTATTTACATTGAAAAATATTGAAACATTTAAAAAGCAATTAAAAATGTTAGGTTTTTCTTTTGATTGGGATAGAGAGATTTCAACAGCAGATCCAAAATTTTATAAATGGACCCAATGGATATTTAAACAATTATATAATGCTGGTCTTGCAAAATTAGTTGATATGCCTGTTAATTGGTGTGAAGAATTAGGTACTGTTCTTTCTAATGATGAAGTAATTGATGGAAAGAGTGAAAGAGGTGGATACCCTGTTGTTCGTAAAAATATGAAACAATGGGTATTAGATATTACAAAATATGCAGACATTTTACTTGAAGGATTAAATGAATTAGATTGGCCAGATTCTACAAAAGAAATCCAGAGAAATTGGATTGGCAAATCAATTGGTGCAAATGTTATATTTAAAGTCAATAATTCAGATTTTTCTTTTACAGTATTTACAACTAGATGTGACACATTATTTGGAGCTACATATTGCGTCCTTGCACCAGAACATGAACTTGTAGAAAAAATCACCACAAAAGAACAAAAAGATTTAGTAAATGAATATATTGAAGTTTGTAGCCATAAATCTGAAGTAGAAAGAATAGATTTAAGTAAAGAAAAAACTGGTGTTTTTACTGGAAGCTATGCAATTAATCCTGTTAATAATAAACTAATACCAATCTGGATTTCAGATTATGTTTTATCTACTTATGGCACAGGTGCAATTATGGCAGTTCCTGCACATGATGAAAGAGATTACGAATTTGCTAAAAGATTTGGTTTAGAAATAATACCAGTGTTAGATGGTGGTAATGTAAATGAGTCTGCTTTTATCGAAGATGGCAAACATATAAATTCTGAATTCTTAAATGGCCTAAATAAAGATGAAGCTATTGGCAAAATGTTAGAATGGTTAGAAAAAAATAAGGTTGGTTGCAAAAAAGAAAACTTTAAATTAAGAGAATGGATTTTCGCAAGGCAAAGATATTGGGGTGAACCTATTCCAATTATTCATTTTGAAGATGAAATGAAAGTTTTAGAAGATTCTGAACTTCCTTTGATATTACCAGAATTAGAGGATTATAGTCCATCTAAAACTGGTTCTTCTCCATTAGATAAAGCAACATCTTGGGTAAATGTTACTGTAAACGGGAAAAAAGGAAAAAGAGAAACAAGCACAATGCCAGGTTCTGCAGGATCTAGTTGGTATTTTTTAAGATATATCGACCCTAAAAATGATAATGAGTTTGCAGATAAAAAGTTACTAGAACATTGGTTACCAGTCGACCTATATGTTGGTGGACCTGAACATGCTGTTGGACATTTATTATATTCAAGATTTTGGAATAATTTCTTATACAACCAAGGACTTGTTCCTGTAAAAGAACCATTTCAAAAACTTCGTCATCAAGGAATGATTCTTGGCTCAAATAATGAAAAAATGAGCAAATCTAGAGGTAATGTAATAAATCCTGATGATATTGTACGAGATTATGGAGCTGATGCTTTAAGATTATATGAAATGTTTATGGGACCAATTGAAGCTTCAAAGCCTTGGGATGAAAACGGCATAGATGGTTCTAAAAAATTTTTAGATAGAGTTTGGAGACTATATACAGAAACTAATAAAATTAAAGATACTAAAAATTCTAACTTAGATAAAGTTTATAATTATACAGTAAAAAAAGTAACATCAGATTATGAAACAATGAATTTTAATACTGCAATTAGTCAACTTATGATTTTTATAAATAGTGTATATAAAGAAGATATTTTTCCAAAGGAATATGCTGAAGGGTTCTTGAAATTATTAAATCCTGTAGCTCCACATATTACTGAAGAGTTATGGCAAATTGTATTAGGATATGATAATACAATTTCTTATTCAAACTGGCCTTCATATGATGAATCAAAGCTTACCGATTCTGAAATTGATATTCCTGTTCAAATAAATGGTAAATTAAAATTTACTATAAAAGTTCCTATTAATAGTGAACAAGATGAAGTAAAAAATATAATTCATAATTCGAATGAACTATCTAATTTATTAGATGGAAAAAATATTATAAAAGAAATATATGTTAAAAATAAAATATATAATATTGTTGTAAAATAAGAAGAGCATTTTGCAGAGATAGTCTATGTAGTAACGGCAAATTTCAAAAAAAGAATCCCACAGCTTAAATAGGGCTGTGGGATTCTTTTTACATTTACATTTTCTTATATTTTATATATGATATAACTCCTATTATTCCTATAACAATTAATGTGGGGATTCCAAACTCTGCAATACCTGCTTTTGGAATTGATACTGAATTTTGATTTCCAGAATTGTTATTACTATTATTGCTATTATTGCTATTGTTACTATTATTGTTATTGCTATTATTATTGCCATTGTTATTTACATTATTACCATTATTATTTTCAACCTCATTAGTTACTTCATTTTCATTTGCAGTATTATCATTATCTGTATTGTTACCATCATTATCTCCTGTATTATCACCTATAGATAATGTAATTGATGCATTATCAGATGTTATAGCATCTATTCCATTTGATGCTAATATATCAGTTAAACTAATTGTTGTACTTCTTGCAGTTGCATCATCTCTAATTTTCAATTTTATATTTAATATATTAGTTTGTGATGTTACTGGTGAACCAGCTAAAACAAACTTACCTGCATTAAATCTTGGGTCATTATCCCATGAACTAGAAATACTATCTGTTTGCCCTATATCATTAGCTGTAATTTCTTCTATTACATCTGTATCATAATTCAAAACAGCTTCTATTGCATTTATTCCATATTCTCCAACATCTATATTGTTTATTCCTACTGTTATTGTTACTTCTTCTCCTTTATTAACAGTCGTTTTGTTCGCACTTAATGTTGTTGTGAATGTATTAGCTGCTTTTATGCTTGTAGCGCCTAAAATTACAACAAGTGCAAGAACTAAAAATGTTATTAATAACTTTTTCATATGCTTCTCCTTTTTATAAACTTATTATATATTTTTATTTTACTATTTAATAATAATAAAATCAATACTTGTTTTATTCCAAACTTTTTATTGTCATCTGTTTTACGCCAAATCAAGCCATTTGAGAGTTTTATTACATTTTTGTTACAAATTAATATTTAGTATAATTAATTTTATTCTACTTAAATCTACAATATTTATATTTCTGTCTCCATTTATATCCCCAGCTTTTAAGTCGATCCCTGATAATTTATTCATATTAATAAGGTGCAATTTCAATCTTGCAAGATCAATTACATTAACATTTCCATCTTTATTTATATCTCCAGCTACGGCTAAATAGTATTTGTCATTTCCAACTTCTAGTGTGTTTCCAGTCTTTATTTTTGTTGAATTAGATAATTGCTTTTCTTCTTCATATATTTTAGCTTCACCATTTTTTATGTTAATATTATCTAGTAACTCTTTTACTGTTGTATTACTTGGTATTTTATATATGTATCTACCTTCAACCTCATAAATATTTGATGTTACATTTTCTTCATCTTTAATAGTAAAAGCTTTTATGCATAAGTTCGTATTGCTTTCTTTAATTGATGAATAATCTTTTAAATCCGCCCACAAATCAAGTGATATTCCAATAAAACTTTCTCCTCTTTCTGATTTAGCATATTTATAGAAAGCATCATCATCTGTTTCTACAAAAACCTTATTAGAATCAAGAGCATGTATTACAACTGCGAATTTATTTCCAGTTAGCTTTATTGGCATGTCCAAATCAATTGTATGGTATCCAGGAGGTAGTTTCTCACTTATTTGTGTTACTTTTTCAAGTTTTGCTTCACTTATTTCTCCATCATTTGGATTAACAAATATTTCTAATCTTGTTTCTTCTGGAATTAAAATTCCAATTTGCGAAATCATTTCATTTTTACTTACATCTCTTTCAAACACATTTGCCCCATATATATCATTTTTCATACTTATAAGGAAATACGAATTTCCACCATATATATCATGTTGATATATATTATCATATTCAACATCTGATGTTTCTCTTATTCCAATTGGATATACTTCTACCAATACATCATCATATGATATATAGTAAATTCCATTATCTCCAAAACTTTCTCCCCATGAATTTAGAACTATATATGCACCTGGATTAGCAGGTCTATTATTTGTGTTAAAATTGTCTATTGCATAATTATCATCCCATCCAATTATTGTAACTTGGTGATTCATCGATATATTTTTATCGTCACAATAGTATGCATGTGTTGATGTATTATAATATGAATTAAAATTTACATCACTTGTGAAAGCAGATACAGCACCATATTGTTTAATATGTTCTTTTATTTTATTTCTAATACTTTGAACTTGATTTTCTGAATATGTTATTAAATTATTGCCAGTTCCGCCATTAGTATAAGTAATATTTCCATTTTCTATACTTTTAACAATTGATGGAAAAATTTCATAACTTCTTACTTGTTTTACAACTTCTTTTCCATAAATTTCTGAAATATCAATATTATTTTTATCATTTGTATATGGCATCTCTGATTCTAATATAGGGCCTTGACCTCTTGTATAATATGCCATTGATATATATGGATTTCCACCATCTGAAGCTTCTCTTGAAAAACCAATTTCATTAATTTCACCATTTATAAACGATGATCTTGCCGTTGCATAATTCATATGTTTTTCAGAAAAATCTAATGTTTCATTTTCCATCAATTCTAAGTTTGTCTCCAAAATGGAATTTGCACTAAAAGCCCAACATGCATTAGTATTCATTTGATTCTTTACTTCTACTTTTATAACATCTCTTAAATCAAATTCATCTTGCAAAGAGATAGCTAGTTTTGCATTAAATAATGAATAAGTTGTAATATTCTCTGTCTTGCTTAAATTTATTGGTGTCATTACTGGTTGATAATATTGTTTTCTTTCATTTTCTGGTAGTTCAAGCCATTTTAAATAACTTTCTGTATAATCAACTTTTTCTAATTTAATATCCTCTGCATATATTTTGGTATTCCAAGTTAATAAAATAAGTAATATAAACAAAATTGTAAAAATAATCTTTTTCATATTTTAACCCTTTCAATTATTTTATTATTATGTAATTAAATCATGTTTTACTTGAAATTTTTCATATTATTAAACATTGTATTAAAAACTTATTTTCAAGGTTTCATATCTTCTATTATATATAATTATAAAATTTATATTATATTTAGTCAATATTCTTCAATTTTTTTATTAATTTATCTACTTAGGGGCATAACTTGTTTATTAGTATAATTATGTAATTTTACAATTTTATTACTTTTCTATTTTTCAATTATATAGTTTTGTAACATATTTGTAACGAAACATTAATACAATTGACATATATTCTGTCATAAAATGTTGTATAATAAATTATATTCAAAAGATATGTTTAAAAAGGAGTTACAAATGAATATTAATTCCATTTTAAAAAAAGAAGGTATTAAAATAATAAAACCACTAGATGTAATTACAGTGAATTTGATTTCTAAAAATGTTGCCAATAAATTATGTTTAGCTTTCCCAGAACATGGCTTAAACAAAATGGATTTGTTTATAGAGTTTTCTAGACTTAAAATGTTTCTTGCTCAAATGCCTGATGTTCAATCTGGTGCCAAATACCTATATAAAGATAATTCTATATATTTTAGTGACAAATTAGATTATGAATCTCTTTCAGAAGTTGCTGTTCATGAATGCATTCATTATCTTCAAACAACAACAGATAATAACACCAATTTAACAAGACTTGGTTTGTGCTCAGATCCACTTGGGAAAGCAACTGGTAACGGAATAAATGAAGCATCTGTTCAGCTAATGTCTGCTATTGCTAATTCTTCCCCAGTAGATACAGTAAAATATTATAATATATCATTATCTACAATTACTCCAACTTATTATACATTAGAATGTTCATTATTAAATCAGATAGCATATTTTACTGGTACATATCCATTATTCCACAGTACTTTAAACAGTAATGATATTTTTAAAAATACTTTTATAGCAAAATCAGATTTGAAAACATATAATCAAATTGAAGCTAAATTCGATCATTTGCTTGAACTTGAAGGTGAACTTTCATTTGTAATACACGAGTTACAATATTCAAATGGAAATTTAAATAAGATTCGTCGTTTAAATAAAGAAATAGAATGTGGTAAAAAACTAATTTCAGAAACATTTTTTGAAGTTCAAAATTTAATAATTGATATATTCTTTACAGATGAATTCAATAACATTAAAAATTTAGAAGATATTGCAAAATTTAAAGAAAGGATTTATAATTTCAAGAATCTAATTGGTTATACAGAAACATATACATTTTATAATAAATTTTATTGTGATATGATGGTTTCACTAGAAAAGAAAATGAATTTTATAAAAGAAAACGGCTCTATAGATTTAATTGGTTCTTTAAAACCAGAACTTTCACTCGTTCCTGCTGTTAAAACAAGCATTTCTTTCTTTAAAAAATTGTTATTAAAGTTAGGTTTCTTAAAAAGAGAAGAATAAAATATTCTATATTACTTTTGTTCAAAAGTGAGGTTAATACCTCACTTTTATACTATTCAAAATCTTCTAACACAGCATTTAATTCTTCCCTTCCATTTGCTCTTATTCCATCTTTTATTTTTATTAAATCTGTTTGTGTTAAATATTCGGTTGAAATTTTAGTTTTTTCTTTTAATATTTCTTTTCCATTATCATCTACTGTATAAATTGCAATAAATCCATCCTTTTCTTTTACAATATAATGTTCATTGCAACTTCCATTTACTTCTTTATACAATACAATTTCATTAGGTGAAAATCCTTTCAGTTCCCAATCTTTATAATATTCTAAAACATCTTTTTCTGTTAAATTTACAAGTTCTTCAGGAATCTGTGAATAATCATTTATTGTATGTTTGCAATCTTTATAATATTTTTTTAATATTAAAATACCATTTGGTGAAACTTTATCTGAGCTCGAATTTACTTGTTTTACATCTTCTATCTTATTTTCATTTGTTATTTCTAAGATTTTTTCTTCTGATTCTTTTCCTTTTTCACTCAATTCAATTAATTTTTCATTTTCGTCCTTTATTTTATTAAGTGTAAATACATAGTAGCCTATTAATACTGCCATTATAAATATTATTACTACAAAAAATGTTATTCCAATTTTTTTCATACAAATCATCATTCCTCTCACATCTTGTATATATGATTTGTATTAATATGGAAAATTATTCACATTTGTTAATTATTTATAATTTTATTAACTAAAATTCTTCCTTTTTTGTTTATTTTTAATGTTATTTCTCCATTCAAATCTGTTCTATATATTTTACATTTAATTTTATTTAATCTTAAAAGGACTTCACTAGATGGATGGCCAAAATTATTTTCTTCACCAACTCCTATTAATGCAACCTCTGGACTTACTATTTTTAAAAATTCTTCAGAGCTTGATGTATTTGAACCATGATGTGGTATTTTAATTAAATTTGCCTTCAATTCTTGACAATATTTATCTAAAATTAGATTTTCCGCTTCTTTTTCTATATCTCCTGTAAATAGCATTTTAAAGTTTTTGTATACGATTTTTGCAACAATTGAATTATTGTTTATATCATCAAAACATAATTTATCTCCAGGATATATAATTTCTATATATGTTTCATCATCAATTTCTATTCTATCTCCTGATTTTACAATAATTATATTTGTTTTTTTCTTTTTTGCGATATTAATAAACTCAGTATATTCGTTTGTAACTTCTGATTGTTTTGAAATTAGAATATTATCCACTTTTAAATTTTTAACAACTTCAATCAGCCCGTTTACAATGATCACTATCAAAATGACTCACCATAACATAATCTATTTTCTTTATTCTTCTATCTAATAAATATGGAATTAATGTTTTTTCACCAACATTAAATTCATTATCCAAACTGCCTCCTCCATCAATTAATATTTTTTTGTTTGTCTTAGTTAATATAAGTGTACTATCACCGCTGTCCTACATCTATAAAATGTATTGTGAATTCTTGGTTTATCACAAATACTAAATTGCCTATAATTAAAATAAAAACAACTATTATACCAAAGTATTTGGCTGTTTTTTTCTTTTTATTTATGAGAAATAAAATTAATAAATAATAAGAAATAATCAAGAATATACTTGGTGTTACAACAATTAAATTTGCATACTTGAATTCTCCTGTTATATTAGAAATAAAAATTATTACTTCTAAAAGAATTTCAACGAATTTTGAAATTGTAATTGCTATTTCAAAAATGAAATATGATATAAATATACTTATGAAGCCTAGGATCATAACTAGACCTAAAATTGGTATTGCTATCAAGTTAGAAATTATAAAAACTAAATTTATATTATTAAAATTAATTATTTGTATTGGCAATATTAGTATTTGTACAGATAAGCTTACAGCTACTCCTTCCTTTATTGTTTTTAATATCTTATTATTACTTTTAACATACCTGTCTAATAATTTCTTTATTCTATTATTGAAAATAATAATTCCTAAAACTCCAGTATAGGATAATTGCAAACCTATATCAAAAATGCAAAATGGATTTATAATAAGTAAAATTAATAATGATAGTGCAAGACTTGTAAGCATATCTTGTTTCCTATATACAATTTTAGAAAATATCATCATAATACCAGATAAACAACTCCTTACAACAGAAGGAACAAAGTTTGTAATAAACATAAAGATTATAATAATAAGTATACTTATAAAATAAGTCTTCTTTTTAGAAAGCTTTAAATTCTCTAAAATAAATATAGAACCAAATATAATATATGAAACATGTGTACCGGAAATCGAAAGAATATGTGCTAAACTACTATTCCTAAAACTTCTTACCACATCTTCTTCTATTTTATCTACTTCCCCAATCAGTAATCCTTTTACCAGCTCTTTAATGTTACTATTATATATTTTATCAATTTGTTCTAAAATACTTTCTCTTAAATTATTTGATAATGTAAAAATAAAATTTGCTTGATTGTTCTTCAATACTTTCAAATCTAATACATTTACTGTTCCATATATCATTTTAGTTTTTAAATATTGTTTATAATTGAATCCTTTATAATTTCGTTCTTCATCAGGGGCAATATACTCTCCTTCAATCTCAATTAAATCTCCATATTTTAATTCTTGTTCTTTTGAAACATATATAATTAGCTTTGTTTTATTATCTAATGTTTTAATTTCATATGAATTTTTATAATTTTTCTCTTTTTTATTACTAATTACAATCGCCCTGCAAAATATATTATCAATACATTTATAAGTTACATCATATTTTCTATCTAAGTATTTTGTTTGAGTCGAAGCTATTATGCAAAATAGAATAATAAACAAAATATATATATCAATTTTATATTTTTTTCTAATTAAAGCAACATATATTAAAAATAAGCAAAAACAAATAAGGATTATACTAATATTTAAGTATAACCCCCACAATATTCCAAAAATATAGCTTATACAGGCAACTAAAATAGGTCTTTTTATAATTATCCACTCCTAAAATTAGTTCCCCCCATTTTTTATACTATTCTTCTAGCTACAACATATCTTTCAAAATAATATCCACTATTTATTGTGTCTGTAACAACTCCTCTTGAAGAATTTGCAGCATGTATAAACCTTCCGGTCACCTATATATATTCCAACATGTCCAATACTTCTATTTGCAGAATCATTAAAAACAATTAAATCTCCAGGTTGTAAGCTTTCTTTTGCTACTTCTGTTCCACTATTTGCTTGAGCTGAACATGATCTACTTAGTGGATATCCACATGAATTATAAATATAGTATGTAAATCCAGAACAATCAAATCCTCCACTTGGACTGGTTCCCCCATATACATATCTATAACCTAAAAATTGTTTTGCAAAAGCTACTAATTCGGCACCAGATGTTGTTTGATTATTAGTGTCTGCTACTTCATTGCTGTTTTCTGCATATATAATTTGTTCTAATTTATTTTCAGAAAGTAGCTCTTTATATATATATCCAATTCCATCATTATATATTATTTGGTAGAAGTCACCATTTTCACCAATCACTTCTATTTCATCATTTAAATTAACTGTACCAAGCTTTCTTGAACTTGTGGTTGCATCTTCTCTTACATTTACAATGTCTGAATTCACATAATATATGATAGGATTAGTTTCAACATTTCTTGAATCATTGCTTCTTGAAGTTGTTGTTGCCTCATCAGAAATAAGTCTTGTTGCAACATATCCTGTTTGTTCCCCAACTTGTACATGTGTCCATTCTTCATCTTCTTGTAGAATAGTAACTTCTGTATTTAGAACAAGTTCACCTATAGGATCTGATTCTGTTGAAGGACCTGATCTAAATACAACTTTCTCTGTATTTATATATCCTTTTTCATATTCCATATTAATTGTTGGTGTTTCCTCTACTATTGTTTCTTCCTGCGGAGTTGTTTCTTCAGGAATATTTACATTCTCTGTACTTTGTATTTTTTGTAAATCATTTTTTGTAATCCATCCATCTTTATCCTCATATTGTATGTGTACCCAATTATTCATCTCTTTTATACTAGTAACATTAACATTAGTAGATATACTATCTAAAACACTTGAATAAACAATAGGTACAATATGCACATTTATATTTATTTCATTTTGTTCATTTGTCTCTTCAGAATTTTCTGATATATTTTCTTCGTTTCCAATATTTTCGTTCACATCTTCTGTATTACTTGTTAATTCTTCTTCTAATATTATATAATCTTTATGCATATACCCAGTATACTCGTCATAAACAATTTTATACCAATCTCCGTCCTGTTCTAACACTTCTATTGCTTTATCTTTTATACTCAAAGTTAAAACCTCTGATTCAGTATTAGGCTCTCTTCTAATCCTCACCCCGTCAGTTGTGACAGTTCCTGTTACAGCCAATGAATATGTTGTATATATTATTGATAATACCAGAACTGAAATTAATATTATAATTACTTTTTTTAGTATATTCATAAAAATATCTCTCCTAATTTTTTTCATGTTAAGTATATAATGAAATGAAAATTTTGTCAAATATTTAGTAAATAAAAAGCACATATATAATTAACTATATAAGTGCTTTTCATATAAAAACAAATATTTCTTATTTTTTTACAGTTTTAAGCTAATTCTACAACTGCTCCTGCTTCTGTAAACTTTGTTTTTAATTCTTCTGCTTCTTCTTTAGCAACTTTTTCTTTTATTGTTTTTGGAGCTCCATCTACTAAGTCTTTTGCTTCTTTTAATCCTAATCCTGTAGCATCTCTAACAACTTTTATAACTGCTATTTTGTTTGCACCTGCTTCTTTTAATATTACATCGAATTCTGTTTTCTCTTCAGCTGCTGCTCCTGCTACTGCACCTCCTGCTACTGGTGCTACTGTAGCTGCTGCTGATACTCCATATTTTTCTTCAATTCCTTTAACTAATTCAGCTAACTCAATTACTGTTAAGCTGTCAATTTCTTCTAACATTTTTTCTATTTTTTCCATTTTAAAAATTCCTTTCTTTTATTAAAATTTTATAATTATTTAAAATTCATTTTAAGCTTCTTCTTTTTTAGATTTAACTGCATTTATAGCAATAGCTAGTTTTGTAATATTTCCAAGTAAACTTCCAGCTAATTTTGCTATTAACACTTCTCTTGATGGAAGTTTTGCTAATGTTTCAATTTCTTCTTTTGAAGATACCTTTCCATCAATAACTCCAGACTTTATTTTATAAAAATCATTGTCTTTAGAATATTCATAAATAATCTTAGATGGTTCTAAATAATCTTCATTTCCAATTACTACTGCTGTTGGTCCATTTAAGAATTCATCTAACCCTTCAATCTTGCACTCTGCTAATGCTCTTTTAGTTATATTGTTTTTTATAACTAAATATTCTCCATTAACTGCCTTTAATTTTCTTCTTAAATTAGTAACATCTGTTACATTTATTCCTCTATAGTCAGTTAAAAGAATAAGTTTTGCATTTTTCATTTTTTCTGCTAATTTGCTAACTTCTTCTTTCTTTTGTTCTATAATTTTATTACTTGCCATTTTTTCACCTCCTAAAATAAATCATAAAATAATTTAATAATTAAAAACTCTTAAATTACCTATCTACGAGATAATTTAAGAGTTAATACTCATTTATTCATTACCTCGGTAGGTCTTATTTATTGCCTACTGTCTTTGGCATATTTATTTATTCAACATATATTCCAGGTCCCATTGTTGTTGATATTCCAATACTTTTTATGTATTGTCCTTTTGCTGCTGATGGTTTTGCTTTTATTATTGCATCCATTACTGTATTATAATTCTCTAATAATTTTTCTTTTCCAAAAGAAACTTTTCCAAATCCTAAATGAATTATATTAGTTTTATCTAATCTATATTCAACTTTTCCAGATTTTATTTCAGAAATAGCTTTTGTTACATCCATTGTAACTGTTCCAGATTTAGGGTTTGGCATTAATCCTTTTGGTCCTAATACTTTACCAAGTCTTCCTATAATTCCCATCATATCAGGTGTTGCTACTATTACATCATAATCGAACCAATTTTCTTTCTCAATTTTTGGAACCAATTCTTCAGCTCCAACAAAATCTGCTCCAGCAGCTTCAGCTTCTTTTGCTTTATCTCCTTTTGCAAATACTAATACTTTTAAAGATTTTCCAGTTCCATTTGGTAATACAACTGTTCCTCTTACTTGTTGATCTGCTTGTTTAGAATCTACACCTAATTTAACATGTAATTCCATTGTTTCATCAAATTTTGCTTTTGGCATTTTCAAAATTGTTTCTATAGCTTCTTCTGCACTATAATTTTTGTTTTTATCAATAAGTTTTAAACTTTCTTGATATTTCTTTCCTCTTTTCATTTTTCCTCCTTTTGGTAATAACGGATTTCTCCTCCCACTAAAATTATATTTTATTTATTCTTGTACAACAACACCCATAGAACGTGCTGTTCCTTTAACCATACTCATTGCAGCTTCAATTGTTGATGCATTTAAATCTTCTTGTTTTTGTTCTGCTATTTGTCTTACTTGTTCTATCGTTATTGTAGCAACCTTATCTTTATTTGGTTTTCCTGAACCTTTTTCTATTTTTATTGCTTTTTTTATTAATACAGCAACTGGTGGAACTTTTGTAATAAATTCAAAAGATTTATCTTGATATACTGTAATTACTACTGGTATTATCATCCCAGGTTGATTTGCAGTTCTATCATTAAATTCTTTAACGAATTGCATAATATTAACTCCACTTGAACCTAATGCTGGTCCTACTGGTGGTGCTGGTGTTGCCTTACCAGCTTCAATTTGTAATTTTATAATATTCTTAATTTCTTTTGCTGCCATTTTATTGGCTACCTCCTTTTTATTTCAAATTTAATTTATTTTTTGAACTTGTGCAAATTCCAGTTCAACCGGTGTTTCTCTTCCAAATATTGAAATTAACAATTTAACTTTTCCTTTTTCTTTATTAATTTCTTGAACTATTCCTGTGAAATTTTCTAATGGTCCATTAATTACTTTTACAGTGTCATTAATATCATAATCTACTGTTACTTTTGGAACTTCAAATCCCATTGCAGCTATTTCTGCATCAGAAAGCGGAATTGGATCTGTTCCTGAACCTACAAATCCTGTAACTCCTCTTGTATTTCTAACAATATACCAAGACTCTTCTGTTACTATCATTTTT
>CALWZV010000006.1 GCA_944386115.1 uncultured Clostridia bacterium
AGTCTTCCACCATTTTCAGCAATTTTTTTTGCAATTTTCCCAATTTCCATATAAAACTCCCTTTTTCTTTAGATTATATCATACTATAATTTACTTGACATCTATTTTTTTTGAATATATACTTATCTTATCAATTTTTTTAAAGGAGGTTAAATTTTTAAAAGATGGATAATTTAATTGAAATTAGATGGCATGGTAGAGGTGGACAAGGTGCTAAAACCGCTTCACTTTTACTTGCAGATGCAGCATTTAATACTGGTAAATACATTCAAGGCTTTCCTGAATATGGACCAGAAAGAATGGGAGCACCTATTACAGCATATAATCGTATAAGTGATTCACCTATTACTATTCATAGTAATATTTATGAACCAGACTATGTTGTTGTAGTTGATGATACTCTTTTAGGCTCTGTTCCTGTTACACATGGTTTAAAAGAATCTGGTGCTATAATTATTAATACAACACATGATAAAGATTATATAAAATCACGTTTAGAAGGATATAATGGGGATATTTATACAATTGATGCAAGAAAAATATCTATGGAGACTTTAGGTAAATATTTTCCTAATACTCCTATGCTTGCCGCAGTTGTAAAAGTAAGCAAAATTATGTCTGATGAAGAGTTCCTAAATGATATGATAGGATCTTTTAAACATAAATTTGCTAAAAAACCTGAAGTAATTGATGGAAATATGAAAGCCTTAGAAATGGCTTTAAAGGAAGTTAAAAAAATTTAAGTAAAGAAAGGAGAAAACAAAAATGCATGACAAAATAAATTCTAATACACCTTGGCAAGATTTAACAATTGGTGGCAATATATATGAAGCCGGAAATGCTAGGGATTTTAAGACAGGGGATTGGCGTTCTTCAAAACCTGTATATATAAAAGAAAAATGTAAACAATGCGGTTTGTGTTTTCCTGTTTGCCCAGATGATGCAATACCTGTAAATAAAGAACAAAAAAGAGAAGATTTTAATTATGATTATTGCAAGGGTTGTGGAGTTTGTAGCAAAGTTTGCCCATTTGGTGCAATTGAAATGAAAGATTAATTTTAAAAATGAAAGAAGGAGATTTAATTTATGGGAATTAGAGAGAGATTAAGTGGTAATGAAGCTGCAGCTACTGCAATGAGACAAATCAACCCAGATGTTGTTGCAGCATTTCCAATAACACCTTCAACTGAAATACCACAATATTTTTCTACTTTTGTAAGTAATGGTACAGTTGATACAGAATTTGTTGCAGTTGAAAGTGAACATAGTGCAATGAGTGCTTGTATTGGCGCACAGGCTGCAGGTGGTAGAGCAATGACTGCTACTTCTGCAAATGGTTTATCTTTAATGTGGGAGATGTTGTATATTGCTTCTAGTTTAAGATTACCAATAGTAATGAGCTTAGTAAACCGTGCTGTTTCACGGTCCACTAAATATACATAATGATCATTCAGATAGTATGGGAGCAAGAGATTCTGGATGGATTCAATTATTTTCAGAAAACAATCAAGAAGCATATGATAATTTACTTATGGCACACAGAATTGCTGAACATCCTGATGTTTTATTGCCATTAATGGTATGCCAAGATGGTTTTATAACTTCACATTCTATAGAAAACATAGAATTATTAGAAGATGATAAAGTTAAGTCATTTGTTGGTACTTATAAACCTGAGCATTATCTACTTAATGATAAAGAACCTATGGCAATCGGTCCATTAGATTTACAAAGTTATTTATTTGAACATAAAAAACAACAAGCACAAGCTATGTGTAATGCTAAAAAAGTTATTTTAGAAGTTGCTAAAGATTTTGAAAAATTAACTGGAAGAAAATATGGATTTTTTGAAAAATATAAATTAGATGATAGTGAAATTGCTATTGTTTGTATGAATTCTACTGCTGGTACAGCAAAATATACAGCAGATAATTTAAGAAAAAAAGGTGTAAAAGCTGGAGTTCTTAAAATTCGTTCTTTTAGACCTTTTGCTGCTGAAGAAGTAGCAAATAGTTTAAAACATTTAAAAGCAATTGCAGTTTTAGATAAAGCAGATTCTTTAAATTCTGCTGGTGGTGCTTTATATGAAGATGTTGTTTCTGCAATGTTTACAAGTAATATTCATGTTCCAACTGTAAACTATGTTTATGGTATTGGTGGTAGAGACACAACAGAAATGGATATTGCAAAAGTATTTGAGGATTTACAAGAAATAGTTAAAACTTCTAATATAGGAAATCCTTATAGATATTTAGGATTAAGAGGTTAGAAAGGAGATTTAAAATGGCATATAATTTAAAAGAAATAGTTGCTACAAAGCCTTCAAGGTTTACAGCTGGACATAGAATGTGTGCTGGTTGTGGTGCACCTGTTGTTGCAAGAATGATTTTAAGAGCTTTAAAGCCAGAAGATCATGCTGTTATTGCTAATGCAACTGGTTGTATGGAAGTTTCTACATTTATTTATCCATACACTTCTTGGACAGATTCATTTATTCATACTGCATTCGAATGTGCTGGTGCAACAATATCTGGTGTTGAAGCAGCATATAAGTCACTTAAGGCTCAAGGTAAATTACCCGATAATAAAGAAACAAAATTTATTGCATTTGGTGGAGATGGTGGTACTTATGATATAGGTATTCAAAGCTTATCTGGTGCTATGGAAAGAGGACATGATATGGTATATGTGTGCTATGATAATGGAGCATATATGAATACTGGTATTCAACGTTCTTCTGCTACCCCAAGATTTGCTGATACTACAACTTCTCCTGCTGGTTCTAAAATTCCAGGTAAAATGCAACCGAGAAAAGATTTAACTAAAGTAATTGTTGGTCATCATATTCCTTATGTTGCTCAAACAATTGCAGTAAATAATTTTAAGGATTTATATGAGAAATCTGAAAGGGCTATTTATACAAAGGGTGCTTGTTTCTTAAATGTTTTAGCACCATGTCCTAGAGGTTGGGGATATAATACAGAGGATTTAATGCAAATTAATAAATTAGCTGTTGAAACATGTTATTGGCCACTATATGAAGTAATTGATGGTAAATATGTTATTAATTATAAACCTAAAAATAAATTACCAATTGAAGAATTTTTAAAACCTCAAAAGAGATTTAAACATATGTTTAAACCAGGAAATGAATGGATGATTCAAGAGTTCCAAAAAGAAGTAGATTCAAGATGGGAAGAACTTTTGAAATTAGAAGAAATTACAAATGTTGAATAAAATATATCCCCCGAATATAAATTCGGGGGTTTTTATTTCTTAAGATGCTTTTTTTCGTAACTCTAATGCATGTTTTAAAGATATTTCAGTTATTTCGCCACTTGCAATTCTTGCAATTTCTTGTATGCTTTCATTTTCATTTAGCAATTTTATTTTTGTACTTGTTTTATTGTTTTCTGTTTTTTTGCTTATATAATAATTGTAATCTGCCTTTGCAGCAATTGATGCAAGATGTGTTACACATAATACTTGATGATTTTTACTTATTTTTTTTAATTTATTTCCTACGCTATTAGCTGCTATACCACTTATTCCTGTGTCTATTTCATCAAATACTAAAATATCTACTTTATCTACTTCTGCTAAAACATTTTTTATTGCTAACATTATTCTTGAAATTTCTCCTCCTGATGCAATTTTATTTAACGGCTTAGGTTCTTCTCCAATATTACTTGAAATCAGGAATTCAACCTTATCTAATCCATTATTAGTAAATATTTTTTCATTATTAAATTCAATCTTTACTTCAAATTTTGCATTTTTCATTTCTAGCTCTTCTAATTCTTTATTAATTTTTTCTGTTATAATATTTGCTGATAAGTTTCTTATTTCATTCATTTTTATACATAATTTTAACATTTGCTCTTCATTTATTAATAATTGCTTTTTTAATTGATTCGTATATTCTTCTAAATTTTCTATTGTGTTTATTTCTTGTAATTTATTTTCTTTGTAATTTAAAATCTCTTCTACATTATTTCCATATTTTCTTTTTAATGAATATATAATGTTTAACCTATTTTCTATCATTTCCAAGTCGTTTTTATCAAATTCTAAATTATTACTTTTTTCTTCTATGTCTCTACCAATTTCTTCTATTTCATAATATGTGCCTTTTAGGCTTTCTAAAATATTTGAGTATTCTAAGTTTATATTTTGTATTTTTTCCAAACATCTTATTGCAGTATATATTGAATCCACAGCATTTTCGTTTATACAGCTACTTGCATTTTGTAAGTTTTCAGATATCTTCTCTGAATTTGCAATAACTTTTCTTTGTTCCATTAATTCTTCTTCTTCGCCTATTTTTAATTTTGCCATTTCAATCTCATTTATTTGATATTTTAGTAAATCTAATTTTCTTTGTTTTTCTTTTTCATCTCCATAATTTCTTTTTAGTTCTTCTTTTATATTAATATATTCATTATAAAGATTCGTATATTCCTTTTTTATGTTTGATAATTCTTTTCCAGAAAATTCATCTAATAATTTTATATGCTCTGAAACATTAAATAAAGTTTGATTATCATTTTGTCCATGTATGTCTATTATGTTTTGCATAAAGTTCTTTAATTCATTTACAGTTACTAGTCTACCATTAATTTTACACATATTTCTGCCATTTAAATATATTTCTCTAGATATTATTATGTTTCCATCTACACTATTTTTATTCTCTGGAATGTATAAGCAAAGTTCAACATATGAATATTCCTCTCCATTTCTTATCATTTCCTTAGAAAATCTTCCTCCCGCAAGAATAGATAATGCTCCAATTATTAGTGTTTTTCCAGCACCTGTTTCACCTGTTAATATGTTAAGTCCATTATTGAAATTAATAGTTATATCATCTATAATTCCAATGTTTTTTATATTAAGTGTTGATATCATTTTTACCATCTCCTGTTTCTGCAAATAGAATATCATAAACATTTGTTCTTAGTCAAGAGTTTTTGCAAACATTTTTTTTGCAAAAAAAAATAAAACTATTAAATAATTAATAGTTTTATTTTCAATTTAATTATAAACTCTTATTCTTCATCTGGTACTGGAGCTTCAACTGGGCAAACACTTGCACATGAACCACATTCTATACATTGATTTGGATCTATTTCATATTTTCCATCGCCTTGAGATATACAACTTACAGGACATTCCCCTGCACATGCACCACAGCTTATACATTTATCACTTATTTTATATGCCATTATTAATACCTCCTTTTTTGTTTAGATTATAATATCAAATTATATATTATTTTGTCAATATTTCTATATATCGTCTTCTTCATTTTGTTCTATTTTATCTAAATTCTCTAGTTCTTCTAGTTCTTTTAACTCATCACTATCTAAATCATCTATTGGTTCATTCTTTTCTACATTTTTTATTATTTCTACATCTTTTATATTATATTTTTTATAAAAAATGTCTTCCCCATCTATAAATTTTACTTTTATATTTTCACTTAGTGTTTCTATTCCACACACTTCTCCTTCTCCATCTGCAGTTTTTACAATAGCACCTATTTTAGGTAGTTTTTTTAACTTTTCTTCATACACTTCTTGTTCATATTTTAAACAACACATCAATCTTCCACAGTTTCCAGATATTTTTGAAGGATTTAAAGATACATTTTGCTCTTTTGCCATTTTTATTGAAACAGTTTCAAAACTAGCTAAAAATGAACAGCAACATAATTCCCTTCCACATACACCATTTCCACCTATTCTTCGTACTTCATCTCTTACTCCTATTTGCCTTAATTCTATCCTTGTTTTAAATATTGCTGCTAGTTCTTTTACAAGCTCTCTAAAATCAATTCTTCCATCTGCAGTAAAATAAAATAATATTTTTGTGTTATCAAATTTATATTCAACATCAAGCAAATTCATGCTAAGTTTATGTTTTTTTATTTTATCGCTGCATATTTCATATGCTTCTTTTTCTTTTCTTTTATTATCTTCATAATGTTTTCTATCTCTATCATTTGCAATTCTTATAACATCTTTTAATGGTGATAGGATTTTTTCTTCTTTTACATCTTTAGGTTCAATTACTACTTCTCCGAACTCTTCTCCAGATGCTGTTTCTACTATTACATTATCATTTTTATTTAGTTTAAAGTTTTTAGGATTAAAGTAATATATTTTTCCTGGTTTTTTAAATCTTATTCCAACTATTTTTATCAAGTTATTTCCTCCCATATTTTAATTAACATATTATCTATAGTCATATCAAAATTTGCATTTCTCGCTAGCCTATTTCTAGCTTCTTGTACTATATTTAAACAATTTATATATTTATGATTTTCCTGTAATTTATTCCAAAATATTATATTTATATAATCTAAAATTTCATCTATGTTTTCCTTGTTTTTATATATTTCATCATTGTTTAAAAGATTTATTCTACTTGTTTTTTCTATATTTGAAAATATATTTTCTATTTTATTATAAAACTCCTTGTTTTCCATTATTTTTGTTGCTTTTTCCATACTTCCATTAAAACTTTTTAACATATTATCACTTAAGTTTAATGTTCCATATTTTTTTTCTAGAAGTTTTTTCATTTCAATATCACTTATATTTTCAAAATATATTTTTGTGCATCTAGATTTTATTGTATTTAGTATGTTTCCTTCATTTTCTACAATTAATATAATTATTGCAAATTCTGGTGGTTCCTCTAATGTTTTTAATAAACAATTTTGTGCTTCTCTTGTCATCAAATAAGCATTATTTATTATATATATTTTCTTTTCTGAAACAATTGGCTTTTCTATTATTTTATTTGTTAGTTCTCTTATTTGTTCTATTTTTATACTATTTCCATCTGGCTCTATAACAAAAAAATCTGGATGATTATTATTATCAAATTCTAAACAAGATTTACATTTGTTGCATATTTCTTCTCTATTTAAGCACATTGCTCTTTTTGAAAATTCCTTTGCATATAACATTTTGCCAATTCCACTTTGTCCAACAAACATATAACTATGCAAAAATTTATTTTGTTTTATTATTGTATTTAATAATTCTTTTGTTTTTTTGTTTCCTGCCAGAGTTTCAAATGCCATATCTATTCCCTTCTTTTAATTATTCTACTTTTCCAAAAACATCAAATGGCCAAAATCTAATTAGAACTTTGCTTTCAATTTTTTCTAATGGAATACAACCAAATCTTCTACTATCTGTACTTTGTCCTCTGTTATCTCCCATTACAAATACTGTGTTTTCAGGTACAATTATATCTGTAAATGCTCCTGCTAAGCTCTGAGTAATTACTCCTTCTGCTAAATATGGTTCTTCATATTCTTCTCCATTTACATATACCTTGTTATCTTTTATTTCTATATGGTCTCCAGGTAATCCAATTACTCTTTTTATATAACTTGTTTTATTTATTTCTAGAACATAATACATAAATTTATTCCATATTCCTTGAGGTTCATTTTCATATACTGCTACTGGATTGCTTAAGTCTGCTTCATATGCAGCTACATATGATTTGCTTGGTGCTTCAAATGTTATTATATCCCCTCTTTCAGGCATTTTTTTTGTTGTTCTTACCCATCTATTTAAAATAAGTCTTTGATTTTGTTTTAAAGTTGGATACATTGATGGTTGTTTTACAACAGTTGGTGTACCTAAATAATATCTAACAAGTAGTGCTAAAACCACTGCAATTATTATGCAATATAACCATTCTAATGCCTCTTTTAATTTTGGATTAATTTTTGATTGCTCCATTATTTCCACCTTTCATTCTCTATAAATAATATAATTATACATTAGAATGATAGTTTTATCAATAATTTTGCTTCAAATAGTTTGAAAAATACTCATATATACTTAAGAGACACTTTTGCAATATAGCTTAGTTAAGCTACATTACAAGAGTGCCTCTATATATACATTTGTTATACATATCTAGACTGTATTCTTACTATCTCATTATAATCATTTTCCAATATGTCTAAAAATACATCTGCAAGTTTTGGGTCAAATTGTGTACCTTTATTCTTTTTTATTTCTTCTTTTATTACTTCTATACTTAATGCATCTCTGTATGGCCTTTTTGAGCTCATTGCATCAAAAGTGTCTGCAAGTGCTGCTATTCTTGCTAGATATGGTATAGATTCTCCACTTAGTTTTGATGGATAACCTGTTCCATCATATTTTTCATGGTGGTGTTTTACAATTGGCAATATATCTGCAAAAATTGTTGCTGTTGATAAAATATGAGCTCCTATTGAAGGATGATTTTTTATTTGTGAATATTCTTCATCTGTTAGTTTTTCCTCTTTTAATAACACACTATCTGGAACACCTATTTTGCCTATATCATGAAAAAGTCCACCTATTTTTAATGCTTTGATGTCTTCTTCAGGTAAACCGAGCTTTTTTCCAATTAATACACAATACTCAGAAACTCTGTCTGAATGACCTCTTGTATATATGTCTTTTGCATCAACAGCCAAACGTAATGTTTCAATACTTTCCATGTATGCATTTTCTAGTTTTTCATATGTTTCTTTTAACTCCATGTTGATTTGCTTAATTAAATTCATCTGTGATATTGATTTAACACCAGACTCCACAAGCAATAACAATTGGTCAGGCTTATCGCTTTTTTCACAATATCCTTGTATATCTAGTCTTTTAATTGTTTCTAAAGGAGGTGCTAAATCTTTATGTCCAGTAAGTAGAATAATATATAAATCTTTATTGAATTTTCTTATCTCTTCAACTACTTCGTCTCCATGAAGTGGTGTCATTATAAAATCTAATATCATCAAATCAAAGTGTTCTTTCTTTACTAATTCTATTGCTTGCATAGGATCTGTAACAGGTGTAAATTCATACCCAGACCTTTTAAAAAAAACTGATAATGAATCTAATATTCCTGGTTCATCATCTACCGCTATTATTTTATAGCCCGAATCAACTTGGCTTTGCATATTTTTTCTCATATCCAAACACCCCTTACAAAGTGATTATATAAAAAAACATTTAAAAACACAAGGATTTTTTAAAAAAACTTAATTTTTTCGGATTTATAGATAACCTTTACATTTTAGTTAACAATTTTTAGTTGACAATATTTATTTTTTAATATATTATTTTACAAATAGAGTAGAAAACAAATAGTTAAGACCTATTAAACGGGAAGTTGTTAATAGGGCAAAATTTTGTAATTGCTTATTTGTTTTCGCATTCCGCTATCAAAAATTAACAGAAGTTTATCTTCTTTCTTTTGGTGCGGATTTTACCAAAAGGAGGATTTTTTTATGTCCAGAATAAAAAAAATTTTATTAGCAGCTTTTTTATTAGCAAGTTTAGTAGTACTAGCCAGATTTGTTTCTATAAAAACCCCTATAATAAGAATAAGTTTTGGATTTATTCCCCTTATTTTATCTGCAATTTGGCTTGGCCCTAAATGGAGTTCTTTAATTCGGTTTTTTGGGTGACTTAATTGGTGCCACACTATTTCCATCTGGACCATATTTTCCAGGATATACTTTAAGTTCTACATTATCAGGTCTTATTTATGGATTATTTTTGTATAAGAAATCTTCAAGCTCTTATACAAACAAGCAATTTATTATTAGACTTATTATAAGCTCATTAATTGTTATTGTTTTGGTTTATATGGGATTAAATAGTTTATGGTTGTATTTAACTTCTAATATGGGAATTGCAGTTTTTGCTCCAATAAGAATAATTAAACAACTTGTAATGTTTCCTGTTCAAGTAATAATAATTTTTTTATTGGAAAAGTTTTTACAAAAGCCTATGGATAAATATTTGAAAGATTAGAGGTTTTATATGATCAAAATATCAAATTTATGTTTTAAGTATAAAAATGGATTTAATATTTTTAATAATTTGAATCTGAATATAAATGAAGGAGAATTTATTTGTTTTATTGGGAAAAATGGTTCTGGGAAGTCTAGTTTAATGAATTTAATTTCTGGAATTTTAAAGCCTACTTCAGGTGATGTTTTAGTAGATGATATAAATACTAAAGTAAAAAAAGACTTTATAAATTTACGCAAAAAAATTGGAATTGTGTTTCAGAATCCTGAAAATCAATTGATTTTTAATAATGTATATGATGATATTTCATTTGGATTAAATAATTTGAATTTAGATGATGTTGATTCTAGAATTGATTTTGCTTTAAAAAATGTTTCTATGAGTGAATTTAAAAACAAAGACACTTATGAATTATCTTTAGGTCAAAAACAAAGAATTGCAATTGCAAGTGTTCTTGCTGTAAAACCTAAATATATAGTATTTGATGAGCCAACAACAATGATAGATTCTTCTGGTAAAGATGATATTTATAATATTTTTAAAAATTTGAAAGAACAAGGATTTTCCATAATTTTAACAACTAATTTAATAGATGAAATCCTTCTTTCTGACAGAATTGTTATCTTGGATGATGGCTGTGTAATTGCTGATTTTAAGAAAGAAAATATTTTTCAAAATTTACATCATTTTTATAATAATAATCTTAAAGTTCCAGAAATAATAACAATAATTAAAAAATTGAAAGAAAATAATATAAATATACCTTGTGAAAATTTTTCTATAGAGTATATAATTGATTATCTAATTGATGTAATTAGAGGTAAAAGCAAATGAGAGATTTGGTTAAGTTTTTAGTTTTTCTATTTTATTGTATATTAATATTTTTTATTGATAATTATATATTATTAGCTATTTTTCTAGTTATTAATCTTTTATTAGCTATTATACATAAAATTAGTTTAATATATTTACTTAAAAATATGTTAAAGTTCATGCCATTTGTACTTATAACTTTAATTGTTAATATTATTTTTGGTTATCTAAAAGAGGGATTTCAAATCTCTTTTCAATTGCTTTTAGTTTGCAATATAACATATATATTTTCACAAAGATTTTCTCCAATTAGGCTCGGAAAAGTTGTTGAGCATATTTTGTTTACTTTAAAACTTTTTAAAGTAAATACAAAAGATATTGGATTAATTATTTGCATTTCTGTTTCATTTATTCCTATTTTAAAAAAGGATTTATTTGAAATAAAAAATGCTATTAATTCTAAAGGAACAATATTAAAATTAAGAAATATTAATTTGTTTTTTAAACCATTTTTTGTTTCATTTTTTCAAAAAATTAATGATATGGAAAAAGCCTTACATTCAAAATCTTATAATTAAAGGGGGATTAGTTTGAATAATAATAGTTTTTATAAAATTTTAAAAGATATTTGTAATGAAGAAAATATTAATCTAGAATTTTTATCACAAGGATTTATAATTCAATTAACTAAAAATGGAATTGTAAGACATATTGTGGATAATTCTTTTGATTTGAATCCACATGCAAGTGCTAGCATTGCATGCGATAAATTTGGAACATATGAAGTGTTAAAATCTAAAAATATCCCAGTTATTGAACATATGCTAATATTAAATCCAATTACTAGATATAATTACATAAATGATAATGGTTATTTTAAAGATATTATAGATTATTTTTATAAAAATAATAATAAGTTAGTTATAAAACCTAATAATGGTTTTCAAGGTATAGATGTTTACTTGTGCAATAGCTTAAAAGAAGTAGAATATGCAATACTTACATTGTTTAAAAAACATAATTCAATAAGTGTTTGTCCATTTTATGATATTAAAAAAGAATATAGGACTTTTTATTTAAATGGAGAATGTTTTCTAACATATGGAAAAGAAAAACCTTTTATTATGGGTGATAATGGTGAAAAGATATATACATCTTGGAAACATAATTTAAGTTGTGGTGCAACATGTAAATTACTAGAAAATGGAACTTTTAAAAATGAAATTATTAATTTAACACAAAAAACAGCTAAAGCTATGAACTTAAATTATGCAGCAATTGATATAATTGATACAGATTCTGGGATATTTGTTTTAGAAGTAAATGCAAGTGCGTGTATGACACATTTTTTAGAACAAATTCCAGAATGCTATAATTTGTGTAAAGAATTTTATAGAAAAGCTATACTGTTAATGATGCATAGCTAAATTAGCTATGCACCTTCTATATAGTCATCATAATTTCCTTGTTTTATAATGAGCTTATCCTTTTTTATATCTATTATTTTATTACTAACAGTTTGCATTAACTGATGGTCATGTGATGTAAACATTATTATTCCATTAAATTTCTTCATTCCTTCATTTAATGCTGTTATTGATTCCATATCTAAATGGTTTGTTGGTTCATCAAACATTAAAAAATTAGCTCCAGATAGCATTAGTTTAGATAATACACATCTTACTTTTTCTCCTCCTGATAATACATTTACTTTTTTTAGTGATTCTTCTCCTGTAAATAACATTCTTCCTAAAAAACTTCTTATATATGTTTCATCTGGATCTTTTGAATACTGTCTTAGCCAATCAACTATTGATAAATCACTTTCAAATAAGTAAGAGTTATCTTTTGGAAAATAATCTTTAGTTATAGTTGTTCCCCAAATAATTTCTCCTTCATCTTGTTCTAATTCTCCTGCTAGTATTTTGAATAGTACTGTTTTTGCATTTTCATTATCTGCTAATAGTCCAACTTTGTCTTCTCTTGTAACTGCAAAACTTATGTTGTCTAATATTTTTTCACCATCTATTGTTTTTGATAGATTTTTTACTATTAATACTTCTTTACCTGGTTCTCTATCTGGCTTAAAGTCTATATATGGGTATCTTCTATTAGATGGCTTTATTTCTTCTAGTTCAATTTTTTCTAGTGATTTTTTTCTAGATGTTGCTTGCTTTGATTTTGATGCATTTGCACTAAATCTGCTAATAAATTCTTGTAATTCTTTTATTTTCTCTTCTTTCTTTTTGTTTGCTTCTTTAGCTTGTTTTAGTGCTAATTGACTAGACTCATACCAAAAATCATAATTTCCAGGATATACTTTTATTTTACCAAAATCTACATCTGCTATGTGTGTACATACTTTATTTAAAAAATATCTATCATGTGAAACTACAATTACTGTATTTTCAAAATTTATTAGGAATTCTTGTAGCCAATCTATTGCTTTTAAATCCAAATCATTTGTTGGCTCATCTAATAACAATACATCAGGATTTCCAAATAAGCTTTGTGCTAAAAGTACTTTTACTTTGTCTTTTGCTTCTATTTCTTTCATATATTTATAATGTATTGATGAATCTATTCCTAAATCATTTAATAAAATGGCTGCATCTGATTCTGCATTCCATCCATCTAATTCACTAAATCTTTCTTCTAATTTTGCTGCTCTTAGTCCATCTTGTTCTGAAAAATCTGGTTTTGAGTATATTTCATCTTTTTCTTTCATTATTTTGTATAATTCTTGGTTTCCCATTATAACTGTATCCATAATTGTAAATTCTTCATATGCAAAATGGTCTTGTTTTAACATTGAGATTCTTTCACCTTTATCAACTGCTACTTCACCTTTACTTGGTTCTATCTCACCTGAGAGTATTTTTAGAAATGTTGATTTTCCGTGCTCCATTTGCTCCTATTAGTCCATAACAATTTCCCTTTGTAAATTTTATGTTTACATCTTCAAATAAAACTCTTTTTCCAAACCTTAAAGTTACTCCTATTGCATTTATCATTTATACTTCCTCCTAACTTTTAAAGATTATACAATATTTTTGCCATGTTTTCAAGTTATAGCATGTCCTTCTTTTTTAGCCAGAAATATGTTATTCCAGAAATTAATACAGATAATATAATTATAATTAAAAATCCAAATTTATTATTTGTAAGTGGTAATCCTACATTCATTCCAAAGAATGAGGCAATCATAGTAGGAAGTGATAATACAATTGTTATTGATGCTAAAAATTTCATTACAGAGTTTAAATTGTTTGATATTATTGATGCATATGCATCCATTGTTCCGCTTAATATATCACTATATATTTTACTCATTTCTATAGCTTGTTTGTTTTCTACTATTGCATCCTCTAATATGTCTTCATCTTCATCATATAGTTTTATGATTTTTCCACTTAGTGTTTTTTCCATAACTACCTCATTTGATCTTAATGATGTTGCTATATAAACCAAACTATTTTCTAAATTTAATAATTGTACAAGCTCTCTATTTTTCATAGATTTTTGCAATAAGAACACTGTTGCTTCTGATTCTTTGTTTATTTGTTTTAATACATTTAAAAAATAAGAAGAGTTTAAATAAAGTATTTGTAAAATAAATCTAGTTTTTTTATATGTATAAAAATTCCTTACTCTTTCTTCTTCAAAATCTTCTATTACTTTATTTGAATTTAGTGAAACAGTTATAAAAAAGTCGTCTCTTACAACAATCATTCCAAGTGGCATTGTTGAATAAAATTTTTCTCCATCTTTTTCTTCTATAACTGGAACATCTATAATAAATAAACTATTGTTGTCTTCATTATCGATTCTAGCTTTTTCTTCATTATCTAATGGATATTTTAAAAATTCAGGATCTATGTTTATATTTTCACAAACTTCATCTATTTCTCCTTCTGTAGGATTAACTAAATTAATCCATGTTCCTTTTTCATATGTTGTTACTTGTTCAAATATATTAGTATTAATATCTGTTCTGTACATTTTTACCATAAGATTTTCCTCCTTATATAATTTTGTTCTAATGAAAAAAGATTTAATACTATGATTAAATCTTTTAATATTATAACATAAATTTTTATTTTTTAGAATTTATTTTTCTCTATCAAACAATAATTTTATTGCCCATAATCCTGCTATTCCAACTAATGCATAAATTATCCTTGTAAATATACTTAATTCGCCAAATATTGCATCTACTAAGTTAAATTCAAAAAAGCCTACTAATCCCCAATTTATTGCTCCTATTATTACTAACACAAGTGCAATTTTATCTATTATTTTCATGCTTACACTCTCCTTTTTATTTTTTTGTTAGTATATGGATTTTTTTTAAATTTATGTATGATTTTTTTTTGATATTATTTTTTATTTTTCATGTTCTTCGTTTAATTATATATTTACATCTTATTCCATTATTCTGTGTTTTTCCCACTATTAACGCCTTAATATATATTCTCTTACGGAAATAACGATTTTTAGACTTTTCAGCTAATTTTTTTACACAAAAAAGTTGAGGTAGAATACTTCTTAAGTATTCTACCTCAACCTTTCACATTCATCCATCATTCCACATTGGTGGGTCATCGGGGATTCGAACCCCGGGTCTTCTGATTAAGAGTCAGCTGCTTTACCAGCTAAGCTAATGACCCATTTTTATTCCAATTAATTTTTAGAAAATTTACTTTTTCTATTATAGTGTTTTTTATTTGTTTTGTCAATAGAAAAAGATATTGACTTTACATATTAAAAGTCAATATCTTTTCTTATTGTATAGGAAAATCGACTTTTATCTTGACCCTATGTGGATTTTTCCGTATACAACAAGGTTAGGCTACCTTAGTTCGTCCGAGCAAAGTGAGGACATCTATTTCGCCGTTGCTTCAAAGACTTGCCCTGCGAAATGTCTTTCTTATGTTTTTGTAACTTTTTCAGTATTATCCTTTTCCGGCTTTTTTTCACTTTCTTTATCATCTGTTTTTGGTTTTTCTACTTTTTCTTCTTTTTCCTCTACTTTACTTGGTGTTGTTTCTACAACAGCTTCTCCTTTTGTTCCTCTACTTACTATTCTATTCATTGCACTATATGTGTCTTTTGATAATACTGTTCTTGAAACTTCTACACCATTTAAATATAAAATTTTATATGTAATACTTGTGCATCCTCTGCTTCCACCTTGTATTACTCTTTCTTCTCCTAAGTTCAAATTAGGGTTTTCCTCATATTTTGTAGTATATGGTATATAATTTAATATTGTAGATTCTACTTCTACTTTATATTCATTTTCTTCTTTTACACCATAAATTGAAATTTTTGCTATACCACTATTTACAGTTGCTTCTATTTTTATTGGATAATTTCTTGAATTCTTAAATTTAAAATCTATTGCTCCATATACTACTGTTGCATCTTTTCCTGGTCCAGTGTATGATGTTAAAAATTGATGATTGGTCCTATCTGTAATTTCTAGGTTTGCAAGAACAACTGTATAATATAGTGTTGATGATATTTGGCAAATTCCTCCTCCTAATCCATCTACTACTTTTCCACCTTCATATATTGCTGCATTTTTATAACCAGCTTCTATTGTTCTTTTCCCTACTACTTTATTATATGAAAATTCTTCTCCTGGCATTAATACAGTTCCATTTATTTTTGCTGCTGATAGTTCTAAATTTGTTGTTCTGTTTGTATTTGTTACATCATATTTTGTTGATGAAGTTGCAAGTAAATCTGGAAATGCTTCTGTTCCAATCTGGTCTACTGTATAACTAGGTGTTGTATATACAAGCTCTATAACATATTCATCTTTTTCTTCTTCTAACATCTTCCTTGCTTCTTCTAATGTAATTTTAAAATCAACCCCTTCAACTTCTGGGTATATTTTAAATGGATCTGTTTCATAATATGCATCTTTTGGTTCTTGATGAACCTCTTCATATATTTTATCTATGTCAATTGGGTCTGGTTCTTTAAAATTTGTTGGAATTTCTATGTAATTTTTTGTTTGCTGTTTTATTTCATTTATAATCATCTGTTCTAATTTTTCTTCATCTACATCTATTCCAGCTGTACCTTTTGTTATTATTAATTTTCCATCTTCAATATAATAACTACTTTCTTGCACAGCTCCTGGTATTTTCTTTGCTATATCCTGAATAAATTCATTCATTGTTGTTTCGTTATAAGCTAATTCTGAATCAATATTATTTTTAAATAACATTGAATATAATATTTCGTAATTATTTTTTACTATGTTTCCACTTCTTCCTATATTATATGCTTTATCTATAGAATCATCAATGTCATATTTTGCTTCTATTTTTTCAGGTAATAATGATGTTTCGTACTCCTCTTTATATTTTATCATTATATTGTTTTTTAATTGTTCTTGTATTGAATTTTCTAATTTTGTTTTAGCTTCTTCTTTAGTTAATCCTGAAACATCTATATTATTAATTTTTATTCCATCCATTATATTTTGATTATTCATATTCACAAGTGCAAATAGCGTTGAAACTAATAATGCTACTATTAATAATGTAATTAAAATAAAAGATGTAAGAATAATTCTTTTTTTCTTATTTCCAACTTTCTCTTCTTTTTCAATTCTTACTTCTTTTTTGTTTTTTTCTTCTTTATCTGCAACTTTTGGTTTTTCTTCTTTATCGCTACTTTCATCTTTTTTTATATTTGTATTTTCATTTTCCTGTTCTTTACTAGTTTCATCATTCTTGTTCTCTTCTAGTGTAACTACAGCAGAATTTGAATTGTTTTGGTTATCATTTTCTTGTTCACTTATTTCTTTTTCTTTATTTTCTTCTTGACCCATAAATTTACTCCTTAATCGTATATTTTTTCTCATAGAAAAACTTTATAATATTATCATAGCATAAAAAATTTCTTTTTTCAACAAAAAATGATTCATTATTATAAATGATATTTTTGAGTTAGTATATTCTTTCTTTAATTTGTATTATGTATTTAAAGTAAAAAATTTAACGAATTTCTTAAATGCTAAATTATTGTTCTTAACTTTTTAATTTTCTTTTAATACTTGCTATTTACATAAACCAAATCTTTGAACAATATACTAAATATATATTCAATTACTCATCAAAAAAAACCTCATGTACAGATTTTTTTAATGCAGCAGCTATTTTGTCCATAATCTGTGTAGAAGGATTAACTCTTGTGCCTCTTTCTAGGTGGCACAAGTAACCTATAGATATTCCAGTCTTTTTAGACAAATTTTCCAATGTCATTTCTCTTTCTTGTCTGTATTTTTTCATCTTATTCGTATACATTTTTAACACCTTTCTTTCTTCCTTTGTCTATCTGGCAACAGTTTATCATAAACTATTTTGACAAGTCAAGTATTTAGATAAAATTCGCAAAAAATTTTATTTACTACTAGACAATTTGTCATTTTTTGTATATAATAATGAAAAATATGTAAAAGGAGAAAATTTATGATTGGAGATATGATTGCAAAAATAAGAAAAGAAAAAGGAATTTCTAAAACAGAACTCTCAAGACGTACTAAAATCAATATTGGCCATTTAACACACATTGAAAAAGGAGAAAGGAATCCAAGTCAAAAGGCTTTAAAAAATATATGTAAAGCTTTAGATGTACCTTATCAACAATTAATGTTAACATATGGCAAAACAATTAATGAAGATCAAGAAACATATAATGTTATAGAACATATATCATATAACAAAGTTTTAGCAATAGATAGTATAAATGGATTTATAGATTGCCCTGCTGAGTTTCCAAGTTCTTCTATAGCTATAAAAATAAATGATGATTCAATGGATTCTTCTTTTAATAAAGGAGATTATGTTTTTGTTGAATTAAATTCTCCTTTAAATAGTAAAGATATTGGTCTTTTCAGCCTAAATAATGAAATTCTAATAAGAAAATTCTACTCTAGAAAAGGCGGAAAAATCATATTAAAGCCAGAAAATAAAAATTATGATGAAATAACTCTTAAAGATTCCGACAAATTTTATATTATTGGGAAAGTATTAGGTTAAAAATTTTAATAATTTTTGTAAAAAATACTTGAATAATATTTTTTTTAATAATATAATGTATATAATCAAAAGATAATGTTTAAGGAGAAAGTTATGGAACTAGTAAAGAATATATTTTTTAATACCGACAAGCTCATCCAAGGAGAAACAGTAAAAATTTCTTATACAGGAAATTTATTTCAAGCAAATGCTGATAAAATTTTTATACATTTTGGTTTTGGTCAAAATTGGAATGGATTATCAGAAATCGAGATGACTAAAACAGATTTAGGATTTCAAACAGAAATTACTTTATCTGATACAGATGAAACCTTTAATTTTTGCTTTAGAGATGATTATGGAAATTGGGATAATAATGATGGTGTAAATTATATATTCAATATTGAGCCTGCAAATACAACAACATTAGAAGAAGAATTAGGCTTAGTAACTGTTAAACAAAGAAAATTAAGAAAAACTTATCTATGGAGTAAAAAGGTAAGAATTGCTTTATATAAAATTATAACTTTTATTCCAAAAATAATTTCTGGAAATTATAAAAGAAAAGTTAAAGAAGATTAAAAAAGCTGGATTTAATCCAGTTTTTTTATGCAATTGTAAATCCTCCATTTATTGAAATAATCTGTCCAGTCGTATAATTATCTTCTATTAGCCAGTTTACACATTTGGCTATATCTAATGTTTCACCAAATCTTCCGAAGTGGTATTTCTTCTTTTAAATTTTGTATATCCTCTAAATTATTCATATCTGTTTCTATAATGCCGTGGTGCTATTGCATTTACTCTTATATTAGATGGACCAAGTTCCTTTGCAAGTGCCTTTGTAAAACCATTTATTCCAGCTTTTGATGCAGAATAATGAGTTTCACAAGATGCTCCAACTATTCCCCATATAGATGATATATTTATTATTAATCCATTTTTGTTATGAATCATGTTTTCAACAATTTCTTTTGTTACATAAAAAACGGAATTTAAATTAGTATTTATTATATTGTTCCAATCATTTATAGTTATGTCAGTAATAGGTTGAATCTTCGATATTCCTGCATTATTAATTAGAACATCTATATTTTTATATTTTTCTAATGCTTTTTTTACCATGTTTTTTACTTGCTCATAATCTGAAATATCTGCTTTATATATTTCTATGTTTTTATATTTTTCCTTTAATTCCTTTGCAGCATCTTCAGATTTGTTGTAATTTAAAAAAATGTTATAACCTTTTTGTGATAAATCTTCTACAATTTTTCTTCCAATTCCTCTTGCCCCACCTGTAACTAATATATTTTTCATAAATTTCCTCCTTATAGAAAAAAACAATGGCTTATATTTGCCATTGTTTTTCTGGAGCCGCTATTCAGACTTGAACTGAAGACCTACGCATTACAAGTGCGTTGCTCTACCAACTGAGCTATAGCGGCATGGTGACCCGTACGGGAATCGAACCCATGTCTCCGCCGTGAAAGGGCGATGTCTTAACCGCTTGACCAACGGGCCTTAAAAGTAAGAGTAAACCTCTTTCTTTTGGTGAGCCATCCGCGACTCGAACGCGGGACAACTTGATTAAAAGTCAAGTGCTCTACCACCTGAGCTAATGGCCCATAAATAATATGGACGATTACTTCATTTGCAATCGCTAGTTTATTTTACAATATTTTCATTCATTTGTCAACCAAATATTTAAAATTTCTTGAACTTTCTTGCTTAAATCTTGAAAAAGCTTAAAATAAAGGCTATAATATTAAAATAAATATTTTAAATAACAAATAAATAATATGTCTTTATTATCTTATAAACATATTATATAGGGAGGAAAATATATAGATGAAAAAGATTATAGGCAATATTAGAAAAGCTTTAAGAGAATATAATATGATTGAAGATGGAGATAAAATAGCTGTTGGTGTTTCTGGTGGAAAAGATTCTTTAACATTGCTTATGGCTCTTAAAAATTTGCAAATGTATTATGATAAAACATTTGATTTTATTGCTGTTTCTATAAATCCAAATTTTGATTTTTTTGATATAAATTTGATTGAAAATTTTTGCAATTCTTTAAGTATTCCATTAATTATAGAAAATAGTCATTCAAAAGAGATTGTATTTGATATAAGGAAAGAAAAGAATCCTTGCTCTTTATGTGCTAATTTAAGAAGAGGAATTTTAAACAGTATTGCAATTAGAGAAAATTGCAACAAAATTGCACTCGGGCATAATGAAGATGATGTTATAGAAACCTTTATTTTAAGCCTATTTTATAATGGGAATGTACATACTTTTGCTCCTAAAAGCTACATGGATAGATCAAAAATCACTGTAATAAGACCATTGATCTATTTATCTGAGAAAGATATTAAGAGTTTTATAAATAGGAATAAAATTGCTGTTATGAATAAATGTTGTCCAATGGATGGTAATTCAAAAAGAGAAAATATAAAAGAAATGATTAATGATTTACAAAAAAGTATACCAAATATAAAATCTAATTTATATGGTGCTATAAAAAGAAGTAATATACAAGGTTGGTAAAAAAATAAAAGGTGAATTTAATTCACCTTTTATTTTTTAATATAAATAGTTTTGAGGATTTTGAGCAACTCCATTTACTCTTATTTCTAAATGTAAGTGTGGTCCAGTTGAATTTCCTGTTGATCCCATTTCTGCTATTTTTTCTCCTTGAGAAACTGTTTGTCCAGCTTTCACTACTAATCTATTACAGTGTGCATAATATGTTTCAACACCATTTCCATGAGATATAATTACTGTTAAGCCATATGTTCCTCTTTCCCCAGAAAAAGTAACAGTTCCTCCAGCAGCTGCTTTTATTGTTGTTCCTTTTGCTGCAGCTATATCTAATCCAGTGTGTCTTCCGCTTCCTCTTGATCCAAATCTTGATGTTATAATTCCAGATGTTGGTCTTATTAAATCAATTCCTAAATCAACTTTTTTTGAAGTGTAATTTGCAGCTGTACTTATTTTTGCTGTATATAAATTTCTTTGTACTGGTGGTTTCTCATATAGTTTTGATACAACAGTTTCTACATCTGTAAATTCTTTTAATTCTGTTTCATATTTTTGTATAAATCCTAAATCGTCTTTGTTATTACTTTTCTTTTCTTTTAATTTGTCTATTACAGATTGTGCTTCATCTGCTGTGGCTACATAATATTTTTCTTCTTTATTATCTAATATGGCATAATATGTATAATATGTTATTCCTGTTGATTTTACTTTTTCGAAAATCTCATCATCATTTGCTTGTACATCATTTTTTAGCAAACATAATTTATATTCTGGTAGTTCTTCAATTTCTACAAATGCTGCATTTGCTATTCCAGGATTATTCATATATTCATTAATTCTGTTTTGGAGCTTTGTTTTGTTTTTACTATACCCTATAAATTCGCCATTAAAACTTACACTATATGTTGGGCTAAAAAATAATACTACAATGCCAATTATTATAAATGTTGCAATAGATATTACTATAAGTATTTTTAAAATAGTTCTTATATTTATAAATATTCTTTTTAAACTTCTTATTTTAACTTCCCCCTTATTTTCTAAACTCATTATTTCCGTAAGTTTTAATAAATTTTATATTAAGTTTTTGGGGAATACAATTGTGTTTATTCTAAAGTTATTGCGTTTTTTTTGCATATTATCTTATTTCCTTTGTTTTTCTTTTGTTTTCTTTGTTTTACGTTTATTGTTTAGTTGGAATTCTTATTACAACCTCAGTTCCTTTACCAACAGTACTTTTTATATCTATTGTTCCTCCATTTTTATCTAATATTTCTTTTGCAATTGATAATCCGTAATCCTGTTCCTCCCATTTCTCTTGTTCTTGCTTTATCAACTCTATAAAATCTTTCAAAAATTTTACTTAAATCATCTTCTGGTATTCCTATTCCATTATCTATTATTTTTATATATGCATCATTATATACAAATCCAACATATATTTTTATTGTTCCACCTTCATTGGTATACTTTATACTATTTGTTAATACATTTAAAATTACTCTTTCTATTCCATATTTATCAGCATATACTTTTGGTACATTTGCTGTTACAAAACATTCTACTACATGTTTTTTCTTTTTTATTTCTAGTGCTAAACTTTCTTGTACATGTTTTACTAAAACACCTAGATCAAATTCTGTTTTTTCCCATTTTGATTCATTATTATCATATCTAGATAGTGTTAAAAGGTCTGACACAAGCCTAGCCATTCTTTTGCTCTCTGATGTTATAACATTTAAGAATTTTTCTTGTGTTTCTTTGTCATATTCTCCTTCTGACAGTGTTTCTGCATATCCCATTATAGAAGTTATTGGTGTTTTTAGTTCATGTGAAACATCTGCTACAAATTCTTTTCTCATATTATCTAATTTTACATGTTCTGTTATATCTTGTATTACAACAATAACTCCAGCTGGTCTATCATTTTCATCTTTAAATGGTGCAAAAAATAAATTTACTACTTTATCTTGTATACCCACTCTTTGTTCTGATGATGTCCAGTCTTCTAAATACATTATTTTTTCCATATTTACATCTATATTAAGTTTCTTGAATATATCATCAAATTTTTTGTTTTGTGAAGTTAGTGTTAATAGTCTTGTTGCCGCAGGATTAATATGTAATATGTTCCCTTCTTTATCAAATGCAATTATTCCATCTGTCATATGTAATAGTATTGTTTCAATCTGTCTTTTTTGTCTTGTTGCTTCATTTAAATTTTCTTGTAATTCACTTGTCATTATACTAAATGCTTTTACAAGATCATCAATTTCAGTTTTACCATTTTTTTCGTTTAAATAACCGTATGTTTATACTTTCTCCTGCTTTTATTTTTTCCGTACTTTTTATTATTTTTGAAATTGGTGCAATGATAATTTTGCTAACAAATATTCCAACAAGTATAGATATTGCAGAAAATATTAGTACAGAATATATTATCATCATTTTCATTTGATTTTCTTGTTCTGATATTTTTTCACTTATTTGAGTTGTTTCTAATAAATTATTCTGTGTTATTTCATTATTTAATTCCTGGAGTTTATATATAAACAAACTTCCTTGCAGTGCAATTATCAATATTCCAACTAACATGAATATTAAAACTATTTTTATTTGTATACTTTTTAACATATTCTTATTTTGATGCTATATAATAGCCAACTCCTCTTTTTGTAATTAATATCTTTGGTGCTGATGTGTCTTTTTCTATTTTTTCTCTTATTCTTCTTACAGTTACGTCTACAGTTCTTATGTCTCCATAATATTCATATCCCCATACTTTTTCTAATAAGTTTTCTCTTGTTACTACCTGACCTGGTTGCCCTGCTAAATACTTTAAAACTTCAAATTCCCTTAATGTTAAATCAATTACTTTATCTTTTACTTTTACTTCAAATTTATCCAAATCTAATGCTAAATCTCCCACAACAATTTTATTTTCTTCTGTTTCATTTTCATCATTTTTATCTTTTTGCTCTATTGTTGCTTCTACCTTCCTTAAATTTGCCTTTATTCTAGCCATTAATTCTCTAACACTAAATGGTTTTGTTACATAATCATCTGCTCCTAATTCTAACCCTAAAATCTTGTCTATTTCTTCATCTTTTGCTGTTAACATTAATATTGGAACATTCAATACATGTCTTATTTTTTTGCAAACAGCTAATCCATCTAACTTTGGAAGCATTATATCAAGAAGTATTAAATCAGGCTTTTTCGAAAGTGCAATATCTACAGCAGAAATTCCATCATTAGCTTCTAATGTATTGTATCCTTCTTTTTGTAAATTATATACCAATATCTCTACTATTGGTTTTTCATCATCAACTATTAATATGGTTTTCTTATTTTCATTATTATCTTCCACAAGATTCACACCTTTCTTTTTATTGTACTTTCAATTTTCTTTATACAACAAGGTTAAGTTTCATTTTAATATTATTATATATCATATACTTTAATTTTGTACAAGTTTTTTAAAAAAATTATTATTATTTATTAATCTTTGAACAAAAAAGAATCTATTTAACTAGATTCTTTTTTGTTCTTATATTTACATTATCACTTCTATTTCATTTATTTTTCCATCATCTTGCAATTTTATTTGTTTTTCCTGTATTTCATTACCGTTTAGTTTAAATGTTTCTATCCCTGTATTTTTGTGATTTGGATTTTTTACTTTTATATTATATATTGTTGTTTTATACTTGTATCTAATACTATATTCTTCCCAGTCTTTTGATATACATGGTTCTATTTTTAACATTTTTTTTTCTATTTTTAGTCCTAATATATTTTCTATTCCAACTTTATAGTACCAACTGCTAGAGCCTGTATACCAAGTCCAACCACCTTGTCCTTTTAAATTATTTGCCCCATATACATCACCAGGTATTACATATGGTTCTGCCTTATATTTTATTGCTTCTTCTTTTGTTTTGCTGTGCTCTATTGGATTTATCATTTTGTAATATTCCACAGCTTTGTCTCCAAATCCAAGTGTTGTTTCTGCCAGAATTGCCCATATTGCTGCATGTGTGTATTGTCCTCCATTTTCTCTTACCCCTGGCAAATATGATTTTACATATCCTGGATTAAGCTTACTTTTATTAAATGGTGGATCTAGAAGTTTTATTATTCCGTTTTCTTTATCAACTAAGTGTGTTTCTAGACTATTCATTGAGATATATTTTTTGTCATTATCTCCTGCATTAGATATACATGCCCAACTTTGTGATATACTATCTATTCTACATTCATCATTTTCTATGCTTCCGTAATATATCTCCATCATCAGTTATTGCTCTTTTATACCATCTTCCATCCCAGCCAATTGTATTTAAATTTCTTTTTAGATTTTCTTTAACTTCTTCATATTTTCTTATACTTTCTGTATCTTTTCTATACTCTGCTATTTTTATGAATTTTGAAAGCACATCATATAGGAAAAATCCGAAGCCATATACTTTCTCCTTTACCTTTGTTTCCGACTGTTGAAAATCCATCATTCCAGTCTCCTGAACCTATCTTTGGTAGTCCATTTTCTCCAAAATTTATAGCTTTTTCTATTGCTCTTTTACAATGCATATATATATTTTCTTCTATATCTGATTCTTCATGAATATCATAACTTTCGTCTTCTCCTTGATTTAACAACTCTCCTTTTCTGTATTTTACATTTTTATCTAATATACTATAATCTGAAAATGTATTTACATATTCAAATACAGTATATGGAAGCCATAATAGGTCGTCTGAAAATCTAGTTCTTATTCCTCTTTTTGTCTCACTATGCCACCAATGTTCTACATCTCCTTCAATAAATTGATGATTTGCTGCATTTAATATTTGATTTTTCATATACTCTTCATTTATATATTTTAAACCAAGTGTATCTTGTAATTGGTCTCTAAAACCTGTGGCACCTCCTGATTGATGGTATCCGGATTTTGCCCATATTCTCGATGATATTGTTTGGTATATTGCCCACCCATTTAAAACTATGTCTATTGCTCTTTCTGGAGTTTTTACTTTAACTTTTCCTAATGTTTCATTCCAAAAGTTTTTAATATTTCTTAATTCTTCTTTACAGTTTTGTGTTTTTGAATATTTATAAACAATATTTTTTAAATCTAATATTTCTTCACTGGCTCCAATTATTATTGATAATTCTTTATCCTCATATGCTTCAAGTTCAATTTTCATTTCAATTGCTATACATGAATTTTGCCCTAAACCATTTTCATTATTTAGTTCAATTTTATTAAGCGCCATAGGATTTTCTAGAGATTTGCCCCCTATAAAGAAATTTTTGCTTCCTGTATATGATGTTATTTTTTCACTACTACTTATATAACAAATTGTACCTCTTAATTCTTCTGCTACTAAATTTTTAGCAATTAATATGTTTCCTTCTTTTTTTATATCTACATATCCATTTGATTTTATTTCATCTTCATTTAAAACAGGTTTTACATAATATATTAGTTTTAGTTCTCTTTTTGATGGATTTGTATTTTTTATTTTTAATAAATTTATTTTTACATTTTCATTTTGTGGTATAAACATTTCTAAGTTTTGTACTATTCCTCCACTAGTATGACTATATTCTGAGTATCCAAATCCATATGTTATATTATATTCATTGTTATCTGGTATTGGATTTTTACCTATGCTCCATTCCTTTCCTGTTTTTATATCTTTAAAATAAATTATTTCTGATGGTATATCTTGTTCTGGATTATTATTCCAACTTGTTAGTCTATTCAATCTGCTATTTTTATACCATGTAAATCCCCCCATATTTTCTGTAACTATGGTTCCAAAGTTTTTATTTGCCATTATATTACTCCATACAGTTGGCAAATTATTTTTTGAATTTATTTTTATTAAATATTTTTTTCCGTCTTCTAAAAATCCACCATATTCATTCCAATATTCAACTTCTTCCTTATTAATAGATGTTTTTACTTCTTCTTCTTTTATTGGTTCTTCTGGTTGTTTTTCATCACCTATATTCTTTATTTTGCTTATATAATCTTCTTCTTGTTCTTCTATTTGTTCTTTTATATTTCCTTTTTTACAGTCAATTATAAAGTCGGCTAAAAATTCAAATAAATCACTACTTTCTATTTCATTTGTATTTAATACAAATATTCCACCTTTAATATTTTTTAAATATGCTAAATGTTTGTTTAATATAGCTGTTTCTATTTGTTCTTTTACATATTGTTCATATGAATTTTCTTCATTGTTTAATATTATTAAATCTATTTGTACGTTTTTGATTCTGAAGAATTCATAAGCTTTTAATAATTCTTCTATAACATATACATCATTAACATCTTTTATTTTTGCTAATAATATTGGCAAATCACCAGATATTCCATATCTCCACAAATCGCTTCTTGGGTAATTTTTTTCAGGCAATTTTGTTATATACATCTTTTTCATCGGATTTTGAAGTAATAAATAAGATAATAATTTTTGATATGTTATAATATTTGTTCCTTTTATATCTAAATATCTCGATTCCGCTTCTGCCCTTGCTTTTGATAATTCAAATGTTTTTATTACATTTTCTGTTGATTTATATTTATTTAAATTTATTAATACCTCTTCTTTTACCTCTGAAATCGCAATTAATAAATTTAAAACAACTCTTTCTTTTGGCATAATCTTCATTGTTCTTTTTAATGCTATTATAGGGTTTACAACTAGTCCTATATTTTTAGAAAATGGTCTAGATTCTTTTACCATTTGTGGCAAATTTAAATTGCATCTTCCATTAAATTTTTCTTTATTTATTTCAAATTCCAATTCTCCAATCGATTCATTATCAGTACATAAACTTACTCCTAAATATATATCTTTTTCTTCTTTTAATCTAGCTCTTCTTTTTACAATTATAAAATTATCTATATTTTCAAATTCTAAAAATAGATTATTAAATGCTGGATGTGCATAGTCTTGCTCTTTTTTTGATAATATTGGTTCTAGTACACTAGTTATCTCTAAGGTTTCTTCATTTAATCCATTATTTTCTATACTCAAGCTTCTTATTTCTATATTTTCATTTTGAGCTATAGTAATTTTTGTTTTAGTTTTTATACTTCCATCTACTCTTTCTAGTTTATTTGAATCAGGTGCAAATGTTGTAATAAATTTATCACCACTTGATAGGTAGTTTAATTTTGCATTTGACCATATTCTTTTATTTTTTATATTTTTTATATAGAAAAATATTCCTTGATTAACATCTGCTGTCTTTTTGAATCTGTTTATTAATATATCTTTATATTTGCTAAACCCCTCTCCATTTTCATTTAGTACAACTGAATATTCCTCATTTGATATAATATTTAAATTGTTTAAATCATTATTAAATTTTGTTATTACATTTTCTATATAGTTTCCTTCTGATTCATTTTTCAATTTAGAAGGTTTTTCTTTCTTTTCTTTAGTTATTATTACATTTTCTGGCATTCTTTCTTGTAGTAAAATGTCTATACTTTCTATTTCTGGATTTTCAAAAAATCTTTGTTGCAAAATATCATTATTAAAAAAATTATTTATAGAATTAATTATTAATCCTTGATGGTGTGCCATATATGTTTTTACAATAGCTAGTTTCTCATTTGGTTTTAGTCTACTTGGAGTGTAATCTATGGCTTCATAAAAACCATATTTTCCATATGCGCCTTCTTTTTCTAGCCACATGATATTTTGCATTACCTCTTTTGGCTCTTCAGATACTGCTAATATACTTCCATATGGTGCAACAACAAGCTCATCTCCTAATCCTCTTTTTAATCCTAACCATGGTATTCCAAATGCTTTATATTGGTAATTTCCATATAAGTCTTTTAAATAGAATGCTGATTCTGTTATTCCAAACGGAATTCCAAGTTTTTTTGTATATTCTTTCTGACACATTAGCATAAATTTACATGATTCATCTATTAAACTACCTGTATATTTTTTTACATTTATATTTGACATTAAATATTCAAAGGAAGTTCCTGCCCAAGATATTAGTCCTTTATATTTATTTAGACTTGTTAGAGTTCTACTTAAATTGTTCCAATGTTTTACCTCTACATCTTTTTTGGCTATTGCTATTAGACTTGTCTGTCTTGCTTCAGATGCTAACAAATCATAATATGAATCAGTTAACTTATTTTCTTCTATATTAAAACCAATTGAAAACAACCTTTTTTTACTATTATATAATTCCTTAAAATTTGTATTTTCAATTATTTGTTCAATATTTTGTATTAAGTCTTTTGTGTCTTCACTTTCTGAATTTTGAATTAAAAATTGCTTTATTATATATAAATATCCTACAAAGTTTCCACTATCTACTGTTGAAACATACCTTGGTGTTAATACTTCTAATGTTTTAGTGTTATACCAATTGTATAAATGGCCATTCCATTTTGATAGTTTCATTATAGTTTCCATTGTTTTTCTTATTCGCTCTATTGCTGTGTTTAATTCTATATACCCTAAGTCATAAGCTGATATGCATGATAGTAAGCCAAGTCCTATGTTTGTTGGAGATGTTCTATATGCTATTTTTATATTTCTATCCTGTTGATAGTTGTCTGGTGGTAAAAAATTATTTTCTTCATTAATATATTCATCAAAAAAGTTCCAAGTTCTTTTTCCTATTTCTAGCAATTTTTCTTTTTGCTCATTTGTTAGTTCTTTTAGTCTATCTTTATTTTTTATTTTTGCACTTATTTTCCAAGATATAAATGGTGCAACTATCCATAAGACTGCTAGTATAGTTAAAATAATCTTTATGGAAAGTTTATTTGTAAATGGTATTGTTATTATTGCTAATATAGAGAATATTATATTTATAAAGTACATATTGTAATAAGATAACAAATCCGTTTTTGCTTGCTTTTCCGCTTCTTCTGCAGTCATCCATTCTAATAAGTTTTGTTTTGAAATATTTAGTCTATAAATGGTTTTTATTATTGCTATACTCATTACATATGCTTTATGTGGTAAATTTGCTATATCAAGTATTCCTCTTATTAAACTTGCCATTAATCCTTTTATACCATGAGAAAAATTCTTTTGTGCAGAGATATATTCTTCTCCGACTTGTTTCTTAAATATTATATAATTTATTAAATCTAATATTAGTGGTATTACTAGTGATACTAATATTAAAACTATAACTGGAATTGTGTTTATTCTGTTGCTTATTATGATAAAGAATATTAAACTTAATAATGATGAAATTGGGAATATTGCTCTTCTTAAGTTATCCAATATTTTATATTTTGCAAGTTCATTTAAGGGGTTTTTTATAATATTTCCTTCTTTATCTATAATCTTATTTTTTAACCATCTTGTAATTTGAAAATCTCCTCTTGTCCATCTCATTAATCTTGTTATATAACTACTATATTTAGAAGGGTATCCATCCATTAACATTACATCTGATATTAATGCACATCTTAAATAATTTCCCTCTAATAAGTCATGACTTAGCACAGTATTTTCTGGGATAGCATTTTTTAGTACTTTATTAAAAGCATTTAAATCATAAATTCCTTTTCCAGCAAAAATTCCTTCATTAAAATTATCTTGATACACATCTGATATTGCATTTGCATATAAATCAGTTCCTCCTAGCCCAGCATATATTTTGGAAAATAAACTTTCTCTACTTGAATTTAAGTCTATTCCCACTCTTGGTTGCATTATGCCATACCCTTTTATTACTCTTCCATTCTTTATAACTGGTCTATTAAGTATGTGTGACATGGCTCCTATTAATTCTAGCCCCGAATTTAATGTAAGTGATGTGTCTGAATCTAATGTTATTATATATTTTATATATGGAATATCTTTTGCAAATTCTTCCATAGAATTATATTTAAAAACATTTTTCTTTTCTGTTAAATATTCATTAAATTGATTTAATAAACCTCTTTTTCTTTCCCAACCTAAGAAACATTTTTCTTTTTCATTCCACATTCTTTTTCTATATATTAAATTAAATTTAGGAAATCCATTATTTTTATATTTTTCGTTCAACTTGTTTAGCTCAATTTTTGCTGTTTCTATTATTTCATCATCAAAACATTCATCTTCTTTATTTCCACTTGAGCAATCACCAAGTACTGCAAAATACAAGTTCTCACTTTTGTTTGCTAGATAATATACTTCTAATTTTCTTAATAATTCTTTTACTTTTTCTTTGTTTTTTACTATTGTTGGTATTACAATAAAAGTTGAATATTCTTTATCTATTCCTGAGCTTAAATCTAGCTTCGGAATTAGTTTAGGTTTTACTATTTTAGTTAATATATAATTCTGAACCTTTATATATATTTCTGTGATTGGTATATATATTAAAATTCCTGACAAAAATCCAATAATAATATTTCTTGATAAATATGAAAAATATATTGTAAAACATGTAGCAAAGAACAATGGAATTAAAATTGTTAATGCTATATACATTCTAGCTTTATCTGTTTTCTTTCTATTTATTTTATAATCTAATTTTTCATATAATTTAAATATTCCATCATCTATTAAAAAATATCCAATATGATTCTCTCTTGTTCCTTTTTCCCTTTCATTTGCTAATTCTAGTAGTTTTGCTGCTATATAATTTTCAGATATCTTTGTTTTTTCTGAAATTTCTTTTATTTTATTCCTATAATATATTTTAGTTTTATAATCCATTTTACTATAAATATTTGCTGGGTCTTGTTTTAAAATCTCTTCTATTTGATTAATTTCTTCAAATAAGTTTACAAAATCAATACTTGCTATTTCTTTTAAACTTATAATACAATTTGCCATTAAAACCTTTTGTATTGCAATATCAAAATGTTCCTTTTTTATAATTTCAGAAATACTTGTTCCTGTTTTCTCTACTTGTTCTTCTAATATTTTTAAATATTTATAAGATCTTTTACCATATTTTTTTAATTTATATGACATATATTCTACAAATGGATATTTCATTTCTATATTAAAAGTATTATTAAAATCCAATATATTTGTTGTTTTAAACCTTTGATTTTTTTTATCTTTTTGTTCTATAAATCGTTCTACTATACTTTCTACTTTATACTTTTGTATTTGAGACAAATATATCCTTTCACACACATGTTTTATATTTTTTATAATAGCTATTTGTATAAATGTTTTTATATTCCATATTTCTTCCATGCTTAAATTCTTTTTTTTCTGATATGCTTTTATTAAAAGTTTTAGTGTTTCTTCATCTATTTTGCTTTCTGTATATGCTATAATTTCACTTGCTAACACATAAATTCTTGCAAATCCTGAATATGGACCATTTTCAATACCTATTAAGTTTTTATATTTTTTTATTGTTAATTCACTTTTTATTGTTTTTACAGCTTCTTCAATTATATAATAATTATCTAAAATCCATTCTCCTGCTGGGTGAATATTTATATTTAATTTAATATGGTCATTTAAAAGATTATATGTTTTTGTTATAAAATTAAAATTTTCTATTAAATCTGGAATGGGATAAGTATTTTTATTTGAGTTGTTTTTTATTGTATGTCCAGATGCTACTCTTTGCATATAGTTTTCTAATTCATTCTTTTCTATTCTAATACCTTTTATTTCTAATTTTTTTGTTGTTCTCAATATTTTCACCTTCCGAAAGTTTTAATTATTCTTAGTTTTGCTGTTTTTGAAAATTTTATACAATTTCCCATATTTTAATATTTGACTTTACTAAAATTTAATGTTAAAATATGTAAATATTTTAAGGGGTGGTTTTAATTGAATAAAGATTTTAAAATGAAGTATCGCAATCTGAATGATAGAAATTTAGTTCATGGCAAACCTGATAATAAGATTTCTGATAAAAATAGATCTAATAAAAGTCCAGATCAAAATAAGCCAAAAATTAGAAATCGTAAAGAAAAAGGTGAAAGAGAATTATAAATCTCTTTCACCTTTTTATACTATTTATTCTTTTAATTCTTATTTAAAAAAGTAATCCATTATTCCTGTGTATATTCCCCATGCTAATTTGTTTTGATATTCATCCTCTTTTAAAATTCTTTCTTCTTCAGGATTTGATAAAAATCCACATTCAACAATAGTTGTTGGTATTTCAACATTTTTTATAATATACACATTATCTATTGTTTTAGGTGTTCTTTTATTTTCTTTTTGAATTGATTCGTTTAAACCATTTTGAATATATGTTGCAAGTTCTTTACTTTCTTCTTTTTCATTTTTATAAAAAGTCTGCCATCCCCAATACTGTTTTTCAGATATTTTGTTTAAATGAATACTAACAAATATATCTGCACTAGATTCATTTCCTATTTTTACTCTATTTTTTATATCCGATACCTTTTTTTCTCTTAAAGTATTAGAATCTATATCATATATTGAATTTTCATCTGACCTAGTAAGTAATACTGTACACCCACTTTGCTCTAATAAGTTTTGTAATTTTAATGCTATTTTTAAGTTAATTGATGCTTCTGTTACTCCGTTTACTCCCTTCTGCCCCTTCATCTGGTGACCCATGACCAGCATCTATTATAACTACTTTATTGCTGCATGGCAATCCAACAGTTTCTATACTTTCGTTCTTTTTATTATTTATTAAAAATGTTGATATGGATATAATTATACATAATATTACTAATGTTATCCTTTTTCTGCTTAAAATAAACATTTTAAAAGCCCCCTATTAATATATATTAGGTGGCTATAATTTTATGATTATATTATCTTCTTCTATCTATAACATAACTACTTCCCATAATTGTTTTTGCCAAATGTTTTACTTGTGCACCAACTTCTCCGATTTCTAAAATATTATGGAATCTTCCTTTTTCAATCTCTACAACTCCTATTGATATTGACGTTATTGGGAATTGCTCTATTATGTTTTTTCTATTTGCTACTTCCAAATATCCTTTTTGTAAATCTTCTTCATAAAAATATTTCTTTATTTCTGAATCAAATTCTGCTATTATATTTTGGCATATTTTTTCTGCATCTGATCCTTTTATTATTGCAACAAAATCATCTCCTCCAATATGACCAACAAAACAACTCTCACATTCATTGCAATGTACATGTTTTAGTATTATTCGTGCAGTAAATTTAATTATCTCATCTCCTTTTAAAAATCCATATACATCATTATATGCCTTGAAATTATCTAAATCAAAATACATTACAGTAAAATTCTCATTTTGCAATAAATTCTTCTTCATCTCAGTATGTATTTGTACATTTCCTGGAAGCCCTGTAAGTGGGCTAACTGTTCTATTAGTGTTAATTAACCTTAATATATTTTTAACTGTATAGTATAAGTAATCTACATCTATAGGACTTAAAATATAATATTCTACAGCTGTATTTAATATTTCTATTCTATGCTCCTTTTCTTTATTTGAAGATACTACTATTATTGGAGTTATTGAATTATCATCATCTGCTCTTATTTCATTACATACATCAAGTATATTTCTACATATTGTGTCTTCATTTATTATTATAAGTGTTGGAATTGTATTTAGCATATCTGCTAATTTTCCAATTTCTATTCTCTTAAATTTATACTCTTTTTCATCTTCAAAAATTTTTTTAATTTTGTTTTCTAGTTCTTCTTTATTGTCAACTATACACACTTCTTGAAACATGTTCCTATTTCTCCTTTTTTTGTCCATTTTTTATTATATGTACTTTTTTGTTAAGAAAATCATTTATTTCCATTTTCATTGTTGGAAATGCCTTTCTAATTCTTTCTGTTTGTGTTTGCAATTTTTCGATTAACTCATTTTGATTCTCTTTAAGTTCATCTATAATCTGCTTAAGTTTTTCTTTTGTCTTTTTCTTACTATCAGCTACATTTATTTCTTCAAGTTTCTCTTTTAATGTTTCTGTTATTTCTCTTAATTTAATAATTTTGCTTCTTATATTGGTTGCTTTTATAATACTATATATACAGTCTATTAATAATATCATATACAATAATGCATCAATCATTATTATATATTTTATATCTATAATATTTATAAATTCAATTACATATGGATGAATAAATCTAATGAATATTACACCTAATATTCCCCATATTGTAGAGTGTACTAAACATATTCTTCCTTGAAAGTTTATTTTATAATTCGAGTAATCCCAATATTTTGTTTTAAATGCTTTTTCTAAGATTATTCCTACTAAATATTCCCAAGCTGTTAATATTACCATTCCCATAAAAAATAGTAAAAGATAATTTTCTTTAAATCTATCTAGGAATATAAGCATTATAAAAGCACCAAATCCATATATTGGACATAATGGTCCAACCAAAAAACCACTATTTATGAATTTTTTTTGTTCTATAGATTTTGCAACTGTTTCTAACAGCCAACCCAAAAATGAATATATTATGAAAAACAATAGCAATTTATATATTTCTTGTGCTTGCATCTATCTACCTTTCATTATAATCATAAATTCCTGTGTATTGTGACATTGAATCTTGTATATTAAATGCATACACAGTTATTGTGTTTGTACCATCTTGTAGTTTCACTCTATGTTCTACCTCATATTGTCCATCTAATTCTATTTTTATCTTTTTACCATTGTGATCATATGCCAAAATTTTTAGACCCATTTCATCAGTTAATTTTATAACAAATTCTGCTGTGTTCTCATCTGCATATATTTCTATTGTTGGTTCAACTATGCCATTTACATTTAATCTATCTGTTCTTGTATTTCCACTTGCATCTGTTGCTTTAACAATTAATAAATTCTCTCCAGTTAGTACTGGAATATTTATACTTATTGTTTTTTTGTTTTCATCTGTTACATCAACTCTTATTTCTTCTTGATTTTCCCACTGATATGTTAAATATGATATTTCTGTCTCATCTGTTGCAACAATCCTTACTTCTTTTCCATCTGGTGAAATATTTATTTCTGGTAATTCAACATCAGGTCCTATTTCTGATTCTGATATAAATTCCCTCTTATCTTTTATTTCTTGTCCTGTTACATCTCTTACAGTTAAATTTAGTATATTAGTTCCTGCTGGCAATTCTAATATTTCTGATATTTGTGTTCTTCCGCTTCCATTTATAGTATGTTCTTGTGCATCATTCCATTGATATTTTACGCTTTCTATTCCATTTGCATGTGTTATTGTTATATATATATGATTTTCTTTTTTTTGAATATCAATTTCTGGAAATAGCTTATCATCTTCCATACTTGCTGAATTTATCGTTATAAAACTATAAGCTCCAATTGTTGTAATTCCTAATCCAAGTATTATTACAAATATACAAAAAAATTTAATTATTTTATTTATATCAACCGTCATAGACTTTTTTTGCCCATTTTCATTTGCAAACAAAATTTGGTTCATAATTACACCTCTTTATTATATTGCTTAAATTATATCATATGTATTTTTCATTGTAAACATTTATTTTTCTTAATTTTTGTTGACAAATTTTTAAAAAAGTGTTATTATAGTTTGTGTTAATTAACTATGGACCGGTAGCTCAGCTGGATAGAGCAACGCCCTTCTAAGGCGTGGGTCGGACGTTCGAATCGTCTCCGGTTCACCAAAAAAAGAGGGTGTCCTGAAATAGGCCCCTTTTTTTTATGTTAAATTTCAATCCCTAAGTCGAGTTTTCAACTATTCTGTCAATAGCATGTAAAACAATTGGTTTTTTTATTCTATTTCCAAATGGTTGGATTATATTTGTATTAAATGAAATTGCTGAATCTATTTCATCTCGTTCTGTACTTCCTGGTTTAAAGTTTCCAGGAAATGAATATTTCTCTCTTATTTGCTGTGTCTCACTATTAGAATCAGTTACTTCTTCTGTTAGATTGGCTCTCCTTGAAATTTTATTTGAAAATATTACTATTTCTGCTTCATTATTGTGTTTTAAGTCGGAATTAATATCTTCTACCGAAAACACCTTAGATAAAACCAGTTTTACATATCTTTCACCATTTGCTCCAATTATAGGATCAACAATACTACTATTATTTTCATCAAATTTACATATCAAATATTCTTCGTCTGGCGATAAGGAATTATATACCTCATCTGATATAACACCATTTGCTTTTAATGCTTCTCTATTAGTTTTTTCCCATCCATATTTTTCATTAGTTCCTTCTTCAGTAATTAATGGAGTAGTTTTATCAAAAATCATATCCTCATATGAGCTTAAATAATCAACAATTGCAAATCTTGTAGAAGGTACTGATGAGACATTCTTTACAATTAATGTATATTCTACTTGTAAAGTTGAACCATGTATTAACTCTTCATCAATTTGTATTATTTCATGTGAATTTGGCATTACAGCAATATTTTCAATTCCTAATGGAACTTTTCTTTGCATTGCTTCAATTGTGTATTTTGCTCCTTCTCCTGTTTTATAATGTACTACACTTTCATCTGCTAAAATATACTTAACACCACTTATTGCTTTATCAAGTTGTAGTGCAAAATCTTCTCTTTTTATTAAAGCACAATTAACAGTTGAATTTACATCTACATGATTTTCATATGTTACGTGTGGCAATTTTTTCTCGTCTGTACAATAACAAGTACTTGTTTCTTTTTTATCTACTCCCAAAAAATATGTTCTTTCAGTTGTTACTGTCATAGAGTTTATTGGTATAAATTCTTGCTTTACTTTATTTATAAAATTTTCATATGTATCTTTAGTTTCTACTAATACTATTTCTTTATCTCTAGATGTACCAGTCATTTTTCCAATTACATCAAATATTTTTAATTTATCATAATTCATTATATCATAATACTTATTTATTTCTTCTCGTTTTGCCTTATTTTCATCTCCCCAAGTATTTTCACCTAGCAGACTCGGATCTCCTTCATGAACAACATTTACAACAGTTTCTACAATAGTTTCTGTAATCCATTCTGAAAGGTCTATTGTATCATTTTGTGGATTAAAATAATGTCCAATTGGTGTACCATCATCATAGCAAAATGTTTTTTGAGCATACTCTTTTTCTTCTGGATCTGTTAATTCAGTTAAAATCGTTAATACTGTAATATTATTATTTACAGCATCTATTAAATCTGCTCTTGTATTTTCAACTACTCTGTCTAACTTACTATAAAAGCTACTTGATGGCTCATTAGCATACAATGCTGGGACATCGTCATGTGCTGTTGGAGTTCCATCTGAAAATAAAACCATTATTCTATTTGAGTTATTAGCATCTTTATTTATATATGAATTTTTAGCTTTATTAATCGCCCTTCCAATATTTGTTCCAACTTTTCCTGTATCAACTAAGTTATTAAGTGTTAATATAGGTCTTCCATTGTATGTTGCAAAATCTAATGAGAATCCTTCAATTGCTTCAATTAATGTCTCCTTCTGATTTGTTAAGTGTTTAATAATAACTGCCTCACCATAAAATCCAATTACTCCTACTGCTAAATTTTGTGGATTTTTTTCATATAAAATATTGATAAAATCTATTGCAGACTGCTTTACTACCTGCATTCTAGTCTCATATTGACTTACACTTTCAATCATTGAAGGTGAAAAGTCTAATAAAAGAAAAATTTGTGTAAAACCTGCACCTGCAGTAATTATTTTTTGCTCAAAAAGGTATTGTGTTACTGTTTTGGGGTTCTCTTCAATATCATCAGTATAAATTGCACTATAATCTTGTCCATTATATTTTAATCCATTATAATTTGCCAAATATTGTGATGATGTTGATTGCTCCGGAATACTTCCATATTCAAAAGTTATTTTATAATCTCCTTTGTTTAAATCTTTAAATTCATAATTACCACTAAAATCTGTATATGTAACATAACTGCCACTTCCTGATGTAGCTGTTACCTTAATGCCTGCAATTCCCTCTCCAGCATCTATCTTTCCATTGTTCCCGATTCTTTTTGTTCCACTACTACCTATTGCTTCATCTTCTTCATAATAAATTGCTTGCCTATCTTCATATACCGTTCCACTAACATTATAATGATAATATGTTATAACTGTTGGGCATTCCGTAGGCTCTATTGTTATATTTGGAAACTCTTCTGGCTCAAAATCAGATTCATCATCTGGAGGTGTTTCTGGTATACTTACTGGATTATCATGTTCTGTCGGTGGAGCTCGATAAGGAAGATCTCCAGTTGCTCCTGAACTTTCTTGTATTGATGCCAATGATTGTGCTGGAGTTAATATGAGAACTATAATTAAAAACATTATTAATATTTTTCTCATAAAACTTAATTCTCCTTTTTTATATATAATTATTAATATTATACACTAATTTTCCAAAATAATCAAATTTACTTGATTTTATTGAAAGTTTATGTTTAAAATAGTAAAATATTCTAAATAATTATTTAAAAGGGTTTTATTTATATGAAAATTTGTTTAATTTTTATTTTTATATTTTTCTTATTAACAGGTTGTTCTTCAAAAAATAAACTTGAAAACACTACCACACACTCAAATAACATTGTTTCAGAAAATTTTTCAGGGTATACATTACATTCAGATATAACTGGTGCAAGTTTTTATTACCCTTCATCATGGACATATTTTGGTAATTCACAAAATCCTGGTTATTATTCTACTGATCCTTCTGGACTTAGTATAAATTTTATTGCTCAAGAAATTGATAATAATATTTCATTTGAACAATTTGTTGAGAATTCAATAATGCAAATTAAGGATACAGAAGTAATACTAGGCGAAATAAAAAAAGAAAACATAAACTTAAATGAAAATAGTGGATATGAATTATCATATATAATAAATAAAAATGATATCAATATTTCAGTTATTCAAATATTGATGAATAAGGATAATTTAATTTATTTATTTACACTAGGTGGACCTACAGAATTGTTTAATAATTATGATAATGAAATAAATTTTATTATATCTTCTTTTAAAATATAGAACTATTCTAGTATATTTTCTATCATTTTTATTAAACTAACTTCAGGGTGATAATTTTAAGCTAAGGAAATATATGAAAATTCAGAAACTTTATATAAATGGTCTACAGAAGATTGTATTTCACTTGATAAGATTCCATATATTGGTCCTTTTTCTGATTTAATGCCTAACATGTTTGTAGGAACAGGGTTTAAAAAATGGGGCATGACATTTTCAAATATTGCTGCAAATATTATCGCACCAATAGCAACTATTGGTGCATTATGTTCTTGTTTTTCGTCGTCTGATTTATTTGAATTATAGTTCATTTTCGATATTCCTTATAGAAGCGGTTTTATTGTCTTACTTCCGCTTCTTTATTTCCCTTTTTTATTTTTTCCTCTAGTGGAACTACTGATAAAGTGTAGCCCATAGCATATAACATCTTCATTAAGGTAGTGTATTGAGGAGTACGTACAAAGTTTTCAATTTTTGCAATAGAAGGTTGTATAATACCACTTTTTTCGCTTAACTCTTGTTGTGTCATATTAGCTTTTTTTCTTGCTTCAAATGAATTAGAAAAAGTAACTAAATATTTTGAAGTACAAGGATTATAAAAAGAACGGCTGCAGTAAAATTGCAGTAAAACATAAAAAATAAGTCATACAAAGCATTGATATTTCAATACTTGTATGGATTTTTGCATATGGTGCACCTGGAGGGATTCGAACCCCCGATCTGCAAGTTCGTAGCCTGCCATTCTATCCAACTAAACTACAGGTGCATTAAGCAATGAATATAAATCATTGCTTTATACATGTTTTATTATACTCTAGTGGTGATTCAAAGTCAATATTCATTTTAGTTTATACAATACTTATTATTTAATTATGCTTTATCTAACTTATGATTTTTATATTCTATGTAATCTTGTAATAATATTTTTAAAACTGCTATTATTGGAACTGATAAAAACATTCCTAAAATTCCAAAATATGCTCCACCAACTGTAACTGCAAAAATGATAAGTATTGGACTTAGTCTTAATGAATTGCCAACTATTTTAGGATTTATTATGTTTGCATCTATTTGTTGTAATATTATTATAATAATTGCAGTCCATACTGCTTGTGCAATTCCTCCTGTAAACATCGTTATAATTATTGCTATTATAACCGCTATTATAGCTCCAAAATATGGTATTATATTAAATAATCCTATCATAAATCCTAATAGGACTGCATATTTTACTCCCATTATAGACATTGCAATAGATAATATTATTCCTACAATAATACCATCTAAAATTTGACTTGATATAAATTTAAAAAATATTTCATTTGTTTTTTCAAAATATTTTCCTAAATTGTTACTTGTTTCTTCTTTAAATAATGCTCTTGAAAGTTTTTGAATAAATTTCATTATTTCTCTTCTTTCAATTAATATATATATTGAAACTACAATAGTTACAAATGCTGCAAATAATATATCTACAATTCCTAAAGCACTTTTTATATATTCCCAAACCTTTTCTATACTAAATATTTGGCTTAAGTCTATATCTTGTATTCGGTTTATTATTTCCTGTGCATTTATTTGGCTTAATATAGAATCATCTGGTTGCCCCTCAATAAATTTTTTGGCATTTTCATAATAATTTGGTAAATTTGAGGCTAATTCTATAAAGCTTTTTGAAATTGTTGGTAATATTACATTTATAATAACTATTATCAAAATAGTTGCTATTAGATACACTGTAAAAACACTTAAAGATCTTGCTTTTTTATTTATCAATTTGAATTTTGATTTTTTATACCATTGTTCGAATTTTCTACATGGTATATAGAATAAATATGCTACTAATATTGCCAATATAAATGGCATTAATATTCCCAAAAGATTCTTTATCCAGCCAGAAATTGCAACATAATTATCTAATGTTTTGTATACAAAAATTACTGCAACTGCAAATGTAAACCAGTATATCCATTTTGTCCATTTTTTTTCATCTTTCATAACTTTCCTCCATATTTATATTCATTTCAACAGGACAGTGATCACTTCCCATTATATATTTATGTATTTTAATACTTTGTACTAAGCTTTTTATTCTTTCAGATATAATAAAATAATCAATTCTCCATCCTATGTCTTTTTCCCTAGAACTTGCCATATATGACCACCATGTGTAGCAATCTGTTTCTTCTGGATAAATATCTCTATATACATCTATAAATCCAGATTTTAATAATTCTGTCATTTTATTTCTTTCTTCATTTGTAAATCCTGCATTTTTTGTGTTTTGCTTTGGATTTTTTAGGTCAATTTCTTCATGTGCTACATTTAAGTCTCCACACATTATAACAGGCTTTATCTTATCTAATTTAATTAAATATTTTCTAAATTCATCTTCCCAATTCATCCTGTATTCTAATCTTGTCAATTCTCTTTGTGAGTTTGGTGTATATACATTTACCATGAAAAAAGTTTCATATTCTAAAGTAATTACTCTTCCTTCTTTATCATGTTCTTCTTTTCCTATACCATAGATTATATTAATTGGTTTAGTTTTTGTAAAAATTGCCGTTCCAGAATATCCTTTTTTTTGTGCACTATTTAAAAACTTGTAATATCCATTTAATTCAATTTCCATCTGCCCATCTTGCATTTTTGTTTCTTGTATACAAAATATGTCAGCATTTATCTCATTAAAAAAATCTTCAAATCCCTTTTTATATACAGCTCTTAATCCATTTACATTCCATGTAATTATCTTCATATAATTATATTCCTCCTGAAATATAATTATTATAGCTTATTTTCATATATTTTACAATCCAATTTACCATATTTGTTTTATATGATGTACATAACATTTATTGTTTTTAATATATATTTCTATTACATCTATCCTAATATTTTCATTTTCAAAACCTCTTATGTTCAAATAAAACTCTGCTGCTTTTTTCATGTGTTTTTGTTTAATTTTAGTTACTGAATCAATTGGCAATCCGTAATTTTTATTAGTCCTTGTTTTTACTTCTATTATTACTATCTCTTCTTCATCTTTTGCTATTATATCTATTTCTCCAAAACTACATGAAAAATTTTTTTCTATTATTTTATAATTATTTTGAGTCAAATATTTCTCTGCAATTTCTTCTCCTAGTTTTCCAACAACATGTTTTTCATACATCTATTATTTTCCTTTCAACATTTAATGTAACCTTTGTGTGGAATTTCTTTTATAATTCCTTGAAGTTCCATCATAATTAATTTTGCACTTGCTTCACTAACTTTTATGTTCAATTTCTTACATATATTATTTATGTGTATTGGTTCATTTCCAAGTATTTTATAAATACTTATAAATTCTTCTGAAATGTTCGAAAAATTATTAGCTGTGTTTCCTATATTTTCTTCTTTTATATTATAATAATTTAATATATCTTTATAAGATGTTACTAGTTTAGCTCCTTTTTTTATTAAATAATTTGTTCCAACTCCATATTTATTGTCTATACTATTTGGAATACAAAACACATCTTTTCCCTGTTCAAATGCTAATCTAGCTGTTATTGTAGTTCCGCTTCTATAATGTGCTTCTACAATTAGAATCCCATCAGATATTCCAGATATTATTCTATTTCTTCTAGGGAAGTTATTAGGAGCAGGTTCAATATCAGGTTCATATTCTGTTAAAACTAATCCTCCTGTTTCTATTATCTTATAAAATAATTCTCTATTTTCTTGTGGATATATATTATTAAATCCGTTTCCTAGAACCGCAACTGTTGGCCTTTGTGCATTTATTGTTCCAATATGTGCAAATGCATCTATGCCGTTTTGCCATTCCGCTTGTTATTATTAAATTTGCTAAGCTTAATTTAGTACTATATTCTTGTGAAATTCTTTTCCCTTTTTCTGTACAAGATCTGGAACCAATTATTGCAAAGCACTTTTCATTTAAAATATTTATATTTCCAATATAATATAATTCTTTTGGTGGATTCTTTATCTTTCTTAATTTGTATGGATACTCATCATCCTGAATAATTACCTTTTTTATTTTACTTTTCAACTTAACTCTCCTAACTTCCCCAATATTTTCTATCTAAATTTCTGTACCCAATCGCTTCTGCTATGTGTTCTTC